>JAUSDQ010000198.1 GCA_030650525.1 Sulfuricaulis sp.
CATCGAGGCTTATCGCGCGTGCCGTCAACATTCGCTCAACGTCACGCCGCTTTTCATCGCCAAAAAGATTCTGTCGCGGATTCCGCAGTTCTTTCACCGGGATCGGTTCGAAGCATCGCCATAGATGAGCGGTGATCTCCATCGCAAGTCCGTGGAACGCCAATGACCGGCTCCGAGGTGTGGAATGGCATGTGCGTTAACTCATGGTGTGGGCAAAGCTTGAATCCGGATGGTCCGAGTCGCGCTGGATCAAACGTTACAACCGCTTCTATGCAACACAAGGATACAAGATGACAAAAACCGATTCATCCAACCCTCCACTATCCACCGTGGGGGGATCAACGCAACGTCTCTCTGACGACGATGTCAGCCTGCTGAAGTTATGGAGCACTTTAATCAGAAGAAAGACTTTGATTTTAGCTATTTTTCTCATATCGCCGATAATGGCGGGACTTTTTATTTTCTTTACCCCGCCTGTCTATGAAAGCCGTGCTGTGCTGCAGATAGGGCAGATGAGGGCTGATAGGGCAATAGAGTCTCCCGCAGTCCTCACGAAACGCGTGATGGTGCAAGATGATATGGATCGGGAGAAGACAGAGATTGGCAGAGTGCGTCCCTTTATTCACACCGCATTCCTGGAAAAGGACACCAACCTGATCTCTATCCTTGCGCGAGGACCCACTCCCGATGCCGCTCAGGAATATCTTGCGCAAGTAGTTGCAAAAGTGATGCATGACCATCAAGAATTATTTGACCTTGCCCGGAAAGAGCAGCAACAATCCCTGAATCTGCTACAAATGCATGGTCAGCGCCTCAATCAGGCGATTGCCGCGAATGAAAAGGAGCTAAGCACTTTGACTCGACAGCCTGCCAGCGCCGATGCGATTACCGCTTACGGGCCTAATTTGCTTCGGTCTATTTTGCTTCCGGAAAAATCGAAGTTGTTCGAACAGCATCGCCTGGTTGAACAGCAGCAGATGGATCTGCGCATGGCGGCGTCTGCATTGCGGTTCAAGCCGACGACCTTGATAAAAGCGCCTACTTTGACCGCCGATCCCATCAAGCCGCGTCCACTGCCCTATTTTGCGTTCGCCATGGGTATTGGCCTTATGCTGGGTATTTTCAGCGCACTCGTCGTCGAGTTTATCAGCAAGGCGCGGAGGCTCGCCTCATCATGAATGACACGGACTACGTTAACTGCGTGATTTAAAGATGAAGGGCTAATGTGCTGTCCCACAAATATCTTTACGAAGTCGCGATACCCGGTAGGTTGGGGTGAGCGCAGCGAACCCCAACATCTCGGCGCCGTTGTTGGGTTTCGGCGCAAGCGCCTCAACCCAACCTACACATAATTTTATGCAGCATATTTCTGGGACAGCACACTAGGTGTCGGGACAAATTATGGGCAGTGAGCTTGCCGGTAAGGTTGTGCTCGTTACCGGTGCCACGGGCTTCATCGGTCGGCATCTGGTGGCGAGGTTGCTTGCGGCGGGCGCAAGTGTCAAGGTTGTTGTACGAGAGGCGCGGGTCAGAGATGCGGCTCGGTTGTGGCAGAGCGTCAACCTGTCTCAGGTGGTCGCGGATCTGATGGATCGGGATCTCCCGAACCATGTCTGCGACCAGGTGGACACGGTCTTTCACCTGGCAGGCTACGCCCACGCGGAAGATGCGAACGATCCGCGCGCAGCCAACGTCCACTGGCGGATTACAGTAGAAGCAACTCGATCGCTGCTCGCTCAAGCCGCGCATAGCGGGGTAAGGCGTTTTGTTTTCGTCAGTAGCGTCAAGGCCATGGGGGAGGGAGGCGATATGGCGCTTGACGAGTCCAGCCCAGCGGCCCCCGAAACGGCCTACGGTAAAGCCAAGCGTGCCGCCGAGAAGCTTGTGCTGGCCGCGGGCCTGGCGCACGGAATGCATGTGTGTGTTCTCAGGCTGCCTCTGGTCTATGGCCCCGGTGGCAAGGGGAACCTGTCACGCATGATCTCGGCCATTGACCGAGGGAGGTTCCCGCCAATCCCCGATACGGGAAATCGGCGTTCGATGGTGCACGTGGACGATGTGGCGCAGGCATT
Organism: Sulfuricaulis sp.; assembly: GCA_030650525.1. Taxonomy (GTDB): domain Bacteria; phylum Pseudomonadota; class Gammaproteobacteria; order Acidiferrobacterales; family Sulfurifustaceae; genus Sulfuricaulis. Next base: position 2,073 of record JAUSDQ010000198.1, read on the forward strand.
GTTGTTAGCAGCGGAGAAGCCCGAGGCCGATGGCCAAACTTACATAGTAACGGATCGTCAAGCTTATTCCACGCGACAGATATACGAGCGCTGCCGCGAGGTGCTTGGCAAACCCGTTGCGCGCTGGTCTGTTCCGCCGAGCGTCCTGCAACTGGCGGCAAAGAGCGGGGATATTTTCTTCTGGCTTACGGGCCGGCATTTTTTTCTGGACTCAGAGAGACTGGGAAAGCTGACGGGCTCGGCCTGGTACAGCTCGGACAAAATCTCCCGTGACCTCGGCTTCAAGCCACGGTGGGATCTCGAGCATGCGCTACCCGAGATGGTAACGGAATACCGTAAAGTACGTGAGTCGTGAGGCGATGAAGAGGCGAGGTTGCGAAACGATCTATTGATAATTATTTTTCTGTCTCTGGCGTCGATTATTCTTTCCGCGTGGCTGACGCGACTCTTATGCCATCCCGCGGCGCCGTTTCAGATACTCGATCATCCGAATGAACGCTCGCTGCACGAGCGTCCAACACCCCGCGGCGGTGGGCTGGCTATTCTTATCGCCTTCCTTGTCTGCGGCGCGGCGGTGAGCCTGTTCTATCCTACCCGCGGTCTCGCGGAGATTACGCTCGGTATTCTCGTGGTGTCCATCGTGTCGTTGCTCGACGACCGTTATTCCGTTCCGCCGATTTATCGTTTTCTGGCCCATGGCATCGCCGCGGCGGTGATTCTTTATGGCGGTTTTTCCCTGCAAAAACTTGAAATACCCGGTGTAACCTGGCACTGGTCATATGTCGCGGGCTCGCTGTTTTCCGCGGTGTTTATTGTCTGGATGATAAATCTTTACAATTTCATGGATGGCATGGATGGATTTGCCGGAGGCATGGCGGTATCAGGTTTCGGGGCGTTCGCGATTCTGGGATGGATGGCTGGGCATGACGCATTCATGGCAATCAACCTGGTTATCTCCGCTGCCGCGGCGGGCTTTCTGATTTTCAATTTCCCGCCGGCGCGTATTTTCATGGGCGATATCGGTTCATCCGTGCTTGGCCTGCTCGCGGCTTTGCTGTCTCTGTGGGGCGCCAGAGATGGGGTTTTCCCATTCTGGATTGCCGTATTGGTATTTTCGCCTTTCATCGTGGACGCCACGGTGACATTGATCCGGCGCTTGCTGCGGCGTGAAAAAATTTGGCAGGCGCACAAGACTCATTATTACCAGCAGCTGGTACAGGCGGGGTGGGGGCATCGCAAGACGGTGATTCTTGAGTACGCTATCATGATTGGCTGTGGGGTTACGGCACTGTGGGGCGCGCACGCCTCGGCCGAGGTGCAGGCGGCGATACTTGTTGCCTGGGCGCTGTTATATTTCCTTTTCTTTTTTCGGGTATCGCGGCTGGCCATCCGGCATCGTTCGGATTCGACGGGCGCTCGTCGGCCATGACCCCTTTGATGCCGATCCCCTCGAAAGCGGGGACTTTATAGGGATGTTTGGCTATAATGCATCGCATATATTGGGGATGAAAAATAACGGACTATGAACCGATGAAGGAAATCCTCTGGTTCTTCCGCTCGCGTGCCGCCGCCTTTGCGCACGATCTGCTGATGGTCCCTATCGCCTGGTTTATTGCGTACTGGCTGCGCTTCAATCTCGACTCCATCCCGGAAGGTTATTTTAATCAGGCGCTGATGCTGCTGCCGGTCATCTGGATCGTGCAGGGCGGGATGTTCTGGTATTTCGGACTCTACCGCGGCATCTGGCGGTTTGCTTCGATTCCGGATCTGATGCGTATTGTCAAGGCGGTGTCCGTCGGTGTGGCGGTGTCTGCCATGGCGTGCTTCATCCTGACCCGGCTCCAAGGTGTCCCTCGCTCGGTTTTTATTCTGAACGGTATCCTGCTGGTATTGCTGCTCGGCGGTTCACGATTCATCTATCGCTGGCTTAAGGATCGCCACCTGTACCGCTGGATTCAGGACCGCAGCCATCGTCGCAAGAGCGATTTTAAAAATGCGCTGATTGTCGGCGCCGGAAAATCCGGTGAAATGCTGGTGCGTGATCTTTTGCGCGAGCAGTCGGGTCCGTACCTTCCCGCCGCCTTTGTTGACGATGACCCGCGCAAGATTGGCAAGGAGATCCACAGTATTCCCGTGGTGGGGACCTGTAGTGAGATTCCGGGAGCTGTAACGAGACTCGGGATAGACTTGATTATTATTGCGCTACCTTCCGCGACTTCGCGCCAGATTCGACGCATCGTTGAAATCTGTGAACCCACCGGGCTTCCCTTCCGTATTTTACCGCAACTCCAGGATCTGGTCAGTGGGAAGGCCAGCCTCAAGGATCTTCGTGATGTAAAAATTGAAGACTTGCTCGGACGCGAACCGGTCAGTCTCGACTGGCATGCCATTACTGAATCGACACGAGACAAAACTATACTCGTAACGGGCGGAGGGGGTTCCATTGGGTCCGAGCTTTGCCGCCAGATCGCCCGGCTCAATCCGGCGCGGCTGGTTATTCTCGAGCGCAACGAGTTCAATCTTTACGCCATCGATCTTGAGCTGCGCCGTGAGCTGCCGGATCTATCGCTTGTCAGCTTGCTGGGAGATGTTTGCGATGCCATCCAGGTTGAGCAGGTGTTGCGCACTTATGCGCCCTCCGTTATTTATCACGCCGCGGCCTATAAGCATGTTCCGATTCTCGAGGACCAGACGCGCGCGGCGGTGGTCAATAACGTGCTGGGCACGCGCGTGATGGCGGATCTGGCCGACAAATACGGCTGTGAGGCATTTGTCATGGTCTCCACCGACAAGGCGGTCAATCCGGCCAATGTCATGGGCGCCAGCAAGCGCGCGGCGGAAATGTTTTGTCAAGGCCTGAATGCCCGCGCCAGGACGCGATTTATTACCGTGCGGTTCGGCAACGTTTTGGGCTCTTCCGGGAGTGTTATCCCGCTGTTCCAGCAACAGATCGCACAGGGTGGTCCGGTGACGGTGACGCACCCGGATATATCCCGCTACTTCATGACTATCCCCGAGGCCTGTCAACTCATCCTGCAGGCCGGTGTCATCGGCCGGGGCGGCGAGATATTTGTGCTGGATATGGGGGAACCGGTTAAAATCACGTACTTGGCGGAACAGCTGATTCGGCTGTCGGGCAAGACGCCGGGTGAAGACATCGAGATCGTCTATACCGGGCTTCGCCTGGGCGAAAAACTTTACGAAGAACTGTTTCATGATAAAGAAAAACTCGCGGCAACCAGCCATCCAAAAATACTCCTCGCCCTCTGCCGGCAGCTGGACAAGGAGGAATTGGACAAGACATTCGATGCCATGCAACGTGCCTGCAATCAGGGCGACGAGCATTTATTAAGAGGGATGCTGATCGAACTGGTTCCCGAGCATACCGGACTGATGGTTTCACCGCCCGGAAACGATAAAAGTGCCGTGATTTACCCCTGGAAACAGACAAAAGCGCCTTGAAAGACGGATTCAAGATTCACCATAATTCCTTTTCTTCAAGCAGGTAATTTAATCCATGAAGTTGACTATTATCGGTACGGGCTATGTCGGCCTCGTGACAGGCGCATGCTTTGCGGAAATGGGTAATACCGTTACCTGCGTCGATATCGACAAGAATAAAATCGCGGGGCTTAAAAAGGGAATACTGCCGATTTACGAACCCGGGCTCGAGTCTGTCGTGGCGAACAATTATCGAAACGGGCGTCTGAGTTTTTGCACATCGCTGGGCGACCCCACCGCCGAATCGAACGTGTATTTCATCGCCGTGGGCACACCGCCCGGCGAGGATGGCTCGGCCGATCTGCAATACGTTCTGGCGGTAGCCCGTGAAATCGGCCGACATATTAACGACTACACGATTGTCGTCGACAAATCCACCGTTCCGGTGGGCACGGCTGGCAAGGTCAGGGACGCGATAAAGGATGAGTTAAGTCGACGCGCCGCCAACGTTCCATTCGACGTCGTTAGCAACCCTGAATTCCTTAAAGAAGGCGCGGCCGTCGATGATTTTATGCGCCCGGATCGTGTGATTATCGGTACTGACAGCGAAGCGGTACGCAAGGTGATGCGCGACATCTATTTGCCGTTCATGCGCAATCACGAACGTCTGCTTTTCATGGGGGTGCGCGACGCCGAGATGAGCAAGTATGCCGGAAATGCCATGCTCGCCACCAAGATCTCGTTTATGAATGAGATTGCCAATCTCTGCGAACGCATGGGCGTGGATGTTGAAAATGTCCGCCAAGGAATCGGTTCCGATTCACGCATCGGCTACTCGTTTATCTATCCCGGCGCCGGCTACGGCGGGTCCTGTTTCCCGAAAGATGTGAAGGCGCTGATCCGCATGGCCAAGGACCACGATTTCGAACCGAAAGTACTCAACGCCGTCGAGGCCAGGAACGAAGCGCAGAAGCACGTCTTGTTTGAAAAAATCAGCCGCCGGTTCGGCGCCAAGCTGAAGGGTAAAACCATCGGCCTCTGGGGGCTGGCGTTCAAGCCGGGAACGGATGATGTGCGCGAGGCATCTTCCGTCGTATTGTTGCGGGAACTTATCGAAGCAGGCGCTTCGGTCAAGGCCTACGATCCGGTTGCCATGCCATCGGCCAAACGCGAATTTCCCGGTGACTGGCTAAGCAGCGGCCGGTTGCAGCTGGTGGACGAACAGTACCAAGCGCTTGAAGGTGTCGATGCGATGATTCTGGTGACGGAATGGAAGCCCTTCCGTCACCCGGACTTCGGGCGCATCAAAAAAATCATGAAAGCACCCGTTATTATTGACGGCAGGAATTTGTATGACCCGCAGCTTGTCCGGGAGGCGGGGTTTGAGTACAGTGGAATAGGACGCTGAACGAACTCAGCGCACCTTGTTTTATTTAAAAACAATCTGGAATTATAAAAATGAATCGAGTCACCAAAGCTGTATTTCCCGTCGCGGGTTTGGGCACGCGTTTTTTGCCGGTGACCAAGGCGAGCCCCAAGGAAATGCTGCCGATCGTAGACAAGCCGCTCATTCAGTACGCGGCGGAAGAGGCGATCGCCGCGGGCATCGATGAACTGATCTTCGTCACCGGCCGTAATAAACGCTCAATTGAAGATCATTTTGACAAGGCCCACGAACTCGAAGCGCAGCTGAAGGCCGATGGAAAGAAACAGCTGCTGGATACGGTCCAGAACGTCCTGCCGAACACCACGTCGTGCGTGTATATCCGGCAGCCCGAGGCGCTGGGTCTCGGGCATGCCGTGCTGTGCGCGAAACAGGTTGTCGGTGATTCGCCATTTGCCGTCATCCTGGCGGATGACCTGATCAGCGGAGAGCCGGGCGTTCTGAAGCAGATGGTTGACCTTTATGAAAAGCACCAATGTTCCGTCATTGGCGTGCAAACGGTAGCGAAAGAGGAAACGCGCAGTTACGGCATTGTCAAGGGCAAGCTCTCGGAGCAGCGAGTCTATACCGTCGAGGCCATTGTTGAGAAACCCCTGCCCGAAAAAGCGCCATCGACTCTGGCGGTAGTCGGGCGCTATATCCTGACACCTAAAATCTTCGCCATGCTGGAGAATGTGACGCCTGGCGCCGGTGGCGAAATTCAGCTGACGGATGGCATTGCCGCGCTCCTGTCCCATGAAAAAGTCTTGGCCTACGAGTTTGTTGGCAAGCGCTACGATTGCGGTAACAAATTCGGTTACCTGCAGGCAACCGTCGAGTACGCGCTGACACACGCCGAACTCAAGGACAAGTTTCGTGCCTATCTTAAAAGTCTAAAATTCTGAACTTAAAATCTCTAATAAAATGAAATTTCACCGCAGTAGCCTAAAACGTCGAAGTGTAGATATAATCCGTCGCGGGTGACAGCCGATCCGTCTGTGTCCAGGAGAACCTTATGGCTAACAAGTTAATGATTGTGATGGTGAACACCGATCCTTCAGACCCTTCTGAGCTGGGTGCGCCATTCTTTCAGGCGACAGTCGCCGCGGCGATGGAGTATGAGGTTGAAGTGATCCTGACGGGGCGGGCGGGTGAGTTGGCTATCAAGGGTGTGGCGGAAAAACTGCGCGTACAAGAAGGCAGTCCCAAGACCGTTTACGACTTCATCAAGGACGCGCACGAAGCCGGTGTGAAATTCAAGGTTTGTACGCCCACGCTGGAGCTGTGGGGCAATGAATTGATTCCCGAGATCGAAGAAACGGTGGGTGGGGCCTACGTCATCAGTCAGGCGATGGATGAAGACGTAGTAACGTTTACCTACTAACTTGCAAGATAATGCAGATCTCCGTTGACCCGATTAGCGCGCAGCAGGCATGGGAAGTCCTGCAGCAGGCGGACCGTCTGTATACCCCCGAACAAGTAGAGTCGACAATCCTTTCCATGGCTTCACGAATCAATCAAACCTTATCCGGCGCCGATCCGTTGGTAATCTGCGTCATGACCGGCGGGGTCGTCCCGTTTGGCAAGATTCTTCCACTGCTCCAGTTTCCCCTGCAGATCGATTACGTTCACGCGACACGTTATGGAAAGCGGTTGCAGGGTGGACAACTGCAGTGGATATCCGGACCGCATCAAGACGCGCGTGGTCGGGTCGTATTGCTTATCGACGATATTCTGGATGAAGGCGCCACCCTTGCCGGCATCGAGGCGCGTTATCGTGCCGATGGCGCACGCGAAGTATACAAGGCGGCACTGGTGGTGAAGGACCGTCCGCGCACACACGATATCAATGTCGAATTTGCCGGTCTGGAGGTGCCTGACCGTTATGTATTCGGCTGCGGCATGGATTACAAGGGTTACCTGCGTAATGTTCCTGGTATCTACGCCGAGGCACAATCGAAATGACAACCGTGGCAATTATCGGCGGCAGCGGGCTGACCAATCTCAAGAACCTGAAGATTACACGGCGCGAAGTCATTCGCACAATTTATGGTGAGCCCTCGGCGCCCATGGTTTATGGCCAGTTGAGCGGCCGGGAGGCGGTATTCCTGCCGCGACACGGACCAGGCCACACGATTCCACCCCATGAAGTTAATTACCGCGCCAACATCTGGGCGCTCAAGCAAACGGGTATCACTAATGTGATCGCCGTGAACGCCGTGGGCGGGATTTCTCCGGGTTTTCTGGAGCCGGGCACGGTGGTTATTCCCAATCAGATCGTTGACTACACTCATGGACGTGCCCATACTTTTTTCGGCAGTGAACATAATAAGGTGACTCATGTCGATTTTACCGACCCCTACTGCGAAGAGCTGCGCCAGATCCTGATCGAAGCAGCGTCGCGCGCCAAGCTCAACGCGGTCGGGCAGGGCACCTATGGTGCGACACAAGGTCCGCGATTTGAAAGTGCGGCGGAGATCCGGCGTATGGAACGCGATGGCGCGGATATCGTTGGCATGACCGGCATGCCCGAGGCCGGGCTGGCACGCGAGCTTGGGCTCTGTTACGCCTCGATCGCCGTGGTGGTGAATCCCGCCGCCGGCAAGACTAATGGGGCGATCAGTCTGAAGGAAATCGAGAAAAACCTGGAGACAGGCATGGCCAAGGTCCGATCCCTTCTCGAGCAGGCTATTCCCCTGCTGGTCCGCGCCTGATTAATTTGTTTTGGCCGGAGCGACGCGCACCAGCGCGCCGAATTTTGGGTGATCGAAGTAATGAGTTTCCGATAATTTCACGCGCCGGCGTTCATTCAAGCGGTATACTGTCCCTTCATTTTCCATCCCCCCAGACAGCGCCCCGCCAGCGGCTTCTTTTAGGGTAAGGCCCACGTCCACAAGCAGGAAACGGCTCAAATAAAATCGTAATGCCCCATCGAGTCCGTTTTCGATGTTCATGATCTTCACCGGCTTTGACAACGATTTGGCTTCAGCGCCCTGTTGCCAGCGTAGATGAGTCAGAACACGATGCTGGCCTGAGTTTTTCAACGCCGCCGCGGCGGCGGCGAGCGGTGTATCGGCGGCAGGTGTGACCCCGGCGACAACGGCGTCCTTCATGTCGACGGCATCATTGGTTTTTTCCTTGGCCCGCTGCCAGAACTCGCCGCCCTCCAGGCCGGTCAGCCGGTTCTCGAACACGACTATCTCTATTTCGTAAACATTGGTTGCGGGGGCGGCCGCGTACGGCGCGGTAAATGGCGCAAAAACCAGAACGAGAAACAGAATCAGCCGTGGCACCGTATTTTCCTTGCGTTGAATATTTTATAGTATCGCTTATTCCCCGTGTAATTTCGAGCGTTGAAAATGGCCGTCAGACGCGTGCTCAAAATGGGCGATCCGCTGTTATACCGGAAAGCCGACCTGATGCAGGAGTTCAATACTCCAGCGCTGGATGCTTTGGTTTCCGACATGTTCGATACCATGGCGGCCATGAACGGCGCCGGCCTCGCGGCCCCGCAGATCGGCGTGTCGCAGCGTATTGTCATTTTCAGCGTCGAAGCCAATGCACGTTATCCCGACGTTGAACCGGTGCCGACCACCGTACTGATTAATCCGACGCTGACCCCGATCGGCGATGAAATGGAGGAGGGCTGGGAGGGTTGCCTCAGTGTGCCGGGCTTGCGCGGCTTGGTGAACCGCTACCAAAAACTGCGTTACACCGGTTTTGACCAGCATGGTAAACCGATTGATCGCACGGTTTCCGGTTTCCACGCGCGCGTAGTGCAACATGAGTGCGACCACCTCGACGGCATCCTGTACCCGATGCGCCTGAGCGATATTCGAATGCTGGGTTTTGAAGACGCGCTGTTTCCCGAACTTTAAATATGTAGGTTGGGGTGAGCAGAGCGAACCCCAACAAAGTAGAGAGCAAACCAGGCAATACGCTACTGGCGACGCCGATTCAGCGACCGCGCGCAGCCTTCGCCTGCGGCGCGAGCGCATCGAGAAACAGGCGTATGGCCTCGATGCGCGAGTCAACATCCGGCATTTCACCGTGTATCCGCAAGCGATTCGGGCCGTCGAGCCGGTAAGTTCTCGGTGCGACCTGAAGCAGGCGCAGAATCGCACCGGGATCGATATCCGGTTTGTCGATAAATTCGATACGCGCGCCGCGCGGACCGGCGTCTATTTTCTGGATACCCATCGGTGTGGCGAGGATCTTGAGTTCAGTCGCCCTGAAAAGCAGTTGGCCGGATTCAGGCGGCACGCCAAAGCGGTCAATGATTTCTTCCTTCAGTTCCTGCAAGGCGCCGAGCGCCTTAACCGAGGAGAGGCGCTTGTAAAGAATCAAGCGCATGTGTACGTCCGGCAGATAGCTTTCGGGAAAGAGTGCCGGCGCGTGCAGATTGATTTCCGTGCCACTATGTAGTGACGTATCCGTTCCCGGCAGACGTCCCGCCTGTAACGATTGGACGGCGCGGTTCAGCAGCTCCGAGTACAGCGTAAATCCCACCTCATCGATCATTCCGCTCTGGGTTTCACCCAGCAGCTCGCCGGCACCGCGAATTTCAAGGTCGTGCGAGGCCAGCGTAAATCCCGCCCCGAGTTCCTCCAGCGATTCAATCGCCTCCAGGCGTTTGCGCGCATCTTCCGTGAGCGCGCGGCGGTCCGGTACCAGCAGATAAGCGTAGGCGCGGTGATGCGAGCGGCCGACGCGCCCGCGCAACTGATGCAGCTGCGCCAATCCAAATTTGTCCGCGCGTTCGATGATGATGGTATTGGCTGACGGCACGTCGATGCCGGACTCGATAATCGTCGAACACACCAGAATATTGAAGCGCTGGTGATAAAAATCGAGCATGATGTGCTCAAGTTCCCGCTCCGGCATTTGCCCGTGGGCGATGCGGATATCGGCCTCCGGAATCAGCTCCTTCAAGTCGTGCGCCGCCTTATCGATAGTCCGGACCTCGTTATGCAGGTAATACACTTGGCCGCCACGCCGGATTTCGCGCAGACAGGCCTCGCGGATGACCGCACGGTTGCGTTCGCTGATAAAGGTTTTGACCGATAACCGGCCTTCCGGGGCGGTGGTAATCAGGGAAATATCGCGCAGGCCGGCCAGCGACATATTGAGGGTGCGCGGGATCGGGGTGGCGGTGAGCGCCAGGATATCCGCCTCGCTACGCAGTTTTTTCAGGCGTTCCTTCTGGCGCACGCCGAAGCGGTGCTCCTCATCGATAATGACGAGCCCTAAACGCTTGAAGCGCACATCATCCTGCAGCAAACGGTGCGTGCCGATGACAACGTCCACCGAACCGTCCGTGAGACCGGACAACACCTGGCGCTGTTCAGCCGGACTGCGAAACCGCGACAGCATCTCGATGCGAAACGGCAAACCGGCAAAGCGGTCCTGAAAATTCTGGAAGTGCTGTTGCGCCAACAGCGTGGTCGGGACCAGCACGACAACCTGTGCCTGGCCCATGACGGCGAGGAAGGTGGCGCGCATGGCCACTTCCGTTTTCCCGAAGCCCACGTCGCCGCAAACCAGCCGGTCCATCGGCTTGGTGGATTGCATGTCTTGCAGCACTTCATTGATTGCGCGCTCCTGATCGGGCGTCTCTTCAAAAGGAAAGGCGCCGGCGAACGATTGATAATGTTCTTCCGGGGGCGGGAAGGCGTGGCCTTGGCGCGCCGCGCGCAGTGCATATATTTCAAGCAATTCCACGGCGGTGTCGTGGGCTTTCTCCAACGCGCGTCGCTTGGCCTTTTCCCAGGCCTCGCCGCCCAGTTTATGCAGCGGTGCATGTTCCGGGTCAGTGCCGGTATAGCGACTGATGAGGTGCAGCGACAACACCGGAATGTAGAGTTTGTCGCCGTCGGCGTATTCAAGCGCGAGGAACTCCGCCGGTCCGTCGCCGATATCGAGTGTTTGCAGTCCGAGATACCGTCCGACTCCGTGATCTTCATGCACCACCGGATCGCCGATTTTCAGTTCCGCGAGACTACGGATAATCGCTTCCGGATCCCGTTCTCCGCGCCGGCGCCGGCGCCGTTGCGCGGCGTGCTCCCCGTAAAGCTGCGCTTCGGTGATAAGGGTGACCTGGGGCTCTTCAAGCACGAGGCCTTTCTCCAGATCGGCCACCGTCAGCCCCAGTTTTATTTTGCTTTCGAGAAAAATATGCCAGCCGGGGACATCTTCCGTCGGGAAATTATTTTCCTGAAGCAGGCCGCGCAGCGTTTCGCGTCGCCCGACGGAATCGGCGACGAATAACACCCGGCCCGGGAAATCGCGCAGATAGTCGAACAGGACGCTATAAGGCGTGTCGGATTTATGATCGACCGGCAAACTGGCGGGCGGGCGCGTGCCGTAAGTAATCATGCTGCCTTTCGCCGGAGATGACTCCGCGGACAGATTTTCCTCGGTACTGTATTCCTGTAACTCCACCAGCGGCCAAGCCGCCAGCCCTTCGAATAAATCCTCCGTGGTAATGAAAATCTCCGCCGGTGCTAGCAAGGGCCGTTCAATGTCGTGGCGTCTCTCGTCATACCTTTGCCCGGCTTCACGCAGAAAGTTATTGGCGGTTTCTGCCGCGCCGGCATCGAGGATGCCTAGCGTGGTTGCCGGCAAGTAGTCGAATATGACCGACATGCCGGGGAAAAAAAGCGGCAGATAATATTCGGCGCCCGCTGGACTGATGCCTTGGCTGATATCCCGGTAGAGCGGTACTTTCTGCGGATCGCCCTCGAAGTGTGCACGGAAAGCCTGGCGGAACCGTTGGATGGCTTCCTCGGTCATCGGAAATTCGCGTGCCGGCAGCAGTTGAATGGCGTTGATCGATTTCCCGGAACGCTGTGTCACCGGGTCGAATTCCCGCATGGTTTCCACCCGGTCGCCAAACAGTTCGATGCGGTAGGGTTGATGACTCCCCGCCGGGAATAGGTCAATGAGTCCGCCACGGACGGCAAACTCACCGGCCTCCATGACCTGGGATACGCTGTGGTAATTGGCGCGCGTCAATTGCTCGCGCAGTGGCTGAATCTCAAGCCGATCGCCGATTTTCATCAGGAAACTATGTGAGCTGACATAATCTCGCGGCGGCAGGCGGTGCAGGAGCGTGGACACAGCAGCCAGGACCACGCCATGCGTCAGTCCCGGAAGTCGATAGAGTGTCTCCAGTCGCTGCGAAATAATGTCTTGATGGGGCGAGAACGCGTCGTAGGGCAGGCTTTCCCAGTCCGGCAAGGGCAGGATGGGCAGGTCGGGGGCGTAAAACCGAATCTCATCTTCCAGCCGCTGGGCCGCGAAACTGCTCGTGGCGATCACCAGCAGCGGGCCGCTATGAATTTCAGCCGCCGTGGCGATCGCCAGTCCGCGCCCGCTACCGGCCAGCCCGGACCAGGCGAGACTTTCCCCGGCGTGTTTCGGGAGGGTTGGTTTTAGTGGCGAATCCACGTGATTTTTCAGAGGAATGGACAATGACTCAGCAGCGGGCAGCGACAAGGCCGGGTATTCTACCCCAAGCCATTAGCGGGCGTCTTCCCACGGCAAAATCAAAAAGTCTTGTCATGGGAGGTAGTTACAGGCATAATTTAATCCAGATCGATAATAGTCGTCTCTAAGTGATGAGCATTCACAACAACTTTACCCAGGAGGATGGTTGAATGGCAAAACGTCCACGCTTCAAGGTGGGTGACACGGTTTTTTATCCTTCCGCAGGTGTAGGCGTTATTTTGGCCGTTGAAGATATTTATCTTTCCGATCAGGTCGAGTCCTGTTTCGTCATCCGTATCCAGGACACGCAAATGACCGTCAAAGTGCCCCGTTCCAATCTGGAACGCAGCGGCATCCGTCCCTTGCTGGACGGCAAAAAGCTCAAGGAATTGTTCAAGATTTTGTCCTCCAAGAGCAAACGCCGCGTCACCGGCGGCAATTGGGCCGAACGCTGCAAAGACATCGAGCGCCGCATCAACTCCGGTTCCTGTCTCGAACTCGGCGAAGTGGTGCGTGACCTGACACGCTGGAAGAAACAGTCCGGTTTGTCGTTCGAGGAATCCATGTTGCTCGAAACGGCCAACAGCTATCTCGCGCGCGAAGTGGCCGCGGTGCAGGGAATTGCCCCCGATGCTGCCCGGGTTCGTATCCTCAGTTATATCGAAGAACACGCCTGATTTTTCTCAGGCCGTAATTCTCATTACGTCCAGACGAACGCAGTAGGGCGACATTCTTGACCGCTGCTGACGGAATCTGGGCCCTCGTACCGGCGGGTGGCCAGGGCCAGCGCATGCAGGCGGCCGTCCCTAAACAGTATCTCCCGCTTCTGGGCCGCCCGGTTATTCTGCATACTCTCGAACGTTTGTGTTCTCACCCGCGCATCCGCGGCGTCATGGTGGGCGTCTCCGGCCAGGACCGTCACTGGCAGGCGCTGGTCCCCATGCTTGCGCAGCTCCCGAAGTTTCTTGAAAAATACCCCGGCGGCGAGACCCGCGCCCATACCGTGCTGAATGGACTGAAGGCCTTGGCTAAACACGCCAAGCCCGAGGACTGGGTGCTGGTGCATGATGCCGTGCGTCCGTGCGTGCGCCATGAAGATATTGATAAACTGATCGTCGCCGTGAGCGATGGCCAGGAGGGCGGCTTACTCGCTTTTCCCGTCTCCGACACGGTCAAGCGCGTGGATAAGAAAGGACATGTGATCGAGACGGTCAGCCGCGAAGGATTGTGGCGCGCGGCCACGCCGCAGATGTTCCGAATCAAAAGTCTGACACAGGCACTTGAGAAGGTCATGAAACAGGGAAGCGAGATTACCGACGAAGCCTCTGCCATCGAAGCCGCGGGCGGGCATCCGCGCGTCGTGGCCTGTAACGGCGATAATATTAAAATCACACTGCCGGAAGATTTTGCCTTGGCCGAACTGTATCTGAAGCAACAGCAGGAGAGTGCCTGATGCGCATCGGCCATGGTTACGACGTGCATCCGCTGGTCACCGGGCGCGATCTCATTCTCGGCGGCGTCAAAATCCCGCACGGCAAAGGGCTGCACGGCCATTCCGACGCCGATGTTCTTATTCACGCCATCTGCGATGCCTGCCTTGGCGCCGCCGGGCTCGGCGACATCGGCCGGCATTTTCCCGACACCGATGCGCAGTATAAAAATATCGACAGCCGTAAGCTGTTGCGCAATGTTAAAGAAGCGATTGCCGGGAGAGGCTGGAAAATTGCGAACGTAGACAGCACCCTCGTCGCCCAGGCCCCGCGTCTCGCACCGCATCTGCCGCAAATGGTTCAGAACATCGCCGCCGATCTCGGCATCTCACCGGACAGCGTGAACATCAAGGCTACCACCACGGAAAAACTGGGTTTTGCCGGACGAGAGGAAGGTATTGCCGCGCATGCCGTGGTACTGCTGGAGCATGCAGCAAGATAATTTCTTTGGTAGCACCTAACAACTAAAGTGAGAGGGGAGATGGTCCAAAAGGGGGTGCGCTTTAATGTTTTACCTTGAGCTATTCGAGCGACTAGAAGCCGCAAAAATTCGCTACATGCTGGTTGGCGGGCTGGCGATGAACCTATATGGCGTGCCTCGATCCACCATGGATGTCGACATTGTTTTGGCCATGGATCAAGGTAACTTGCAAGCCTTTCTCAATATGGCGAAGCAGTTGAATATGAAACCGGTAGCCCCGGTAGCCATGGAAGATTTACTGAATCCTGTTGTTCGGCAGTCATGGTTGAAGAAGGATAAGAGTATGATTGTTTTTGGTTTACGGCCGCCCGAACCCAGTGCCCCGACAATCGATATACTAATCGACCCACCCGTAGATATTGAGGGCGCTTTGAGGCGCTAAAGCCGCAAATGGTGGGGGGCTGTCGAGTCTCTCTGGCATCTGTTGAGGATTTGATTACTCTTAAAGAGAAAGCCGGGCGTGCTCAGGACCGCGCGGATATAGAGCATTTGAAACGGTTGATAACAAAGTCATCATTGTGATGCCTATTAGCAATGGCTAAAGAAGGCGGTTATTACTACTACGTTACGGACGAGCAGCTAGAGGCTTTTGCCAGGCTTACGCCGTTGGAACGGCTCAAGTGGGTCGACGACCTTCGTCTTTTTACCTTAATGGCAAGCACCCCAGAAATAACCGAGCGTCGAGATCGATTACGTCGTGGAGATCCAATTGTCCCAAATGATTGAAGGCCTTGACCGAGCGTTTTAATTCTTTTACAGAGTTAGCCATAGCAAGCCATTAATTTGATTGGCTATGTTTTGTTTGACTCATCATCGTGCCAATTGGTAAATGAATTGGATTGATGTTGTGTCATTGCACGCCGCCATGCAATTTATTCTTGACACTTAATATTATGGTGTCTGGTCACATTACTCAGGCATCGCTGCGTTCTGTAGGAAGAATAATTAAAAATCTCTAACCGATTTAGAGCAACAGCAATCAAATATAAATCAAGAAGCAGATATAAAAATAATGTAGTGCACTAGGCAAAGGAGGAAATTATGGCAACACCCATCCGTCGGGGAAATATCTTCGGCACGCCCCTGTTTATTCCTCACGTCTACAATCGCGCGAAATTGTCAAAACAAGTTGTGCCATCTTTCGTGCTCAAACAAGTTTACGACTCCTTTGGCTACCTGAAAGAAGTCCGCCAAGACACGACCACCGGCGCTCTCTACTGGCAGGCCACCGAATTCGACGCCCACAACCGCCTCACCAAAGAGACCTACGGCAACAACGTGCTCAGCACGCGCGCGTATAACCATGAAACGGCGGATCTGGTAACGATCACCACAGGCTCCACCAGCAATCCCACCGCGGTGCAGAATTCCAGCTTCACCTTCGATGCCCTTGACAACCTCACGACCCGCAACTGGTGGGACGGCACCGCCATCCGAGCCGAGACCTTCGGCTACGACAACCTGAACCGCCTGACCACGGTCACGGGTCCGGCGAACAAGACTTATGGCTACGCCCTCAACGGCAATATCACCTCCAAAACCAGCGTGGGCAATTATAACTACCCCACCAACGGCATCCGCCCCCATGCCGTGACCTCCACCGTGCTCGGCACCACTACGACCAGCTACGCCTATGACGCCAACGGCAACATGACCACCCGCGCCGGCCGCACGATTACCTATTCTTCCTTCAACAAGCCCATATCCATCGGCGGCGCCAGCGGCACCACCGCGCTCGCCTATGACGCCCACTACAACCGTGTCTACAAGTCAGCGCCGGGTGTCACCACCACTTACGTGGGCAAACTCTACGAAAAGACCGTCAGCGGTACGACCACCACGCAGAAAAACTACCTCTACGCCGGCAGCAATCTGGTGGGTGCCTACTCCATCATCAACGGTACTCCGAACACCCGTTACTTTCACACCGACCATCTGGGTTCGGTGGAGGTCATCACCAACGAAACCGGTGGGGTGGTGCAGCGTCTATCCTACGATGCCTTTGGCAAGCGGCGTAATGTTAATGGGACGGATGCGACTAGCATCACTGCCCAGACCACGCGTGGTTTTACCCGGCATGAGCAGGATGATGAGGTGGGGCTGGTCAATATGAACGCCCGGGAATACGACTATGTGCTGGGGCGGTTTATTACGGCGGATACGATTATTCCTGGGGCCAAGAACAGTCAGAGTTACAACCGTTATAGCTACGTCAACAATAATCCTCTTACTGCTTTTGACCCGACGGGGCATTGGTCGCTTAAGAAATACGTGAAGGCTGGCGTCAAATTCGTTACCAAACCCTCGCTCCGTAATACGTTTGATTTTATTCATGCACAGCCCGGCCACGAACAGATAGACCGTTTTGTAATGACCAATCGCTGGGCATATTCAATCGGCCAAATGGTAGCGACCGTATATACGGCCCCCTGTGGTGGTTGTGGGGGCGCAGCCTGGGCCTCTTACTACGGCTATCAAGCGACTGGTTCGGTAAACGCGGGTTTGAAGTCGGGGGCGGTAGCATGGGCATCTTCGAGCGCATCTGCCCAAACCGAGGCGCTTCAGTGGTATGGCTATCCGACTTATATTGGGGCAAATGCCGCTGTCGGATATGGCACTGGATATCTTGGTGCAAAAGCCAATGGTGCATCCGATGCACAGGCACGCGGTGCGGCGATGCACGGCGCAGGAAGCTCGGCTGGCCTAAGTTTAATGTACGTTGGTTATAATGAGGCAACTGGCATGACGCCCTCGGGAAAAGCCAAAGCGGAAAACACTTTCAGCGAACGGATTGGTCAGGACACACCGAACGGTCCAACGACATGGAAATACGAACGTTCACCATTTTCAGAGTGGGTATATGCGAACTGCTCGTTTTGTCAGTCAATCTCTGGGGCGCATGATGTGTTCACCGGATCGGTTGGTTCGGGTTATCGAGACGCAAGCAATCTAGCTTTAGCGAATTTTGTGAATACTCCCCCGGGAGCTTTATACAATTGGGGAACAATGCCAATGGCTGCTCTGTGGACATCTGGAGCAACGATTATGGAGGTTAATGGTATTTCAGCGGTTATTGGGGCGCAGACTAACCACCAGTATTAGTGGACGATTCTGCCTGAGCTAAAGCCTATAGTTGCTGAGCAGGATTGTGTGACCCACCGCCCTTGTTCATGGAGATAATCGCTTGCTGAAGGTTCTCAGATCTGCACCAATTATTATAGTTTTGAGCTTGTGCCTCAACGCCTGCGCTCTCTCGGCTGCCAAATATATGGTGAGTAGTGCGACAAGCGAGTCAAGTAGCACCTCAGTTACCAAAGACGGGAAGCTAAGGCTTCAAGGTCTCGTTATCGTCGTTAAGCCCGCGAATTCACTAATAGTAGCCGGGGGGAGTAGTTTTATCTTTGATTTTCTTGAAGAAGAGAAAAATCTACAAGCTTATACATACACTTCGTTGTACTACGATGACCATTATGTGAATACCAAAGATTCGTTCATTCTTGAAATACTAGTATCGACCAACGACTACGAAATGAACCTCACTCCCATGAAAATAAGCGTAGCAATGGCCGGTAAGGAAACTTATCCCATCAGTTATTATGTTCTTGAGCCGCGTTATTCTGGAACCGGTTCTCTGCCTGTCTTTGATCTTTGTAAGCGCCCTGGCGCTGAATCTTGGAATTCTGATAATGCATTAAAGACAGAGAAAGAAAACCGTAGCGCGGAACCAATTCCGCTCACCCAGCAGAACAGATACTGTTTCGCAGTTAAGTACGGCATGCCACCAATCGACCCCCGCTCTGTTTTTAGTGTTGAAATCGAGGGCTTGAGCATTGATGGAAAGGCCGTTGCCCCACCTGTTATTCGCTACGTGCCCGATACCTATATCTTCCGCAGTGCATAACTGTCGGTATTTTGAAAAAGGTGACAGATTTATTGTGCGTCCAGCAAAGGCTGGCGCGTTCAGCGGGAGACAGTCCCGCCGGGGTAACAGTCAGAACCCCGTAGCTCGGATGGCAGCGTAGTCGTGGGGAAACCAATACGCTGAAGCCCATCGACATCGACAACATCACCCGTGGGGTGGTGGCAAGAAGCGTCACAGCAAAGCGTCAC
>JAUSDQ010000165.1 GCA_030650525.1 Sulfuricaulis sp.
GACATGCCAGATGTCTTAAGAGCGGCAATATAAGATAGTGTTTGCGATGAATCAGACATTCCTCGCTGCAAAACTGCATACGCCGCCATGGAAAGCTGGGCTTGCTCAAAATAATCTGTGATGGTTGCCATGATTCTTCTCCTTTTACATTACTTGCCAACCGAGCGTTGAAAAATGTTGTATTCCCACCCATCCAAATTCTTCAATTCACAAGATGTTGCCGAGTTGTGCGGGCTGAGATTTCGTCGCGCCCAGCCGCCCCAATACATGAAGTAAACAATCTCGCCAGTCACATTTTTTGATTCGATTTCGCGCAATCTAAAACCAGCCTTTTCAATGTGGAATGATGGGCTATAAAGTTCAGTAAACGAAATCTCGTCAAAAGATGGAACGCTAGTTCCGATTAAACGTATTATTCCTGGTGCATCACTTTTAAAAGTCTGAATTTTCGCCCTCCCCTGCTCATCCCAATACTCCGCCGGCAGTTCAACGGTTTTGTAAACCTTTACTCCCGTCTCGGTAGCACAGAGATGGTTGAGATAAATTCTTCCGGCAATTTCATCGCCAAAGAGCAGGAGAAAAAGAATCAAAAAGACGCCGACAGCGCCCACGAACTTGGCGGGTTTTCGCTTAAGGCGTTTGGCGAGCAAGACGGCGATCCCGATGCCAAGAAGCAATGCCAGCAAAATCAGCCACAGCGGCCCGGTGAGCACGGCAAAACCGAGCAAGGTGTCGAAAAACTTCATCGAGGGACTCCTCCTTTAAGTCGTTATTGTTGCCTTCCTGTCGTGATGTCGCGTTGTTCTGGGTTATGCCGCCAAACGATACGCCACGGACGTTTTCGAGACAAGCCTTAGAAATAAAGTGTGCCCACCGTAAAGCCCGTCGTTCCCATCATCGCTGTGCAGTTCATCGTCCCCGGCTTGGGCCTCGGGGACGTCTTTCACGATCGGGAGGGTTTCGATCAGGCCGTTGATTCCCACCAGCAGGGTGTAGGTCACCCCGTCCCACGGGGGGACGGGTTGGCGGTAGTGGGAATCGCCGTAGAGTCGATCGGCTTCGGCACCGCCGAGGAGTACGTCGGCCCCCGCGCCGCCGCCCAGGAGGTCGACGCCGTCATCGCCCTGAAGGACGTCGCGGCCTTCGTCGCCGTCTAAAATATCGTTGCCGAGGCCACCGATGAGGGTGTCGTTGCCAAGATAGCCGGTGGCGTAGTCGGGGTCGGCGCCGCCGTCCATCGTGTCGTCCATCAGGCTGCCGAGGAGCGTATCGAGGCCCGCCTCGCCGTACAGCGAAGGGCCTAAGCCGGTGAGCGTGACTTGATCGCCGTATTGGGTTTGAAAGGTGGCAGGTCCTAAGCGGTAGTACTCGCTGGTGTAGAAGTATTCGCCGTAAATAATATCGTTGCCGGTGCCGCCGTAGAGCTGGACGGTGGGGACGTAGCCGTTCTTGCCGGCGTGTCCTGAAAGAACATCACCGCCGCCGAGTCCGTAGATGGCGTCGGTGGCGGGGGCGGCGTCGATATCATCGTAATAGCCGGGTTGCGATTGGTCGCCGGTGAGGATGTTTTGCGCCGGGGGCAAGGGGTCGGCGGGGTTGAGGGTGATGTTCAGGTCGCCGGGGGTGAAGTCTTGGATGAGGAGATTGCCGTCGGGGCCGGTGATCGAGAGCAGGTTGGGGGTGCCGAGGCTGGGGATCAGGGTGTAGATAAACTTGCCGTCGGAACTGCGGTAAGTGTTATCTGCCGTTTGTTTGCCGCCGTTCAGGATTATGCCGTCGTATTGGATCTGGCATTGGTGGTCGGTCGGAAGATACGCATCCGCCGGCCGGCGGCGTAGGTAGATCCCATCCGCGCCGCTGCCCAATCCATGTCGTCGTTCCCCGCCACGCCGTACAAAGAGTTGTTGGCGCTGTTGTCGGTCACAATGACACGCGGCTGTTTATTGCTAACCACGCCCTGTTTGCCTTGGCTGGGCTTATCACCATTTGATCCAATGGATGTTTCGGTAAAGCTCCTCTTCATATGATTACCGATCGCCCTCACCCCCGCCCCCGCCCTCTCCCGTGGGGAGAGGGAGTTATTGTGTTTGAATATTTTATTAGCGCTCACGAATACTTTCCCGACTCGCCTGCAGCAATGGACTAAGGAAATATTCGATCAATCTCCTCTGGCCTGTTTTAATTTCAACGCTCACGTTCATGCCCGGGCTCAGATACACATCTTTATCGTTTTCCACGCGGATCGTGGAGCGGCTCATGCTGACGCGCGCGGCGTAAACAAGCCCCACCTTTTCCACCGGCACGGCGTCTTTCGACAGCGTGAGAATTTTTCCCTCTATGGTCCCGTAGCGGGTGAAGGGGAAAGCCTCGACCTTGATTTCGACTTCCTGCTCGGGGTTCACAAAGCCGATGTCTTTGTTATCCACCCAGGCCTCCACCTCGAGTAGCCCTTCGCGCGGGGCGATCACCAGGAGTTGCTGCGCCGGCGTGACCACCCCGCCCACGGTATGCACGGCCAGCTGCTGCACTACCCCATCAATCGGTGCGGTTAAGGTCTGCTGACTGGTGCGGTTTTCGGCCTTGGCCAGTTCCTGCGAGAGCGAATATGCGCGGGTCTCGGCTTCCGCCAGTGCGGCGGCATGCTCCTGGGCCTTCTGGGCGCGCGCCCGCTCGGCCTCCAGGTACTGCATTTTCGAAACCAGCTGCTTGTCATAAAGACTCTTATAGGCCTCCGCTTGGTGTTGCAATGCGCGGAATTCCGCCAACTGATCGCGCAAGCGGTCGCGCTGAATTTTCACGAAGACAGGATTGGCGCCCTTGGGTGCTTGAAAATTATTTTGATCTGTGATCAACGCACGTAGACGCGCTATCTCGGTTTGTGCCGCGAGGTATTCATTCAAGAACCGCTCGCGGTCCGCGCCGGTCGTCGTGGCATCGAGTTCGATAAGCACATCGCCCTTTTTGACGTGTTGGCCATCCCGTACGTGAATTTTTTTTATGATGCCGCTTTCCAGCGGCTGAATCACTTTGGAGTAATCGCTGGGGATGATCTTTCCCTGCGCCACCGCGACGATATCGATGTGGCCGAAGATGGACCATATCAGCGCAGCGGTAAAGACACCGATGATACTGAAAATAATCGCGCGGCCAATGGGCGATGGCGGCGAGTCCTGAATTTCAAGTACGGCCGGCAGGAATTCAAGTTCTCTGCCCTTAGGCACGGTGACAGGTTCCTGGCGTTTCTGTTCCTGCCAGGCGGTGCGCCAGACTTCGATGTGGCGCGCAATGCCTGCGGTGAAGTAACGCCATTTAGTGATTAGCTGGCTCATAATTTCC
>JAUSDQ010000168.1 GCA_030650525.1 Sulfuricaulis sp.
GCGCCGGGGCCTGCGATCGGCAAGCCGCACGGTCCGGCATTCGCGAGCATTTTGTCAATCTGTCCTTCGACGAAGTTCCTGACGATGCCCTTCACGAGGTCCTTGGCCAAGAACGCGAGTGGCCCGATGGCCTGGGCAGGAAGGGAGAGCAAGGTCAGCAGCAGGAAGTATCCGGCAATGCGCTTCATGGTTTCTCCTCAGCGGACTTTGTAATGGACGCGGCATTCAAGAACGATTATCCCGCCTCGCCCCTTTTGACTTTCAGCCGAAGCGCCTTGATGCCCATCTTCTGCAACTGGGCGGCGGTGGCATCGAGCTGCTCGATTTTTTCGTAGGGGCCGAGGCGCACGCGGTGATACTCGCCCTTGCCCTCGATGATGATTTTCTGGATATGCGCCACCAGCCCCGCGAGCGCGAGTTTGGCCTTCATCTGGTCGGCTTCTTCAAAGCCCGCGAAGGAACCCGCCTGCAGAATGTAACTCACCCCCTCCTCCGGTTTGGCTTTGACCGGTTTGGCGCGCGCGCGCCGTTCGGGCAGCACGGTCTCGGTTTCCGGGAGGATGGTGTAGAAATCGAATTTCGGCTTGGGGGGTTTCGCGGGTTCCGGTTCTTTCCTGGCGGGCTTTTCCGCCGGCTTGCTGAAACTGGAGAAGAAGTTCCCAAGCCCGCTGCGGCCGTCACCGCGGTGGGAGTACATCTGCCACAGCATCACCCCGGCCACGCCGATGCCGATGCCGACGAGGAGCAGCAACCAGCCGGGTCTGCGGAAACGGCTGCGCGAAGATCTTCTGCGTGCCTGGGCCATGCGGCAACTTTACATCGTCTCGGGGGCTGACACACCCAGCAGCTTCAGCCCGTTGGCGATGACTTGGCGCGTGGCCACGATCAGGTTAAGCCGCGCGTCGCGCACCGCGGTGTCGTCCACCAGAAACGTGTGGGCACCGTAATAGGTGTGGAAGTCGTAGGCGAGCTCGCGCAGGTAATACGCCAGCTGATGCGGCTCGTGGACCTGTGCCGCCGCTTCCACTATTTCCGGGTAGCGCGCCAGCCGCTGGATCAGCGCCAGCTCATGCGGCTCCGTGAGGCGTCCAAGGTTGCGGTCGCCGTTCGCCGGGTCGTGTGCGAATCCCTTTTCCTTCATTTGCCGAAACACACTGTGGATACGCGCATGGGCGTACTGCACGTAAAACACCGGGTTGTCGTTGGACTGCGATTTGGCCAGATCGAGATCGAAGTCCATATGTTGTTCGCATTTGCGCAGCACATAGAAGAAGCGCGCGGCGTCGTTGCCGACCTCGTGCCGCAGCTCGCGCAGCGTGACGAACTCGCCGCTTCTCGTGGACATCTGCATGCGTTCGCCGCCTTTATAAAGAATGGCGAATTGCACCAGCAGCACGTGCAGCCGCTCCGGGTCATCGCCAATGGCAGCCAGCGCCGCCTTGATGCGCGGGACGTAGCCGTGGTGGTCTGCGCCCCAGATGTCGATGACCTGGTCGTAGCCGCGCTCGAGCTTGTCCATGTGGTAGGCGATGTCGTGGGCGAAATAGGTCTTCTGGCCGTTCTCGCGCACCACCACGCGGTCCTTTTCATCGCCGTAGTCGGTGGAACGAAACCACAGCGCGCCCTCTTTTTCGTAAACGTGTCCTGATTTCTTAAGGCGTTCGATGGCACGCTCGGCGGCGCCGTCTTCCACCAGCGCGCGCTCGGAGAACCATTGGTCGTAGGCGACGCCGAATTCTTCCAGATCTTGGCGAATGTCATCGAGAATGACATTAAGGCCGAGGTCAAACACCTTGCGATAGACCGCGGGCCCAAGCAAGGATTTGGCGCGTTCGATCAACGCATCGATATGAGTTTCCTTGTCGCCACCCTTGGGTTCGTCGGGCGGCACGTTCTCGAATAGCTTCGCGGACGCGTGTCGATACTTGTCGCCGTTTTCGCGGTGCAGGGTGGCACCGATGTCGTAG
This sequence comes from Sulfuricaulis sp., assembly GCA_030650525.1. Lineage (GTDB taxonomy): Bacteria > Pseudomonadota > Gammaproteobacteria > Acidiferrobacterales > Sulfurifustaceae > Sulfuricaulis. The sequence continues at coordinate 1,968 of JAUSDQ010000168.1, forward strand.
ACGTAGTCGCCCTTGTAGCCGTTGACGGGGAAGTCGAATTTTTCGCCGCACAATTCGAGATAGCGCAGCCACACGCTGGTGGCGAGGATGTCCATCTGCCGGCCGGCGTCGTTGATGTAGTACTCGCGGTGCACCTGGAAGCCGACGGCATCGAGCAGGTTGGCCAGCGTCGCGCCGTAGGCCGCGCCGCGCCCGTGGCCGACATGCAGCGGGCCGGTGGGATTGGCCGAGACGAATTCCACCTGCACCTTGCGCCCGGCACCCAGGCGGCTGCGGCCGAAGGACGCGCGCTGTTCCAGGATGTCACGGATGACGCCGTGGTTGGCGTCGGGACGCAGGAAAAAATTGATGAAGCCGGGCCCAGCAATCTCGACCTTGATGACCGTGTTGGAAGCCGGCAGGGCCTTGACGATTTTTTCGGCGAGCTCACGCGGTTTGACACGCGCATGCTTGGCCAGCACCAGCGCAATGTTGCACGCGTAGTCGCCGTGCTCCTTGGACTTGGTGTGATCGATCGTGATGGTCGCGCCATGGTCGCGCGCCAGCGCGCCGGTGGCCTCGAGGCCGGTGAGCGCCGCGGCGATTAGATTTTCAATGTGATGTTTCAATGGATATCCGGGAGTCCGTAGAGGACGCCGATTCTACCGGTCCGGTCACGGGACGAGAAGCTGCACTGCAGAAGCCGTCGCGGTTACGGCTCGCCCGCGCCGTGCATCAGGTTTTCCACTTCGCGCAGATTCGCGCGCTTCATCGGTTTACCGTCCACCGGACTTAACGGCGTCTCGCGCACTTCACGCCGGTCGAACACACACAATTCCACGGGCACCCCGTCGGCGGTAAAACTGTAAGCCGGGAACGATTCATGACGGTCGCCGCCAAAACGCAGACGCCGTTCCGCCTGCTCGAAGGGGATACTGTGCTCATGCAGCCAGAGCCCGAGCTCCTCCGGCGTGTCGGCGGTGACATGCAGCTCGATGGCACTGGCCGACGTCACGGTGCCGCTTAATACCGGCCCCACCAGCCGCGGTTCGAACCGGGCCAGAAACCGCATGGCCTCGGCCGCGAGTTCGCGCAGGCGGCGCACGCTCTTCAAGAGGTTACCGGAATGAAACAGCCGCAGGTATTCTTGCAGCGCTGAATCCACCTCGTCGTTGCCCGGCAGATGCTTGGTCTCGGGCAGGCCCAGGCGCGTGGCGGCCTTGCGCTTGGCGGTGTGGAAATCGCTCACGCCCTCCTCCGCCATGATGCGGGCGGCATCCGTGGCGATCTGCCGGCGCAACTCGTCCGTGCCCGGTGTGTGCAGTTTGGACCGGCGCCCGACCTGGGGAGAGCGGGGTTTGTTGCCCATCAGAAAAGTTTCTCGCGGACGTTTTCCGGGACTTTTTCCGGCACCGCCTCGGGCGTGGTTTCACCCTCGATGCCGGGAAGCTCTTGCGGTGCTTCCTTGCCCTGGATGAAATATTCTTCCATGGCCTCAGGATCGTCCGGCGTAGTGGGTTTTCCGGTCTCGCTGTTGACGGTGAGCTTGACGATGGTGTTCGGGGGTATCAGCGGCTTCTCGGGAACATCCTGCAACGCCACGCGCATGAAGTCGATCCAGACCGGGAGTGCCGCGCGCGCGCCGGTCTCGCCCCGGCCGAGCGAGGCGGGCTGGTCGAAACCGATCCAGGCCGTGGTGGCCACATCGGCATTGAAGCCCGAGAACCAGGCGTCGCGATAGTCATTGGTGGTGCCGGTCTTGCCGGACAGATCCTTGCGCCCGAGGACCAGGGCTTTCTGTCCGGTGCCCACGCGTATCACATCGCGCAGCATGCTGGTCATCAGGAAGCAGATCTCGGGACTCAAGGCGCGCGGCGCCAGCATCGGCTTATCCTTGTTTTGGTCTGGATTACCCGGGGTTTTCTCGGCCGGCTGCGCCGCCGCCGGGGCCATGCCCCCCGAAGTAGCGTCAGTCGGGGCGTCACAGTCGCGGCAGATGATCGCGGGTTTGGCCTGTTCCAGGAGGACGTGATTGGCGTCCTCGACGCGCGCGATGAAGTACGGCGTAACGCGGTAACCGCCATTGGCGAAGACCGTAAACGCGCCGACCATCTGCATCGGCGTGGCCGAGGCCGTTCCCAGCGCGAGCGACAGATTACGCGGCACTTTGGCGGCCTCGAATCCGAAGCGCTCCAGATATTCGGCGGTGTAGGCGACGCCGATGGCGCGCAGCAGACGCACGGCCACGAGATTGAGCGACTGGGCGAGCGCCTTGCGCAGGCGTGTCGGCCCGAAGAACTTTTTGCTGTAATCCTCCGGACGCCATTCATCTTCGGGAGACTCGCCCTCCATCACGATCGGTGCGCCGCTCACGGTGGTCGCGGGGGTGAAACCCTTGTCGAGTGCCGCGGAAAAAATGAAGGGCTTGATGCTCGATCCGGGTTGGCGCTCCGCTTGGGTGACGCGATTGAAACTGCTTTGGTAGAAATCGAATCCACCGGTCAGGGCGAGCACCGCGCCATCGGCCGGACGCAAGGCCACGAGCGCCCCGGCGACTTCCGGAATCTGGGCGAGCCGCCACGGGCCGATTTCCTGAATTTGGTCCGGCGCCTCGATGGCTTCAAGGTAAATAATGTCGCCGGCTTTGACTACGTCGGCGGCTTTTTTTGGGGGATTGCCCAAGGTGTTTTCATCTATGTAACTTCGGGCCCAGGCGAGTCCGCCCCAGCCGAGCGTCGCCGTGGCGCCGTCCTGGGTATAGGCCTGGGCGGTTTTTTCCTCGACCCGGATCACGACCGCCGGCACCAGATCGCCGACCACGCGGTAATCCTTGAGCGCGTCATCGAGATGTTCCCGGTCCGGTTCGCCACGGATGGTCACGTGCCCGGCCGGTCCGCGGTAACCGTGCCGATGTTCGTATTCCAGCAGTCCATTGCGTAACGCCTTGACCGCGGCTTGCTGGTCTTTGGCGTTGATGGTGGTGTAGACGTTGAAGCCGCCGGCGTAGGTTTTTTCGTCGTAGGCCTGGATCATGTATTGGCGCACCATCTCGGCCACATAGGGCGCCTCGACGTCAAACTTGTAGGCATGTTTGGTGACGGCCAGCGGGGCATTGACCGCTTCGTTGTACGCGGCTTCATCGATGAAGTTGATGTTCAGCATCTGGCGCAGGATCGCGTTGCGACGTTCCAAGGCATTGTCGGGATTGGTCAGCGGGTTATCCCGCGACGGGGCTTTCGGGAGCCCGGCGAGCATGGCCATTTCCGGGAGCGTCAATTCCTTGAGCGTTTTCCCGTAATAAACTTGCGCCGCGGCGGCGAAGCCATAGGCACGGTGGCCAAGGAAAATCTTATTAAAGTAGAGTTCGAGAATCTGTTCCTTGCTCAACTCACGCTCGATCTTGAAGGCCAGCAAAACTTCCTTGAGCTTGCGGGTATAGGTTTTTTCGGGGCTGAGGAAAAAGTTTCGCGCCACCTGCATGGTGATGGTGCTGGCGCCCTGGCCCGAGCTCTGGGTGCGCAGGTTGTGCCAGGCGGCGCGCAAGATGCCGGCAAAGTCCACGCCATGGTGATAGAAGAAGGAACGGTCTTCCGCGGCGAGCACCGTCTTGATGAGCATCTCCGGCATCTCGTTGAACCGCACCGGGATGCGTTTTTCCTCGCCAAACTCCGCGATCAGCTGACCGTCAACCGTGTAAACCCGCATGGGTACTTTCAGTTGTGCCCCCGAAAGGTCGTCGAGTGACGGGAGTGTTGGCGTCAGAATGAGCGCGACCAGCGTGAGCATCACCACGCCGCTGGCGAACAAACCAAACAGTCCGATCAGGGCCAGTTGCCAGCCTTGGGTGGGAAGGTGCTGGCGGGCCCAGCGGGAGAAAGGACTCCCAGAGTCATTCATAGAAGCGAGACTTAAATTGGAAATGGGTCAGGAAGAGTCGGAATCCGGCACGCTGCGGTAGTATAAACTACACTCCTAAGGTCGCGATATTTTGAGGTCTTGGCCACCTTACTCGGTGGTTGAATCCTTCGGGAAACCCATGAAAACCCGGCAAATCCCATCATTTGTCAATTCTGAACTCTATGGTCTATATTTGGTTTTAGTATTTAAACTACATTATACGTATTAATCATAACTCATGGAATCTAAGAGGAAAATCAGGTGAAAGGGCTTGCTGACTTATTCACCAAGAAGAAACCGTCTCTGATAGGGATCGACATCAGCTCCTCGGCGGTCAAGGTGCTTGAACTGAGCAGATCAGGCGAGCACCTGCGCGTGGAACGTTACGCGGTGGAGCCCCTGCCTCAGAATGCGGTCGTTGAGCACGCGATCACGGAAGTCGAGCAGGTCGCTGAGGTCGTGGAGCGCGCCGTCAAGAAATCCGGCACACGTTGCAAGCACGCGGCGGTGGCGATACCGGCCGCGCATGTGATTACCAAGACCATCAAGATGGCGGCCCATCTGAACGATCAGGATCGCCAGATGCAGGTGGAAATGGAAGCGGATCATTACATTCCCTATCCGCTGAACGAAATCAATCTCGATTTTCAGGTACTGGGCCCCTCGGAAAATAACCCGGAAGAGGTCGACGTGCTGATGGCCGCCTGCCGCAAGGAAATCGTGGATGACTATCTGGCCGTGATTCAGGGGCCGGGCCTGACGCCCGTGGTGGTGGATGTCGAAACCTACTCCATGGAAAGCGCCTTTTCCCTGATCACCAGTCACATGCCGGGTGGCGGCATGGAAAAGACCATCGCCGTGCTGGATATCGGCGCTACCGCGACCACCATCAACGTGGTGCACAATAACCGTTCGGTTTATACCCGCGACCACGCCTTTGGCGGCCGGCAGCTGACGGAAGAGATTCAGCGCCGTTACGGTCTGTCCTATGAAGAGGCGGGCTTGGCCAAGAAACAAGGCGGTTTGCCGGACAACTATCAGACCGATGTGCTGCGCCCGTTCATGGAGGCCATGTGCCAGGAAATCATGCGCGCACTCCAATTCTTCTATTCCTCGACGCCGTACAATAGCGTGGACCAATTACTGCTCGCCGGCGGCTGTGCGCAGGTGGCCGGTATCGATGAGCTCGTGGCGGCGCGCATCGGCGTGCCGTCGATGGTCGCCAATCCCTTCGCCAGTATGTCGCTGGCCTCGCGTATCAAGCCGCAGCATCTGTCCAATGACGCGCCCTCGCTCATGATCAGTTGCGGGCTCGCGATGCGGAGCTTCGACGAATGACGACACGCATTAATCTGCTGCCCTGGCGTGAAATGCGCCGCAAGGAGCAGGATCGCCAGCTGCTCACCATTGCCGTGGGCGCGTGGATCCTGATGGGCGTGGTCGTTTTCTATGCCCACGTGCACGTGACCTCTCTGATCGAGAATCAGAACAAACGCAATGAGTTTCTGAATCAGGAGATCGCCAAGGTCGAGAAGGAGATCAAGGAAATCGCCGAGCTCAAGAAACAACGTTCGGACCTGATCGCGCGCATGAACGTTATTTATCAGTTGCAAGGTGACCGTACCCAGGTGGTGCACTTCTTCGATGAGCTGGCGCGCAAAATCCCGGACGGCATTTATTTTTCGTCTTTAAGGCATTCCGGCGGCAGTATCGCCTTGCAGGGCGTGGCGCAGTCTAATGCCCGTGTGTCGGCCCTGATGCGCAACCTGGCCTCCTCCGACTGGTTCGCCGAGCCGGAGCTCGAGGTCATTACCGTGAAAGCCGAAGGGAGCGATCGCGTCAGCGTGTTTTCGCTCAGGGTCAAGCAGGCCGCCAAGCAGCAGAAAAAGCTGGAGGATACCGGCACATGACCCTGGACGATCTGAAAAATATTGACGTCAACAATCTTGGTTCCTGGCCGGTGCCGATCAAGATCGGCGGCACTTTGATTGTGTGCCTGCTTATCCTTTTCGCCGGATTCTGGTTCCTCATTCAGGGCGAGCTCGAAGAATACGATACGGCGCAACAGAAGGAGGCCGGCCTGCGCGAGACTTTCATGAACAAGAAAGGTCTGGCGATCAATCTGCCCGCCTACAAGCAGCAGATGGAAGAGATGGAACAGACTTTCGGCAGCCTGTTGCGCCAACTGCCCAATACGACCGAGGTGCCCGACTTGCTGGTGGACATCACCCAGGCGGGTTTGGGACGCGGCCTGGAGTTCGCGTTATTCCGGCCGGAGAAGGAACAGCCCAGGGATTTTTACGCCGAGATGCCGATCAGCGTCGAGGTCCGGGGGACTTATCATGAGCTGGCACAGTTCGTGAGCGACGTCGCCGCGCTGCCGCGCATCGTCACGTTTGGCGATATCAATATTGCTGCCGGTGGAAAAGGCAGCAAACTGACGATGTCGGCGAAGGCGAAAACCTATCGCTACCTGGAAGGCGGCGGCGCGAAACCGGAGCAGAAAAAACCCCGGGGGCAGAAATAGAGCAAGTCATGAACTACGTCCTATCACTGCTGGTTACGGTTTTCCTGTGCGTCGCGCTGAGTGGTTGCAGCAGCGATGGCCTGGAGGATTTACGTGATTTCGTCAAGAACGCCTATGCCGACAGGAAACCGAAAGTGGAGCCGATGCCGGAAATCAAGATGCAGGAGACATTCATTTATAACTCCGTGAATCTGTCCGATCCCTTTGCATCGCTCAATCTAAAACCACAGGGTTCAAAGAGCGCCAGCGGACCACGCCCCGACCCGAATCGGCGCAAGGAGCCGCTGGAAGAATATCCGCTGGATTCGCTGAAAATGGTTGGCACGCTCATGCGCGGGAAGCAGGTATGGGCCGTTATCCAGGCGCCGGATGGAACCGTTCACCGCGCCCAGGTCGGCGATCACATGGGACAGAACTCGGGCATGATTAACAAGATCATCGAAGAAAAGATCGATCTGATCGAATTGATCCAGGGCTCGATGGGCGATTGGGTCGAGCGTGAAGCCAGCGTGGCGCTGGTGGAATGAACAGGAACAAACAAAGGCGGGACCATATTATGGCAAGACGAGCGAGCGCAGCGAGCAGGGCTACATTTACGAAACAACACACACGAATCTTGCGCAACGTAGCAGCCACGGCCGGCAACTGCCTGGCGCTTGTGGTCGCCCTGGTCGGAATGACCGCCGCCGCGTTGGCGGCGGAAATACAGTCCATCGCCTGGGAACCGGGCAGCGAAATGCCGGTGCTGCAGATACGCGTCGCCGGCGAAGGGTCCTATCAGACCCAGATGCTTGAAGATGGCCAGCGACTGCGCATTAGCTTCCCGGACAGCAGCATGGGGGCGACACTTACCGAACTTCAGGGTCTGGACAAGGTTAAAGGGGTTTATCCCTATCTCGCCGATAATGGCACGGCCGTGGTCGTGGATTTTCTGATGACCGAGCCCGGCCAGCTCGATGTGCAGAAAGCCGAGTACGGGTATCGTGTGGTCGCTTCCGTGACGGCACCTGCGACAGCGGCCGCCGCCTCGGCCCCGCCAACCCCGGCCATGGCGGAAACGCCCGCGGTGCCGGCCCCGGCGGCAACCTTGCCGGCCGAGACGGTTGCCAAAACCGAGGAACAACCGGCCGTTGCCGCCGCCGCACCGGCGACAGAAGACAAAAATGTCATTGAAGACATTGTCTACGCCAAACTGCCGGGCGACCGAATTCAGATTACCTTGAAGATGACAAAGCCACCGGCCGAGCCGAATACTTTTACCATCACCAACCCGGCACGGATATCGCTGGATTTTACCAACACCCGCGTCGGGCTTGAAAGGAAAAGCATTTCCGTCAAGGAGGCCGCCGTTACCAATGTGACCGCCATTGAAGCGGAAGATCGCACGCGCATTGTCCTGAGCTTGATCAAGCCGGTGGCGTACTCGTCGAATATCGAAGGCAACAATTTTGTTCTGACGGTGGAGGCGCCGGTCAGCGCCATTGCCGGAGCCGGCGAGCCCAAGACCACGCATTTTGCCAGCAGCCGCAAGGCCGGGAAATACAATCTGAAGGCGATTGATTTCCGCCGCGGGCCGCAAGGCGACGGCAAGATCATTATCAATCTTTCCGATCCTTCCGTGGGTATCGATATCCGCGAACAGGCCGGTGAGATCCTGGTGGACTTCCTGAACACCTCCGCCGCGGCTGAACTGCAACGCCGACTCGACGTGGTTGACTTCGCGACCCCGGTACAAACGATAGACACCTTCGCCCAGGGCAAGAACACCCGCATGATTATTACCCCCAAGGGCAAATACGAGCAGCTGGCTTATCAGACGGGCACTATTTTCACCATCAGCGTGAAGCCGGTGATTGAAAAGCTGGATGAGAAAAAGGTCGATGAGTTCGGCTATTCCGGCGAAAAATTGTCACTCAATTTCCAGAACATCGACGTGCGTGCCGCGCTCCAGGTGCTGGCGGACTTCACCGGCCTCAACTTTGTCGTGAGCGACACGGTGCGAGGATCGCTCACCTTGCGTCTCAAGGATGTACCCTGGGATCAGGCCTTGGATCTGATCGTCGACAGCAAGAACCTGGCGATGCGCCGCAAGGGCAACGTGCTCACGGTAGCACCGGCACCCGAGGTGGCGGCCAAGGAAAAGGCCAATCTCGAGGCGACCAAGTCCGTTATCGAGCTCGAGCCGCTGGTCTCGGAACTCATTCAGATCAATTATGCCAAGGCCGACGATATTGCGGCCTTGCTCAAGTCCATCAAGGCGGTCACCAACACCACCGCGTCGGAACATCCGGTGTTTGGCAGTTCGGCGACCGGCGTCACGACGCAGAGTTCGACTTCCTCCAACACGCTGCTATCCGCCCGCGGTCAGGTCACGGTGGACGCGCGCACCAATTCCATCCTCATTCAGGACACGCCCGGCAAGATTCGCGAGGTTCGGAAGCTGATTTCCCAGCTGGACCAGCCGGTGCGCCAGGTCATGATCGAGTCCCGTCTGGTGGAGGCCACTGACAATTTCAGCCGATCGCTCGGCGTGCGGTTTGGCACCAAGTACACGGATACTTCGCTCAGCGGCCGGGCTGGCGCGGTTTCAGGGTCGGTGGACGACAGCTCCTCGATCGTTGCGGCTGGCACACTGTCGGCCAATTCGACCGGCCTCAACGTCAATCTGAAGTCCGCCGGTATCGGTGATTTAGCCGCCGGTTCGATCGGCTTGACGATCGCCAAAATCGGTTCAAACGGCGGTTTGTTGAACCTGGAGTTGTCGGCCTTGGAACAGGAAGGCAAGGGCAAGCTCATCTCCAGCCCGCGCATCATTACCGCTAATCAGAAACTGGCTCGTATCGAGCAGGGACAAGAGCAGGTGTACACGACAAACGTTCTGGGCGTGGGCGCTGTAGTTACTAAAAAGGCGACTCTTAAACTGGAAGTGACGCCCCAGATCACACCGGATGATCGTATCAACCTCGATGTCAATATTACCAAAGACAGCTTCACCAATGCCGTTGCCGGCACGCTGAACGTGAAGGAGATCAAAACCCAGGTGTTGCTCGATAACGGCGAGACCGTGGTCATTGGCGGCATCTACGAGCAGGACAAGAACGACACGGTTACCAAGGTCCCGTACCTAGGCGATATTCCGCTGCTCGGTTGGCTATTCAAGTCCAAGGAAGTGAAAGACAACAAAACCGAACTGCTCATTTTCCTGACGCCCCGGATTCTCTCCGAAAATCTGAGCATGCACTGAGAAAGCCCTTGAGCCGGTCGCATGTTGCGGCCGGCGCGCTTGATTTATGCGCGGGATGCTGGCATACCTGCGGCCATGAGCCGAGCGGACAATATCTTTCTGATTGGCCCCATGGGGGCGGGTAAATCCACTATCGGGCGCCATCTGGCCGAGCTCTTGAATAAGGAGTATCAGGATTCCGATCACGAGATCGAGAAACGCACCGGTGCCAGTATCCCGCTGATCTTCGAAATCGAGGGCGAGACCGGCTTTCGCAGCCGCGAGTCTTCCGTCATCGATGACCTCACCTGTAAATCCAATCTAGTGCTGGCCACCGGTGGCGGTGTTATTCTGTCGGCGGATAACCGTCGTGCGCTGCACAGCCGCGGCGTGGTGGTTTATTTGCACGCGCCGCTGGACACCCTCCTGCAACGTACGCGCCGCGACCGCCACCGCCCGCTGCTGCAGACGACGGATCGCCGCGGCACGCTGGAAGAGATCGTCAAGGCGCGCGAACCGATTTACCGGCAGATCGCGGATATCGTGGTCGAGACGGCGCACCGCTCACCGGTGACTGTGGCGCGCGAGATTGCGCGTAAACTGGAAGCCCTGCAAACCGATGAAAACGCTGCACCTTGATCTTGCGGAAAGAAGCTACCCGATTTATATCGGGGCCGGCCTGCTCGGGCAGGCCGAACTGCTGACGCGGCATATCGCGGGCACGAAGGTTGCGATCGTGACCAATGAGACCGTGGCCCCGCTGTATCTCGCCAAGCTCCGCGCGCATCTTGTTTCTCTCCAGCCTATCGAGGTGGTGCTGCCGGATGGCGAGCAATACAAGTCGCTCGAGGTACTGAATCGCATATTCGATGCCTTGCTTTCAGCGCGCTGTGACCGGCGCACCACCGTGATTGCGCTCGGTGGCGGTGTCGTCGGTGACATGGCCGGCTTTGCCGCGGCCTGCTATCAGCGTGGCGTTCCCTTCATCCAGGTGCCGACCACGCTGCTGGCGCAGGTGGACTCCTCGGTCGGTGGCAAGACCGGCGTCAACCACCCGCTCGGCAAGAACATGATTGGCGCGTTCTACCAGCCGCGCGCGGTGATTATCGACACCGATACACTCAAAACCCTGTCCGATCGTGAACTTTCGGCGGGCTTGTCCGAGGTCATTAAGTACGGCCTGATCCGCGATCCCGAGTTTTTCTCCTGGCTCGAAACCAACCTGGACAAGTTATTAAAGCGCGACACCGAGGCGCTGGCCTTTGCCATCCACCGTTCGTGCCGCAACAAGGCCGAGGTGGTGGCCGCGGACGAACGCGAATCCGGCGTGCGCGCCACGCTTAATTTGGGTCACAGCTTCGGGCACGCGATTGAAACCGGGATGGGTTATGGGAGCTGGCTGCATGGCGAGGCAGTCGCCGCGGGCATGTTGATGGCGGCTGACCTGTCACGCCGGTTGGGGTGGCTCAGCGCCGCGGATGTGGCGCGTATCGAGAAGCTGATCCAGCGCGCACGTCTGCCGCTACAAGCCCCCGCCAAGCTTTCGCCCGCACGTTTCCTCGAACTCATGGCGGTCGACAAGAAGGTGCTGGACGGGCGCCTGCGATTGGTACTGCTCAAACGCCTGGGTGAAGCCGTGGTGACCGACGACTACCCGCGCGCCGAGCTCGAGGCGACATTAGCTAGCCGACGGGAAGCAGCGTAATAAAATGAATAGACAGGATTCACAGGATTTTTCAGGATCAACAAGATTAAAACTTTATGAATAATCCTGTAAATCCTGAAAAATCCTGTTAATCCTGTCTAAATTTTATGCTCGCACCTTACGCCGCTACCGACCAAACCTCGCGCGGGCGACAATATCCGGAAGCCTCGCCCGCCAACCGCTCCGAGTACCAGCGTGATCGCGACCGTATCATCCACAGCGCCGCGTTTCGCCGCCTGGAATACAAGACCCAGGTTTTCATCAATCACGAGGGCGATCTGTTTCGCACGCGCCTGACGCATTCCATCGAAGTGGCCCAGATCGGCCGCTCCATCGCCCGTGCGCTGGCCCTCAACGAAGATCTGACCGAGGCCATTTCCCTGGCCCACGATCTCGGGCATACGCCCTTCGGTCACTCCGGCCAGGACGCACTGAATGAATGTCTGCGAGATTACGGCGGTTTCGAGCACAATCTGCAGTCGCTGCGGGTAGTGGATATTCTTGAAGAACGCTACGCCGAATTCCCCGGGCTCAATCTCACCTTTGAAACCCGCGAAGGCATACTCAAGCACTGCTCGCCAAAAAACGCGCGGGAGCTGGGTGAATTGGGAAAACGATTTCTGGAAAAAACCCAGCCCAGCCTCGAGGCGCAGCTGGTCAACATCGCCGATGAGATCGCCTACAACAATCACGACGTGGACGACGGACTGCGATCCGGACTGCTGAAGCTCGAGCAGCTCCAGGGAGTCGCTCTGTTTGCCGAGCAGCATGCCGAGGTGCGGCGGCGCTATCCGGATATCGCTCCGCGTCGCGCCATTTATGAAACCGTACGGCGCATGATCAATCACGTGGTGACCGATCTCATCGAGAACAGCCGCCGCCTGATTGAAATCTCCGGCATCCAGCATATCGATGACGTCCGCCATCACCCCGAGCCCCTCATCGCCTACACTCCCGCGGTGGCCGAAAAATCCCGCGAGTTGAAGCGCTTTCTGCGACACAACCTGTACGCGCACGAACAGGTGACCCGCATGATGGGCGAAGCGGTGAAGGTCGTGCGCGATTTGTTCGCGGCGTTCATGCGGGACCCACGGCTGCTCCCGACCCAATACCAGGACAAGCTCCAAGCGCAGGATGATCCCGCCGGCCGGGCCCGGATCGTCGCCGACTATATCGCCGGTATGACCGACCGCTACGCCCTGCGCGAGCACACACGACTGTCCAACCCCGGCGTTTGACCGGTGGGAAAGGCCGTTTTCGGTCAATCCCTTCTTCTTTCCGTGGCTTAATAAGACCCTTTTACGTCTGGTTCCATTGAACCGGCCCCGGCAGGCCGGTATACTTTTCGCCCCTTTTGCTCCTGATTTTCCGTGATTTTCACGGGCAAAAGAACGAATTCCCCTTATTTGGGCGAGGCCCTCGCTGGCGAGCGAAAACACGAACACGGATCGGCGTGGAAAAATCGCGCCGGACGGCGTCGCCAGCGGTGAATGAAAGCGGTGATCGGAATTGGAACAGCATAACAAGACGCAGCAGGGTCTCTATGACCCAACTTATGAGCACGACGCCTGCGGTGTCGGTTTTGTCGTGGACATCAAGGGACGCCGCTCACACCAGATCGTTACGCACGCGCTGACGATTCTCCGGAATCTCATGCATCGCGGTGCCTGCGGCTGCGAGGAGAATACCGGCGACGGCGCGGGCATCCTGATCCAGGTGCCACATATTTTCCTGAAACGTGAATGCGCCAAGATCGGTATCACTCTTCCCGATGCTGGACGCTACGGCACCGGCATGGTTTTCCTGCCGCGCGTGGCAGCGGAAGCCCGCCGCTGCGAATCCCTTTTTACCGATATTGTGCGCGCGGAAGGTCAGACGCTGCTCGGATGGCGCGACGTTCCCGTCGACGATTCGTCGCTCGGCCCGACGGCGGTTTCGGCCGAACCGGCATTCCGCCAGATCTTCATCGGCCGCGCGCCCGGCATCACCGACGATCAGACCTTCGAGCGCAAGCTCTATATCATCCGCAAGCGCATCGAGCACGCGGTCTGGAATTCGGACCTCGCGCAACGCTCGCTGTTTTACATCCCGAGCCTCTCGGCGCGCACGCTGATCTACAAGGGCATGCTCACGCCGACCCAGGTCGAGCCACTGTTTCCTGACCTGGCCGATCCGGCGGTGGAGTCGGCGCTGGCGCTGGTGCACTCGCGGTTCTCGACTAACACCTTCCCGTCCTGGCCGCTGGCGCATCCTGATCGCTACATCGCGCACAACGGCGAGATCAAGACGTTGCGCGGCAACATCAATTGGATGCGTGCGCGCGAAGCGCTCTGCGCTTCGCCTCTGTTTGGCGATGACCTGAAGAAAATCCTCCCAATCGTGATCGAGGGCGGCAGCGACTCGGCCACCTTCGACAACGTCCTCGAATTTCTGCACATGGCGGGACGCGAATTGCCGCATGCCGTGCTCATGATGATTCCCGAGGCGTGGAGCGGCCACGAGATGATGGACGAGGACCGCAAGGCCTTCTATGAATATCACGGTTGCCTGATGGAGCCGTGGGACGGACCGGCTTCGATCGCCTTCACCGACGGCAGCGTCATCGGCGCCGTACTTGATCGCAACGGCCTGCGTCCGTCGCGCTACTACGTAACGAAAGACGGTCTGGTGGTCATGGCTTCCGAAGTCGGCGTGCTCGACATCCCGCCGGAGAACGTGCTCATCAAGGAACGTCTGCATCCCGGCCGCATTTTCCTCGTGGACACGCGCGAGGGCCGCATCATCGACGATGCCGAACTCAAGCAGCGTTACACCTCGGCGCATCCGTACAAGGAGTGGCTGAAGGCAAACCTCGTCCCGCTCGATCAGCTGCCCAAGCCGCCGCAAGTGCCGGAGCTGGATCACGCCAGCGTGCTGCAGCGCCAGCAGGCCTTCGGCTATACCCACGAAGACCTGCGTATCCTCATGGCGCCGATGGCGCAGAACGGCGAGGAGCCGGTCGGTTCCATGGGCAACGACGCCGCGCTGGCGGTGCTGTCGGAGAAGCCGCGCCTGCTGTACGACTACTTCAAGCAGCTGTTCGCGCAGGTGACCAATCCGCCGCTTGATGCGATCCGCGAAGAGCTGGTGACCCAGATAGAAACACCGCTCGGC
>JAUSDQ010000169.1 GCA_030650525.1 Sulfuricaulis sp.
CTCGACGCTGTCCGCCGAGGCCATCCGCCCGTTCCCGGCGTCGCGCAAGATTTTCGTGACCGGCGTGCGCCCGGACATCCGCGTCGCCATGCGCGAAGTGACGCAGACGCCCACGCCCTCGAGCCACGGCGCCGAGGAGAATCCGCCGATTACGATCTACGACACCTCCGGGCCGTACACCGACCCGACCGCGCACATCGATCTGCGTGCCGGCCTCGCGCCCCTGCGCGAGAAATGGATACTCGAACGCAACGACACCGTGCAGCTCGACGGCCCCAGTTCCGAATACGGCCGCGGACGCGCCCGCGACCCCAAGCTCGCCAGCCTGCGCTTCGAGCATATTCGCAAGCCGTGGCGCGCCAAAGCAGGCAGCAACGTGTCGCAGATGCACTATGCGCGCAAAGGCATGATCACACCCGAGATGGAATACATCGCGATCCGGGAATCCATCCGTCTCGAAGAATTCCGCAAAGACCCGCGCTACGCCAAGCTATTGAGGCAGCATCGCGGCAACTCTTTCGGTGCCGCCATCCCCGAGGAAATCACCCCCGAGTTCGTGCGCGCGGAAGTCGCGCGCGGGCGCGCCATCATCCCGAACAACATCAACCACCCGGAATCCGAGCCGATGATCATCGGCCGCAATTTCCTGGTGAAGATCAACACCAATATCGGCAACTCGGCCGTGTCCTCGAGCATCGAGGAGGAAGTCGAGAAAATGGTATGGTCGGTGCGCTGGGGCGGCGACACGCTCATGGACCTGTCCACCGGCAAGAACATCCACGAGACGCGCGAGTGGATCATCCGCAACTGCCCGGTGCCGGTCGGCACCGTGCCGATCTACCAGGCGCTGGAAAAGGTCGACGGCAAGGCCGAGGAACTGACCTGGGAAATGTTCAAGGACACGCTCATCGAGCAGGCCGAGCAGGGCGTGGATTATTTCACGGTCCACGCCGGCGTGCGCCTGCCGTGGATCCCGCTCACCGCCGAGCGCGTCACCGGCATCGTCTCGCGCGGCGGCTCGATCATGGCCAAGTGGTGCCTCGCGCATCACCAGGAAAGCTTCCTCTACACCCACTTCGAGGACATCTGCGAGATCATGAAGGCCTACGACGTCGCCTTCTCGCTCGGCGACGGCCTGCGCCCCGGCTGCATCGCCGACGCCAACGACCGCGCCCAGTTCGCCGAGTTGGAAACGCTGGGCGAACTCACCAAGATCGCGTGGCAGCACGACGTGCAGGTGATGATCGAAGGCCCGGGCCACATCCCGATGCAGCTGATTAAAGAGAACATGGACAAGGAACTCGAAGACTGCTTCGAGGCGCCGTTCTACACGCTCGGCCCGCTGACCACCGACATCGCGCCCGGCTACGACCATATTACGTCCGCCATCGGCGCGGCCCAGATCGGCTGGTACGGCACCGCGATGCTCTGTTACGTCACGCCCAAGGAACACTTGGGATTGCCCGACAAGCAGGACGTGCGCGACGGCATCATCGCCTACAAGATCGCGGCCCACGCCGCCGACCTCGCCAAGGGCCACCCCGGCGCACAGTTGCGCGACAACGCGCTCTCAAAAGCGCGCTTCGAATTC
>JAUSDQ010000171.1 GCA_030650525.1 Sulfuricaulis sp.
GCCGAGCGGGATGCCGCCGATGTCGATCACGGTATTTGCCTTGTGCGATTCGCGCGACACGATCTTGTATTGCTTGGCGATATGCATCGCCGATTCCACACCGGGCAGCGAGGTAAACATTTCCTCGGTCAGCGGGCGCTCGTCGCCGATCGCGCCGATCACGGTGCGCTCGATCCCGCGCGAAATATTCGCTTTCAAACCGGCTGTTTCCAGCCTCTTCACCACTGCGCCAACCTGTTCGTCAGTGACATCTTTTCCCATTACAATAATCATGCTGCTTCCCCCAGTACCTGCTCTAATGCAGTTAAAAATTTTTCGTTTTCCGATTCCAGCCCGATGCTCACGCGCAAATATTCCGGCATGTCGTAACTGGCTACAGGCCGCACGATCACACCGAGTTCCAGCAGGCGGCGATACGCCTTCATTCCATCGCCGATCTTAAAGGCGATGAAGTTACCATAGGACGGAATATATTCCAGCCCCAGTTTTTTCAAACCCTGCGTGATCTGCGTCATGCCGCGCCGGTTCAGTTCGTTGATCTGCCTGACGAAAGCCTCGTCCTGCAACGCCGCCACGGCAGCGGCCTGCGCCACGCTGTTGACGTTGAACGGCTGGCGCACGCGGTTCATCATGTCCGCCACCTGTGCATCGGCGAACGCATAGCCGACGCGCAGCGAAGCCAGGCCGTAAGCTTTCGAGAAAGTGCGCGAGATGATCAGATTGGGAAAATCCTTCATCCAGCTCACGCTGTCGTAGCGATTCTGTTCCGGCAGGTATTCGTTATAAGCCTCATCCAGCACGACCAGAATGTTTGCAGGCAACGCGCGCATGAACTCCAGCAAGTCCGCCGCGCTCAGGAATGTGCCGGTCGGATTGTTGGGATTGGCGACAAACACCAGCTTGGCTTTATGCTCGACGGCGGCTCTCAGCATCGCCTTCAGGTCATGGCCATAATTGATCGCGGGCACGGAAACGCCACTCGCGCCGACCGCCTGCGTCGCCAGCGGATACACCGCAAAGGCATGGTCGGAATATACCGCCTTATCGCCCACGGTCAGAAATGCACGCGCAGCCAGTTCCAGCATGTCGTTGGA
>JAUSDQ010000177.1 GCA_030650525.1 Sulfuricaulis sp.
CGCCAGCGCGCCTGCAGGCGCCGCGCCTGGAAGTCCTCGAAGTTGCTGCACGAGGAAATCTCTCGGTATTTGTTTTGTCCCGGAAGCCACACCTCGATGTCAAAGGTCTT
Source organism: Sulfuricaulis sp. (assembly GCA_030650525.1). GTDB lineage: Bacteria > Pseudomonadota > Gammaproteobacteria > Acidiferrobacterales > Sulfurifustaceae > Sulfuricaulis. The sequence goes on from JAUSDQ010000177.1 coordinate 111, forward strand.
GGCGGCTGAAAAACCCATGTCACCGCCGCACAACGCCACCACGCGATACGGCAGTTCCAGCTTCTGCAACACCTGTTCCGCGTGCCCCGTCAGTTCATCCAGCGCCTGAAAGGAATCCTGGGGGCGGACGATCTGGACGAGCTCAACCTTTTCGAATTGATGTTGGCGGATCATGCCGCGTGTGTCCTTGCCATAGGAACCGGCCTCACTGCGGAAACACGGTGTGTGACACACATACTTACGTGGCATGTAGTTCGCCTCGACAATGACATCGCGCACGATGTTCGTGACCGGCACCTCGGCCGTCGGGATCAAGTAATAGGCCTGCTCCCCCTTCAGGGCAAACAGATCCTGCTCGAATTTAGGCAATTGGCCCGTACCCCGCAGGCTATCGGCGTTGACCAGGTAGGGAACGTAGGTCTCGGTGTAACCATGTTCCTGCGTGTGCAGGTCGAGCATGAACTGGATCAGTGCCCGATGCAGGCGCGCCAGGGCGCCGTTCATGACCACAAAACGCGCGCCGGTGATCTTGGCGGCAGTATCGAAATCCATCATGCCCAGAGCGGCGCCCAGATCCACGTGATCCTTGGGTACGAAATCGAATTGACGCGGCTCACCCCAGCGGCGGATTTCCTTGTTATCGTTTTCGTCTTTGCCGTCGGGAACGCTGGAATGCGGTATATTAGGAATCCCGAGCGCAATTTCATTAATCTCGTTCTGAATCTGTTCAAGCTCATGCTCTGCCTGCGTCAAGGCCGCGCCGGTATCCGCCACTTCCTGCATTAGCTTCGCGGTGTCCCCGCCCTTCGACTTGGCGATGCCAATCGACTTCGACTTGGCGTTGCGATCCTGCTGAAACTGCTGGGCAATGATCTGTACGCGCTTGCGTTTTTCCTCCAGCGCCGTCAGCATCTGTGTGTCCAGGCGGTAACCGCGGCGAGCAAGTTGGCGTGCCACTTCCTCAAGATTGGAACGGAGTAATTTCGGATCGAGCATGTTCTTCGTTTATTGAATGTGTGAAATTTGCGAATCAGCCTTCGTTTATGCGCGCGTTCCATGACGCGACATGTCCTGGCGGAAGAATCGTCTTCAGATGTGCCAGAATCCGCTTGACCTTCTCAGGTTCATCGAAAAACTCTATCACCATGGGCAGATCGAGCGACAAGTCCAGTAACGTGGAAGAATGTACCACTCCGGAACGTCCGAATCCCGAAACGCCCCGAAACACGGTAACGCCCCGAACTTTTTCCTCGTCATGGAGTTTGGTGAGCAGGGTCTTCAGTAGCTTCTCGGTCTCGGAAAGATAAATACGTACCATGGTGACTTCGCTGAATTTCATAACTGTCTCCCGAGTATTACGCCCACCCATGTCGCCCCGACACACAGCACCAGACTGCCCAGCATGTTGGCGAATGCCTTGAACCACGCGCCTTGCTCGATCAGACTGAAGGTTTCGATGGAAAACGATGAAAACGTGGTGAAGCCGCCGAGGACACCGATAAGAATGCCGGCGCGCCACACGGCGTTGTCGCTCATCCGGTCGATGAACAGCACGAACAGAAAACCCATCGCCAGACAACCCAGCACATTTACCGTGAGGGTGCCGTAGGGAAAAGTCCGGCCGGAAAAAGTATGCACCCAGGTGGACAGCCAGAAACGCAACACGCTTCCCACGGCGCCGCCCGCGGCAATGGCCATGATTTGTTTCATGGTGTAAAGCGATTCACGCTGGTAGAAATATTCGTTATTTATTCTCTGGTCTTGGATCGATCATACCAATACTTCGCTTTCGCCGGGTCGCGCGGCAAACCGTTCTGGCCGTCTTCATAGCCCTTGGCCAGGGACATCTGCGCCCGCTTTTGTCCGTTTTCCGCGGCCTTGCGCAACCACTCCAACGCCTTGGCCTCGTCCTTCTTGATGCCCAATCCGTAACCATACCCGACGGAGAGCCGGTACTGACTTTCGGCATCGCCCTGCTCCGCCGCCGGGCGATACCACTTAAGCGCCATGGCGAAGTCGCGATCGACGCCGCGCCCCTTTTCATACATTTTGCCCAAGCCGCGTTGCGCCCGGACATCGCCTTTTTCCGCCAGCGGCTGCCAGATGCGGCGCGCCTTGTCATAGTCGCCGGCATCGTAGGCCGCGGCACCGGCCGCGGAATTGTTGCTGGATGAGGGTGAACCCGCTGGCGGCGCCGGAGCAGGCGCCGGCGCCGGCACAGGAGCCAATGCTGGCGCAGACGCTGGCGCTGGTTCCGCTGTGGTTGGTGATCTCAAGGACGGACCGCCAGCCACTGCGTGCGATGCGGCCAGCCACAACACAAGACTCGTCGTTATCTGTCTAGTATTCATCACTTAATTATTTCCTTATGCCAAAAATATTACTTGATCGCTTTATCAGGCTGCTTTTTATCCGCCTTCACCGCCAACTCACGAGCTTTGCGATCCAGCTCTTTCAGGTGCGCCAGCCGCTCGGCAATTTTACCCTCCAATCCCTGCTCCGTGGGAAAATAATACTGCCGTTTCCCCAGTTCCTCGGGAAAATATCTCTCGCCGGCCGCATAGGCCTCGGCCTCGTCGTGGGCGTAACGATAGCCCTTGGCATAGCCCAGATCCTTCATCAGGCGTGTCGGTGCATTGCGCAGGTGCAACGGAACTTCCAGCGAACCGCGCTCACGGGCGTCTTTCATGGCCGACCCCATGGCGGTATAAACGGCGTTACTTTTCGGGGCGCAGGCCATATATACCACGGCCTGGGCGATCGCGAGCTCTCCTTCCGGGCTGCCCAAACGCTCCTGAACGTCCCAGGCATTCAACGCCAGTTGCAAGGCGCGTGGGTCGGCATTGCCGATGTCCTCGGAAGCCATGCGCACCACCCGGCGCGCGATATAAAGCGGGTCGCAGCCGCCATCGAGCATGCGCGCAAACCAATATAACGTCGCATCCGGATCGGAACCGCGCACGGATTTGTGCAGTGCCGATATTTGATCGTAAAACGCCTCGCCCTGCTTGTCGAAACGCCGCACGCCTCCGCTGATCACCTCCTTGATCAGATCGACGGAAATAATTTGCCTGCCATCCTGTTTCGAGGATAAATCAGCCGCCATCTCAAGCAGATTCAACGCGCGCCGGGCATCGCCATCCGCCGCCTGCGCCAGCAGATCGCGCGCCGCTTCCGGCATCTCCAGATGCTGTGATCCCAAACCGGCTGGTTCATTTTCCAAGGCACGGTCAACGACCAAGCGCAGCTCTTCCGCCGTGAGTGGCTTAAGCACGTAAACACGCGCGCGGGAGAGCAAGGCGTTATTCAATTCAAACGAAGGGTTCTCGGTGGTAGCGCCGATAAAAGTCAGCGTGCCATCCTCCACATAAGGCAGGAAACCATCCTGCTGCGCCTTGTTGAAACGATGCACTTCATCGACAAACAGCACGGTCGGGCGGCCATCGGCGTGCGCCTGTCTGGCCTCCTCCACCGCGGCACGAATTTCCTTCACGCCGGCAAAGACCGCCGAGATGGCGATGAAATGGGCTTTGGTTCGGTGGGCAATAAGGCGCGCGAGCGTGGTCTTGCCGGTGCCGGGCGGGCCCCAGAAGATCATGGAATGCAGGATGCCGGCTTCGATCGCCTGACGCAGCGGTTTTTCCGGCGCCAGTAAATGCAGCTGACCGAAGAAATCCTCCAACCGCCGCGGCCGCATGCGGTCGGCAAGCGGTTGCCAGGGTTTAGCCTGCGTACCGGGAAACAGATCCTGCGTAGCCATAAGTCGCCTCTCTCAGCGACGCGTAATGAACTGAGGAACAGTAGTTAAACAACCTATTCGCCGACCACGTCCACGCCCTCGGGTGGCGTGAAACTAAAACGTTCTGCTTCGATCCGGGCATTTTCCCTCGGTGCCTCGAACATCACACGCGTGGTATGCCCGAAACCGTCGACCATCTCCAGCACGCGCATTTTGCCATTGGCAAAACCGATGCGGATGTCTTCATAACCACTGTCCTTGTGCCGGGGGGTTAACTGTACCCATTCGAGATTGTCCTGCGGATCAAGTGATTTGATTTTAAAATTGTCATCCAGCCTGCCTTTGCCCGCAAGCAGCATGGCCGGGGTGCCACCGAGACCGTTCGTCAAGGGACGCACACTTACTTGTTGCAGACCGGGATCGTAGACCCAGATGCGTTTACCGTCAGCCACAATCTCCTGTTTGTAGGGGGCCACATAATCCCAGCGGAACTTGTTAGGCCGCTGAATCCACAAGGTGCCGGAAGATTCCTGAACAGTGCTGCCGGATTCGTCACGTACAACCTGATTGAACCGGGCGCTGATGCTGTTCACTTCATTGAAAAAACGGCGCAGGCTATCCACGCCCGTGGGCGGATTGGCCGCCGATGCCGACAGCGCCGCTAAGCACAGCACCGTGCAGAAAATCCGTCGCAATAAAGCCATCAGACAATGCTCACAATTACAAAATATTAGACAGGATTAAGGATTTTGGAAGCAGGAAATCCTGTCTGTGCATAATTCGCTAACTCACCCGCACTGGCGCAGGCGCGATCACCTCGCGGCTGCCGTTGGGCTGCAACGGCCCGACCACGCCGGAGCGCTCCATCTCTTCAATCAACCGCGCGGCGCGGTTGTAACCGATGCGCAAGCGCCGTTGCACTCCAGAAATAGAGGCGCGGCGTGTTTCCGTGACGATCTTGAGCGCCTCGTCGTACAGCGGATCCGCTTCGCCGTTCGCGCCATCCTCGCCATTGCCGCCGCCTTCCTGCAGGAAGCCCTGGTCGTTGATGCCGGTGTCGCCATTCAGAATCTGTTCGTCATAAACCGGGGCGCTGCTTTTCTTGAGAAAACTGGCGACCTTGTGCACTTCATGATCGGCGACGAACGCCCCGTGCACGCGCTGCAGGTGCTGCCCGATGCTCAGGTATAACATGTCGCCGGTGCCGAGCAACTGTTCCGCGCCCATCTGGTCGAGCACGGTGCGCGAATCCACCCGCGAGGACATCTGGAAGGCAATGCGCGAAGGGATATTCGCCTTGATCAACCCGGTGATGACGTCCACCGACGGGCGTTGTGTCGCCAGCACCAGATGCAGGCCGGCGGCACGGGCCTTCTGCGCCAGGCGCGTAATCAGCTCTTCCACCTTCTTGCCGACCACCATCATCAGATCGGCCAACTCGTCCACCAGGATCACGATCATCGGCAGCGATTTCAACTCCGCCGCCGCCTCGCCCGGCTGCGCCAGCGGGTTGACGATCGGCGTGCCGGCCTCCTCGGCATCCTTGATCTTGCGGTTATAGCCCGCCAGATTACGCACACCGAGCGCCGCCATCAGGCGATAACGCCGTTCCATCTCGGCGATGCACCACTTGAAGGCGTTGGCGGCCTGTTTCATGTCCGTCACCACCGGCGCGAGCAGATGCGGGATGCCCTGATACACCGCCAGCTCCAGCATCTTGGGATCGATCATGATCATGCGCACGTTTTCCGGCGTGGACTTGTACAACAGACTCAGGATCAGCGAGTTGATGCAGACTGACTTACCCGAACCGGTGGTACCGGCAATCAGCAGATGCGGCATCTTGGCCAGGTCCACCACCACCGGATTGCCGCTGATGTCTTTGCCAAGTGCCAGCGACAGCGGCGAGGTCGATTCCTCGTACACATGCGAGGCCAGCACTTCGGTCAAACGCACGGTCTCGCGGCCTTCGTTCGGAATTTCGATGCCGACGGAAGTCTTGCCGGGGATGTTCTCGACCACCCGCAAACTGACCACGGACAACGAGCGTGCCAGGTCGCGTTGCAGGTTGGTAATCTGCGCCGCCTTGATGCCGGGGGCCGGTTCGATCTCAAACAACGTGATCACCGGACCCGGATGCACCGCCACCACCTGGGCCTCGATATCGAAATCCAGCAGCTTTTTCTCAAGCAAGCGAGCCATGCTTTCGAGCGACTGCTTGGAAAACTGCGGTGCTTTTTCTTTATCGGCCGGGTCGAGCAGCGACAACGGCGGCAGTTCGCCCGGCGCCGGCAAATCGAACAACGGCACCTGTTTTTCTTTCTCGGCACGTTTACTGGGCGCCGGCTTGCTGATGACCGGTTCAATGCGCGGCGGGGTGTGACGTTCTAGCGCTTTGGTATCTTCCTCGACCACCACACGTCGTTCGCGCCGCGCGCGCAGGCCGATCAGGCGATCGATCTGCGCGGAACTGAAGCGATAAATCCAGCCGGCCAACACAAAACTCCAGCGGCCCAGATGGTCCATGAGCTTAAGCCAGGACAGGCCGGTATAAATCGTGACGCTGGCGAGAAACAGCGCCAGCAGAAACAGCGTGGCGCCGGTGAAACTGAAGTTAGAGGCGAAGCCCAACCCAACCGCATTGCCCAACCAGCCGCCGCTCGCAAACGGCATGCCAGTCTTGCTCTGCGCAAAGTGCAATCCGGCCAGACCGCAGGCGCCGATCATGGCGCCGAAAAAACTACCCGTCATCAGCAGCCGATGCTTGAGTCCCGGCGGCGCCGGATCCTCGCGGTGCTGGTATATCCGCCAGCCGGAAAAACCGACCAAGAAGGGAAAAAGATAGGCGACGTAGCCGAACAGGTTGAACAGGACATCCGACAGCCAGGCGCCCGCCCGGCCGCCGATATTGGCCACACTATTACTCGGCCCCTGATGCGACCACGAGGGGTCGCTGGCGGAGTAGGTCCACAGCGAAATCAGCAGATAGATGGCGATGGCCCCAAGGACGTACAGGGCCGCTTCACGCAACAGGCGCAGAATACGCGGTGTCAGCGGTGGGCTTAATTTGTTCCGGGTGGCCTGCGTCACAACATTCCTTATAAGTGCGCCGTCAAGAATGACGGATTTTCACATTTTTCAGGGTTTTGCGCCAACTATTGAACTCAATGGGCCAAGGCCGCGGCCACCGCCGGATGCACAAATTTTCCACCGGCAACGTTTATACCTTTGGCGAGGGCGGGATCGTTCAGCCCGGCTTCCGCCGCCAACCGCAGCACGTAGGGAGTAAGCACGGTTGACAGCGCCTGCGATGCCGTCCGCGGCACCGCGCCCGGCATATTGGTCACGCCGAAATGAATGACGCCGTCCACGGTGTAGGTGGGATGTTCGTAATCCGTCGGCCGGATGGTCTCGATGCAACCGCCCTGATCCACGGAGATATCGATGATGACACTGCCCGGCTTCATCTTGCGCACCATCGCGGCGCTGACCAGCTTGGGCGCCTTAGCGCCCGGGATCAGCACGGCGCCAATCAGCAGATCGGCGTTGTAGACTGCCTCGGCAATCAATGGCGCGTAAGACGGCAGCGCGGTGACATTCGGTCCCAACGCGTGCATACGCTCCAGTTCCTCACGCCGTGGCGCGAATACGGTCACCTGCGCACCGAGCGCCGCCGCCATGACGGCGGCATTGCCGCCCGCGGCGCCGGCCCCGAGAATCACCACATGCCCACGCTCGGTCGACGGCATGCCCCCGAGCATAATGCCCCGCCCGCCTCCATAGCCGTGCAGCAATGTGGTGCCGATGTGCACCGCAAGCCGACCGGCGATATCGCTCATGGGCACCAGCAGGGGCAATCTGCCATTGGCTTCGACGGTCTCGAACGCCACAGCCGTCAGCCGCTTTTCCTTCAACAACTGCGCCAGCTTGGGCGTGGCCGCCAGGTGCAAATAGGAAAACAGGATATGATCCTGGCGCAGCAGTTCGTACTCTGCGGCGATGGGTTCCTTGACCTTGAGCACCATCTCAGCGCTGCCATAGAGCGCGGCCGCATCCGGTACCAGTTGTGCGCCCACGCGGCGATAATCCTCGTCCGGATAGCCGCTCGCGACACCCGCCGAGGATTGAATAAAAACCTCGTGGCCCTGCTGAATCAGCTCGCCAACCGCGGGCGGAATCAGGGCCACACGCCCTTCCCGCACTTTCACTTCCTTCGGAATACCGATACGCATCCGCTCTCCTTTACCGTCTTTGCCTCAATGGCGTAACATACGGGCTGAAATTACGTGTCACCACTGGTGCAGCAAGATAAGAACTTCTGCGGTTTTTGTCTATCGAATGTTTCCCCGTCGTTAATGGAGTTACCGCAATATGGACAAGGTCAAGCACTGCCGGCTGCTCATACTCGGCTCCGGCCCCGCCGGCTACGCGGCCGCGGTTTATGCCGCACGCGCCAACCTGAATCCGGTCCTCATCACCGGCCTGGAACAGGGCGGCCAGCTCATGACCACCACCGACGTGGACAACTGGCCCGGCGACGTCGAGGGCCTGCAGGGTCCGGCGCTCATGGAGCGCATGCAGAAACATGCCGAGCGCTTCAAGACGGTGATTATCTTCGACCATATTAATAAGGTTGAACTCAAACAAAAGCCGTTCCGCCTGACCGGCGACTCCGGGGTTTACACCTGCGATGCGCTCATCATCGCCACCGGCGCCTCGGCCAAATACCTCGGTATACCTTCGGAAGAGGCCTTCAAGGGCAAGGGGGTGTCCGGCTGCGCCACCTGCGACGGATTCTTTTTTAAAGGCCAAAAAGTGGCCGTCATCGGCGGCGGCAATACCGCCGTGGAAGAGGCGCTTTATCTGTCCAACATTGCCCAGCATGTCACCGTGGTGCACCGGCGCGATACCTTCAAGGCCGAGGCCATTCTGATCGACCAGCTCACGGCCAAAACCAAGGACGGCAACATTTCCGTCGAATGGAACCACGAAGTGGATGAAATCCTCGGTGATAAGAACGGCGTCACCGGCGTGCGCATCAAGGACAAAAGCGGCAAGAAAAAAGAACTCGCCGTGCAGGGTGCGTTCGTCGCCATCGGTCATGCACCCAACACCAAGATCTTCGAAGGCCAGCTGGAAATGCACGGCGGCTATATAAAAACCCAATGCGGCAATCAGGGCGACGCCACCGCCACCAGCGTCCCGGGCGTATTCGCCGCCGGCGACGTCCAGGATCACATTTACCGCCAAGCGGTCACGTCCGCCGGCACCGGCTGTATGGCGGCGCTGGATGCCGATCGCTATCTGCAAAAGCTTAAATAACTCTCGGCAGGTTACGCGCATAATGCGCGCTGACCCGCCCTACATGAAAATATTTTTCTCATGTAGGTTGGGTTGAGCGCAGCGAAACCCAACGAATCGAGTTGTAGGGTGTGCTGAGCGAAAGCGAAGCGCACCGGATTTTCAGTAAATAATCATTCAGGGTCAAGCGATGTCCACCGACAACCAGGATGATGACGAACGCGACCTGTTCCGCAAGGCCGTCGGAAAAATACGTCCGGTAAAACAGGACAAGATTCATCCCAAACCCAAGCGCCGCAAACCGGTCCCCGAGCAGACCCTGCGCGACCAGCGCGAAGTCATGGACAGCCTGTTGTCCGACGACTACGAACCGGCGGATATCGAAACCGGCGACGAACTGCTCTACACCCGCCCCGGGTTGCAACTCACCGTCATCCGCAAGCTGCGCCGCGGGCAATTCGCCATCGAGGCCGAACTCGACCTGCACGGCGCCACATCCATCCAGGCGCGCGAGGCCGTAAATACTTTTCTCAAAAACGCGCGCGATCAAGACAAGCGCGTGGTGCGCATCATTCACGGCAAGGGGAATAGCTCAGAAGGAAAAATGCCGGTGCTGAAAGGCAAGGTTAATTCCTGGCTGCGTCAGAAAGACGAAGTGCTGGCCTTCTGCTCCGCCCGTCAAAATGACGGCGGGACGGGAGCGGTGTATGTGTTGTTGAAGCGGATGAACTAGCAACACCTGCCCAAGGCAGAAAGATTTTTACTAACGAGAGACTTCAAGGGGCGAATATTTCTTGCAAGACTCCCAGCACACGGTTGGAAACAACTTTATCGATTTTGCCCAGGTGTTTTACCAAGCGGGTTTTGTCGACAGTGCGAATCTGATCAAGCACGATCTGGCCTTTCTTGCGTTGGAAGTTAACGGGAACCCGCGTGGGATAATCCCGTCCTTTGGTCGTCATGGGTGCAACAATAACTGTACCGATATGGTGGTTCATCTCATCGGGTGAAATAACGACACAAGGTCGGGTCTTGCGGATTTCGTGGCCCTGAGTCGGGTCCAGGTTAACTAGATAAACCTCGAAGCGGGCCGCTACCAGCGCCATTCGGTCTTATCCCACACCGTGGCTGGCGATGCATCCCGATCCAGCAAAGTATCATCCTTGCGTTGGGCCATCTCCGTAAAGGCTTTATTCCACCCACTACGCGGCCGGCGGACGGGACGAATCACCAAACGATTACCTTCGATCTCAATCTCCACGCTCTCCTTCAATCCACATTGTTCAAGGACTGGTTTGGGGAGGCGTATACCTTTTGAGTTACCGATGCGGACTATGTTCGCTTTCATATTTCACCTGTAACTACATAGTAATTACACAATGAGTGATTGTCAAACGCCAAGAAGAAACTATAAAACTGAACTATAAAACTGGATCAGAGAGGGTTTTCCGCTAATATACTAATCGCTAATCGATATAATGAGCAAAGAAGCAAAAGGGTCAGGTCTTGCCTTTTGCCTTCTCCCCCGCCGCCACGATCCGGCTCACGCGCGAGTAGTGTAATCCAAAGTGAGCGCCGATCGCTTTCAGGCCGTGTCCGCCGCTGGCGTAAGCTTTTTGGATGGCTTCATTCCGGTCGCGGTGTTGACGCGCGTAATAGTCCAGCGGCTTGGCCACGCGACGGCGTTGCGCGGCGGGGACTTCGCTTAGGTCTTTGTCGGGCGCCAGAAGGTTCTGCATTTTGTCCACGAACGCGTCACCGCCGAGGTAAATCTGGTTCTTCAACTGTCCCCAAGGGCTTGGCTGGTTCTTGCCTTCCGCGACGAAGGCACGATACCGCGTCTGGGCGCGTGACGTACGTTGGCCAAACGCGGAGAGCACCCCATCCGTTTGCAGCCACGCGGGCACCGCCGTCAGTCCGGCCGTGGCGCGGTAACTGCTCCAGGGCCAGTCTTGGGGGCGACGCACCATGCCGGCGCGCACCGGGTTAAGTACGATGTAACGAGCCAGCTCCAGCAGGTAGCTGTCTTTCTGCACGAGAATGGCTTTATAGCGTCCTTGAAATACGTGGCCCACACGGCCATGGCGGCGATTGAAGCGTTGGGTGTAAACCCCATTGAAGTGGCGCATACCAAGGGCGAGGTTGCTGTCAGGTGTTTCAATCAACAGGTGGTAGTGATTGCCCATGAGACACCAGGCATGTACCGTCCAGTTATAGCGTTCAACCGTGTTGGACAACACTTCCTGACACATCGCCCGGTCCGCGTCGTCCCGGTAGATGGCCTCCTGTCCGTCACCGCGGGAGGTGACGTGGTACAAGGCACCGCGAAATTCGAGGCGGAGGGGGCGGGTCATGAGGGAAGTTTAAAAGTGGGGGAGGCAAAAGGCAAGACCTGACCCTGTGACGCTAGACCTGACCCTGTGACGCTTTGCTGTGACGCTTCTTGCCACCACCCCACGGGTGATGTTGTCGATGTCGATGGGCTTCAGCGTATTGGTTTCCCCACGACTACGCTGCCATCCGAGCTACGGGGTTCTGACTGTTACCCCGGCGGGACTGTC
>JAUSDQ010000186.1 GCA_030650525.1 Sulfuricaulis sp.
CTCGACCAGCGCTACCCGATACCGCAGCACATCTGCGAGTTCACCTACGACTTGATTCAGCGTAACGCGCTCAAATTCGACAAGAGCGCGAACGACGACAAAATCCTCACCTTCCACGACTCGTGTAACGTGGCGCGCGCCTCGCGCATGGGCAACATGCCGCGCGGTCAGTTCATCATCCCGCGCGCCGTGGTCAGGGCCTCGGTCAACAAGTTCTTCGACATGGCGCCCGAAACCATTTATGAGAGCACCTACTGCTGTGGCGGTGGCGGCGGACTGCTCACCGACGAGCTCCTGGACCTGCGTATCAAGGGCACGGCCCCGCGCATGCAGGCATTCAAGCAGGTCGTCGAAGAGCACGGCGTCACGCACATCGCCGCGATCTGCGCCATCTGCAAGGCGCAGTTCACCAAAGTCCTGCCCTACTACAAGTTCCCCATGGACGCGATTCAGAGTGTTCACGGACTGGTCAGCAAGGCAATCCGGCTGGGCGCGGTAAACGAATAGTTTTTTCACTGGCAAACTGTATCTAGAGACAGGAGATTCGTAATGGCAACTCCCGCAGACAAGACCAAAGAGGCTAAGCCCGGTTTAACGTTCCGGAAGTATAAGGACGGTGACCAGGAATGGCCTTCCTTTCAGTCGCGGATTTTCACCGCCGATGCAACCGACAAGTGCCCGACCTACGTGCACAAGACGCCGCCCTGTCAGGCGAGCTGCCCCTCGGGCGAAGACATCCGCGGTTGGCTCAACATCGCACGCGGCATTGAAAAGCCGCCGAAGGACGTTAAGTGGCAGGAATATGCTTTTTACCGCCTGACCGAAGCGAACCCCTTCCCTTCCATGATGGGCCGCGTGTGCCCAGCCCCGTGCCAGACGGGATGCAACCGGAATGTCGTGGAAGACTACGTCGGCATCAACGCTGTCGAGCAATTTATTGGCGACAACGCGTTGGCCAATAAATTCACGTTCAAGCCGGCCGAGCAGTCCACGGGCAAGAAAGTCGCCATCATCGGCGGCGGTCCCGCCGGCCTCGCGGCGGCCTATCAGCTGCGCCGCAAGGGACACGCGGTAACCATGTTCGACGACCACGACGAACTCGGCGGCATGGCCAAGTACGGCGTGCCGGGCTATCGTCTGCCACGCGAATCGCTGAACGGTGAAATCAATCGCATCATTAACATGGGCGTTGAGGTCAAGCTCAAAACCCGGATCGGCGTGGATATCCCGATGAAGGATATTGAAAAACAGTACGACGCCGTCCTGTTCGCCATCGGCTGCAAATCCGGCCGCGCGCTCCCGGTTCCCGGCGCGGATGCGCCCAATTGCATAACCGGTGTGGCTTTCCTGGAGGCCTTCAACCAGGGCCGCCTCAAATCCGTATCCGGCCGCGTGATCGTGATCGGTGGCGGCGACACCTCCATCGACGTCGCCTCGGTGGCGCGCCGTCTGGGTTACATCAAGGAACTGGCCGAGTCCGAACGTCCGGAATATATTGTCATGGGCCAGACCGCGCATGACGTGGCGGTCACGGCTAAAAAGGATGGCGCCGATGTGTTGCTGATGTCGCGCCAGCCGGTGGAGAAGATGAACGCCGCCAAGCACGAAATTGACGATGCCCAACGCGAAGGCGTAACCATCCGCGGTTCACTGCAGCCGGTGCAGGTCATCCTCGACGACAAGGGTCGCGCCACAGCGCTGCGTGTCATCGAGATCGACTACTCCAGCGGTAAGGCGGTGGAGAAACCGGGCACGGAGCAGAACCTGGAAGCCGATCTCATCGTCTCCGCCATCGGCCAGATGGGCGACTTCCGCGGCATGGAAGAATTTAACAACGGCAAGGGCTTGATCAACGCCGACAAGTTCTATCAGGTGCCCGGCAAACCCGGTCACTTCGTGTGCGGTGACATCATCCGCCCGCACCTGCTCACCACCGTCATCGGCCAGGGCTCGATCGCGGCCGAAAGTATCGATCACTACCTCAAGAAGCAGGACATGGGCAAGCGTCCCAAGGTGGACGTGCACCACTTCAACCTGCTCGCCAAGCTGCAGGAAGTGGGTCTGACGCCGATGCAATTCAAACCGGACGGTCCGGAAGACGAGCGTCCGATCGACCGCGGCCGCTGGGGCACTTCGGAGCAAGGCAAGTCAGTCGGCGGCTTCGCGATACACAACTACGAAGACCGCGCGGATGCCGAGGTATGCCAGTCCTCCGAGCTGTTCCTCGGACATTTCCAATATACCGCGCGCCTTAAGCGCACCGAGAAGGTCCCCGACGCCAATGAGGTACTGGGGCACTTTGAGGAACGCATGCTCGGGTTGGACGAAAAACAGACCGTCGAGGAAGCCAAGCGCTGCATGAGTTGCGGCATGTGCTTCGAATGCGATAACTGCGTGATCTATTGCCCCCAACTCGCCGTCAAGCGCACGCCCAAGACCGAGTCGACCATGGGGCGCTATGTGTACACCGATTACGATCTGTGCATCGGTTGCCATATCTGTGCCGACGTCTGCCCGACCGGCTACATCAAGATGGGCATGGGCGATCACTAAACATCGACAGCGATGAAACAGCTCAGGCGAATGGTATTTGGCGGAATGGCTGTGGTGGCGGCAAGCATGCTGGCTATCTCGGCAACGCTGGCGGCGGGGACTTCCGGCACCAAGCCCGCTCTCGGCCCGACCGTGAAGACATACAAGGGTGACAAGTGCGTGGAAGACACGGAATACATGCGCCGCAACCACATGAAGGTGATCCTGCACCAACGCGACGAGACGGTGCACAAGGGAATTCGCACAGAGAAACACAGCTTGAAAAACTGCATTGACTGCCACGCCGATCCCAAGACCAACAGTGTGCTCGGCAAGGACGGATTCTGCGAGAGCTGCCATGTCTATACCTCCGTCAGCATCGATTGCTTCAGCTGCCACTCCGCGGCACCGGAAAAAAATGGGCAACCACCCAAGGCGGCGGACCCCGCCGGTCAGACGGAAAAGATGCGCATATCCGCCGTCATGAGTACCGTTAGCGGGAATCAGCCATGAGCCTGAATCGCAGGGAATTCATCGGCATCGGTGGCGCCGCCGTGGCCGGAATGGCGCTGGCGCCAGGCCTACGTTTGATTGAATTGGCGCGCGCCCGATCGCCGGAAGAGACCGTCACCCGCCTGCAGCGTTGGGGGCTGCTCGTCGACGTCAGCAAATGCAACGATTGCGACGCCTGCGTCACCGCCTGCCACGAGGAAAACGGCGTCACCAGCCATGGCCGACCCGCGACTGACCCCCAGTGGATCCGCAAGGTCGCGCTCAAGGACAAACAGAGCGGCTACGTCACGACGCTCCCGGTAATGTGCCAGCACTGCGAGGAACCGCCGTGCGTGGACGTCTGCCCCACCGGCGCCTCGTTCAAGCGCGCCGACGGCATCGTGCTGGTGGACAAGCATATTTGTATCGGCTGCCGCTATTGCATGATGGCCTGCCCGTACAAAGCCCGCTCCTTCGTGCACGAAGACACCACCAACCAGAAAGCGCACGCGCCGCGCGGCAAGGGCACGGTTGAGTCCTGCACGCTGTGCGTGCACCGCGTGGATGCCGGAAGAGCTCCCGCTTGCGTGGAGGCCTGTACCAAGGACGGCAACAAGGCCATGGTTTTCGGCGACCTCAAAGATCCGAACAGCGAGATCACTAAACAGCTCGCGTCCGCACCTACCACCCAACTGCGCCCGGACCTGAATCTGAACACCGGCGTGCGTTACCGGGGGATCTGACGCATGGCACATATACATTACGGAACGATCGAAGCACGCAGCCCCGGTTTCTATGCCGTGCTGGGCGTACTCGGCGCGATCACCCTCGCGGGACTCGGCGCCGCCCTGTACATGGAGCACCACGGTCACTGGATAACCGGCATGTCCAACCAGGTCATGTGGGGTGTGCCGCATGTATTCGCCGTGTTCCTGATTGTCGCCGCCTCGGGCGCGCTCAACGTCGCCTCGATTGCCTCGGTCTTCGGCCGCCAGCTTTACAAGCCGCTGGCGCGTCTCTCGGGCCTTCTGGCCATCACCCTGCTGGCCGGCGGTCTGGCGATACTGGTCCTGGATCTCGGACGGCCGGACCGTCTGATCGAAGCCATGACCTATTATAACTTCAAGTCCATTTTTGCGTGGAATATCTACCTCTATATGGGCTTCTTCGGCATCGTCATCGTTTATCTGTGGATGATGATGGAGCGGCGCATGAACGATTACACCCAGCCGGTCGGCATGCTGGCGTTTATCTGGCGCCTGACCCTCACCACCGGTACCGGTTCCATCTTCGGTTTCCTGGTGGCGCGCGACGCCTATAACTCGGCGATCATCGCACCCATGTTCATCATCATGTCCTTCGAGTTCGGGCTGGCGATATTCCTGGTGGTGCTAATGGCCGGCATGCGCTGGACCGGCCGGGAACTGGGCGACGTCGTGTTCGGCCGCCTGCGCAACCTGCTGGGCGTGTTCGTCGCCGCGGTGCTCTATTTCGTTACCGTCTATCACCTGACGAACCTGTATATCACGCAACGCCACGGGATCGAGGGCTTCATCCTGCTGCATGGCGGCGTCTACACACAGATGTTCTGGCTCGGCCAGGTTATCGTGGGCGGCGTTATCCCGCTGATCATATTGTTCTCCGGACTCGGCAAGTCACGGGCGCTGACGGTGCTCGCCGCCATTCTCGTCGTGCTCGGCGGCCTCGCCCAGGTGTACGTCATCATTATCGGCGGCCAGGCGTACCCGATGCCGCTCTACCCCGGGAAAGATATCATTAGCAGCGGCTTCTTCGACGGCGTGGTGACAATATATTCACCGAGCCTGCCCGAGGTGGTCCTCGGTATCGGCGGTATGGGACTGGCGCTCGTCATGGCGGCCTTCGCCATGAGGGTGCTCCCGTTCCTGCCGCAAAGCCTATCGGATGCCGACGCCGACCCGCATCACGGCACCAGACAGGCAACGACATAAAGCAATAGACAGGATTAACAGGATTTCACAGGATTAAAAACATTAGAAAAATCCTGATAATCCTGAAAAATCCTGTTAATCCTGTCTATTCTTTGCGTCTTCGCATTGGGGTCGCATGAACCGTCTGCTCATCTCCGCCGCCCACAAATCCTCCGGCAAGACCACGCTCAGCGTCGGCCTGTGCGCGGCCTTGCACGCCCGCGGCCTGGTCGTCCAACCCTTCAAAAAGGGGCCCGATTTTATCGACCCCATGTGGCTGTCTCTGGCCTCCGGCCGCGACTGCCACAATCTCGATTTCTATCTCATGGGGCGCGCTGAAATCCAGCGTAGCTTTGCGTTACGCTCCCACGGGGCGGATATTTCACTGATCGAAGGCAACAAGGGACTTTACGACGGACTAAGCCTTGACGGCAGCAACAGCAACGCGGCGCTCGCCACCCTGCTCGAAGCACCGGTAGTGTTGGTGATAGACGCGCGCGGCATGACCCGCGGCATCGCCCCGCTGATCCTGGGTTACCAGGCCTTTGACCGCCAGATTCGAATTGCCGGTGTCATTCTCAACCAACTGGGAGGTTCCCGGCATGAAGCCAAACTGCGCGCCGTCATTGAACATTACACCGATGTCCCGGTGCTGGGCGCGGTGCATCACGATGACCGGCTGGCTATCGTGGAACGGCATCTTGGACTCATGCCGAGCAACGAAGCGACCGAAGCCAGGCGAAAAATAAATTCAATCGCCGCGCTGGTCAGCGCTACCGTCGATCTCGATCGCCTGATTGCCATTTCCGCGCAGACACCTACCCCAGCGCCCGCCAAGTCCTCATTTGAAGTCAAAGCGAAGGAACCCTCTCCCAGACCTATTCTCGCCGGGGCGCACGAAAATCATGTGCGCCCGTTCGACGGCGCGGATGTCCCCCGGACATCCGCGACTACTCCGTCTCACCCCTTACGCGGGAGAGGGGATTCGGAAGCGAACCCCATTAAGATTGGCGTTGCACGGGACGCCGCCTTTGCATTCTATTACCCAGGCGATATCGAGGCGCTGCGTGCCGCCGGGGCTGAGCTGGTCACCATCGACACGCTGAAGGACGCCCGTCTTCCGGAGGTCGACGCGTTACTCATCGGCGGTGGTTTCCCGGAAGTATTTATGGAACAGTTGGAGGCCAATGCCTCGCTGCGACGCGAAATTCACCAAGCGATTAACGATGGCATGCCGGCTTATGCCGAGTGCGGCGGACTGATGTATCTGTCACGCAGCATTTCCTGGCATGGCCAGCATCGGGAAATGGTGGGCATCATTCCCGGTGACGTGGTGATGCACGACCGTCCCATGGGACGAGGATATGTCCTGTTGCGGGAAACCGGTAAAGGTCCTTGGCCGCGGTACCAGCCGGACAGTGCGCCGGCTGAAGTCCGGGCACACGAGTTTCACTACTCGAGCCTGGAGAATCTCACGCCGGATATTGTTTATGCCTATGACGTACTGCGCGGTACCGGAGTGGACGGAGCACACGACGGTATCGTCTATAAAAACCTGTTTGCTTGCTATGCGCACATGCGCGACCTGGAAGACAATCACTGGACCGCGCGCTTCGTTAATTTCGTGCGCGAACACCGTCGCACGGCCGGGAAACAGCATGCCGTGCGTTAAGCGTTACACTTTAGCGTCAATCGTTTTTTGCCGGAGGAATCGTTCATGATCACCATCACCCCCGAGGCTGCCAAGCAGATCCGCCTGTCGGCGGAAACAACAAACTCACAGGGCATGCACCTGCGTATCGCCGCACGTCGCGAGGAAAACGGGACATATATTTACGGCATGGGATTCGATGAAATGGGCGAGGACGACGCACTCCTGGCTGCCGAGGGGCTGAATATTCTCGTGACCAACGCCCTCAAGGATTTCTTCCTGGGGGCAACGCTCGATTTCGTCGAGATCGGCCCGGGCGAACATCAGTTTATCTTCATCAATCCGAATGACCCCGCTCATGCTGCGGCATCTGCGTCGGGCGACAACACGCCGGCATAACGACGGCAGCCAAATTCAGTTCCAACGCCGGTCGGTCCGGAGCACAAACTTAGCCGTAATGAAGCGTGCAACGAGAATCCTCGCCAAGCCGGGACGCCTATGAGAAATACGGGTATCATGCAGGTTGAGCTGGACGCTGCCCGAGTCTCTGGCTAATCTACTTGAGTAAATGCTGAAACGATACCCGCCGCTCACGGGGGTGGCGAAAACATGAACCCCTCTCCGGAGCAGACTGACACCCGCGAACCGCGGCTGACTACCTGGACGGCCCCGGCCGCCGGCGGCTGGCGCCGGAAATCCTATTGGCTATTCCTGAATCGCCTGACACTTCCGTTAATCGGTTTAGCGATAGTCTTTGGCGCTATCGGCGTGGCGATAGTTATCATCGTGAGTCTCCCGCAACACGCCGGCTCGCTCTACCTCGCCCTGGGGTTGCTGATACTCGCGGGTCTCACAATCATCTGGTTAATTATTGCGCGTATTCGCCGCAATCTGGTGGAACCGCTGGCGCTCATGCGCAACTGGTCCACGCAAATGAGCGGTGGCAACCTCTCGGCGCGGATTCCCCTGCCACCGCGCGGTGAGTTCCGCGAATTGGCGATCGACATCAACCGCTTGAGCGATGAACTAAAATCGCTCACCATCGATATGGATTCACGCGTACGCGCGCAAACCGTGCGCCTGGCGCGCAAAACCCAGTCACTGGATATTCTCTATGATGTCGCCTCCAGCCTGAGCCAGCCCGGGGATCTCGATAAACTGCTCAAGAGCTTTCTCGACACCTTCATCGAGCTGGTAGACGCACGCGCGGCCACGGTAAGGGTGCTGACCGATGACGGACATACACGGCTCGTCGCCAGCCGCGGCCTGTCGGCGGAAGTGGTGGAAAAAGACCGGCTGATGGACACCGGCCTTTGTCAATGCGGCTGGGCCGCCACCAAAGGCGGCATTCGCACACAGCGCGGCACCCTGCCCTGCGCCAAACTTCTCGGCACATCCATGCTCAAGCGCGATTGCCTGGAGTTTGTCGTCGTGCCGGTAACCTATCAGGACCGCATTCTTGGCATATATAACCTGTTCCTCGACCGGCCGATGTCGGCCCTGGGCGAAGACATTCATGACTTATTGACCAGCGTGGGGAAACATCTGGGGCTGGCGCTCGAAAAAGCCCGGCTCGACAACCAGGCGCGCCAGATCGCGATCATGGAGGAACGCAATATCATCGGGAACGAACTGCATGACTCACTGGCCCAGGCGCTGGTCGGAATGCGGCTTCAGGTAAAAATGCTGGGCGAGGCGCTGCATAAGAAAGACATACGTAATTCGCAATACGAGGTGCGCAACCTGCGCAATGCCGTGGAAGAGGCGCATGTCAGCCTGCGCGATTTGCTGGCCAATTATCGTCTTAAGATTGACGAACGCGGATTGGTGCCGGCCGTGACGGGCATGGCCGAGCGCTTCAGTCAGGAGACTGGCATAGATGTCTTCTTTCACAACGAGTGCCGGCAACTCAGCTTGACACCCTTGCAGGAAAGCCAGATATTCCATATTGTCAAAGAGGCGCTATCGAACATTCGCAAACACAGCCACGCCTGTAATGTACGCATCCTGCTGGACGGGGACGGTCATGGCGTCTACTCGCTGCTGATCGAGGACGACGGCGAAGGTATGACGCCTGTCTCGGAGGCATTACCAGGCGAACATATCGGACTTTCCGTTATGCGTGAACGCGCCGAACGTCTCCCCGGAGAATTAACGATTGAAAGCGAACCCGGCGAAGGCACGCGTATTGTGGTAACGTTCCCTGTCACTCCAGCCAGGGTGGCCGAGACAGAAAAACAAGACAAAGGAGGTTGAGGAATTGCGCGTACTGCTGATTGATGACCACGCACTGGTTCGCAAGGGTATGGAGGAGTTATTGCGCAGTCGGGGCGTAGAGGTAGTGGCTTCGGTGGGTACCGGTGAAGAAGGGATCAAGCAGGCGCTCGCCCTTGCTCCCGACCTCATACTTCTCGACATCAAGATGCCCGGCATGAACGGCATCGATGCGCTGGAAAAGCTGAAGGCGAGCAACGTCAAGTCTTCAATATTGATGTTGACCATGAGTCGCGATGATTCAGACCTGCGCGCGGCCCTGCGCGGCGGCGCCAATGGATATCTTCTCAAGGACATGAACCCCGAGGATCTGGTGCCGGCGCTCGAAGCGACTTTGCGCGGCGACAACGTGGTCGCCAAGGAAATGGTGGGCACCCTGGCGCGCATCGTGCAAGGCCAAACGAGCGAACCCCCGCGCCGTACCGCGGCGCCGCTCTCCGACCTCACTCCGCGCGAGCTGGAAATCCTGCGCCACGTTGCCGAGGGACAAAGCAACAAAATGATTGCGCGCGCGCTGAGTATCACGGATGGAACGGTAAAACTTCACGTCAAGGCAATTCTGCGTAAACTCGGCGTGCACTCCCGGGTGGAGGCCGCCGTCATCGCCGTCGAACAAGGTCTCGGCCGCAAAGGGTCAGTGAACCGTGAACCGTAAATCGTGAACCGTGTTGTATGACTCACGAATCACGATTTACGGTTCACGGCGGTAGGCGCAAACCACTTGAGACGGTCGTGCAACTGGACCACGTCGCCGACGATTATCAAGGTGGGGGCTTTCACTTTCGCCTTTTCCACGATCGCCGGCAAGGTTTCCAGGTCGCCGATTAACACACGCTGATTACGTGTTGTGCCCTGCTGCACCAGCGCCGCTTTGGTCGACGGCGGCATGCCATGATGAATCAGTTCCCGGCATATGGTCTCGATACCGTGCAATCCCATGTAAAAAACCATCGTCTGGCGCGGTTGCGCCAGCGCTTTCCAGTTCAGGTTGACCGTGCCATCCTGAAGATGCCCGGTCACAAACACAACCGATTGGGCATAATCGCGATGCGTGAGCGGTATGCCCGCATAGGCGGCACAACCGGCCGCCGCGGTAATACCCGGTACTACTTGAAACGGGATACCCTCGGCGGCCAGCGTATCGATCTCTTCGCCACCGCGACCGAAGATGAATGGATCTCCGCCTTTCAGTCGCACCACACGCTTGCCCGCTTTTGCCAGGCGCACCAGGAGATGATTAATGTCTTCCTGCGGTATCGCGTGATTATCGCGTTCCTTGCCGGCATAGATACGCTCGGCATCGCGCCGTACCAGTTCGAGTACCGCCGGTGACACCAATCGATCGTAGACCACCACATCCGCCTGCTGCATCAAGTGCAAGGCACGAAAGGTCAAAAGGTCGGGGTCGCCCGGTCCTCCGCCGACCAGATAGACCTCGCCCACGGGAGGTTTACTGCCATCAGCCGATTCAATTCTTTGCTGCAGGGCTTTCTCCGCGGCGGCATCCTGACCTGAATAGACAAGTTCGGCGATAGGTCCCTGCAATACATCTTCCCAGAACTGCCGACGGCGTGGGGCCTGGGTGAAGTGCTGTTTGACCTGGTCGCGAAACTTGACCACCAGCTTCGCCAAACGTCCGTAGCCGGCGGGGATCAGCGCTTCAAGACGCGCGCGTATCAAGCGCGCCAGTACCGGCGACGAACCGCCGGTGGAAACGGCAATGATGACCGGTGAACGATCGATAATGGATGGCATGATAAAAGTACAGAGTTCCGGCTGATCGACGACGTTGACAGGTATGCCCCGCGTCTTGGAAGCTTCCGAAACCTGGCGGTTCACCGCGGCATTGTCCGTGGCGGCGATAACCAAGGCGCAGCCTACCAGCACATCCGGGTCAAACTCCGTTGCCACGCATCGGACTTTGCCTGCGTCAGCCCAATGCCGGATTGTTTCGCACAGCGTGGGTGCGTAGACCGTTATTTGTGCACCGGCCGCGAGCAGCAGCGACACCTTTCGGGATGCCACCTCCCCGCCACCGATAACGGCACAGGGACGCTTCTTAAGATTAAGAAAAACCGGGAGAAAATCCATTTTCGGATTATACCCCGGATTTCCGGTGCCTCGGCGCACCGGCCATATTTCTTCAGTGATATCCTGAAAGTAATGGGTTGTTCCAACGATAACGCCATGCCGATTTAGGGGTAAATAACGTCCCTGATCGCGTGGACAGAGCAGACCGTATTTTCATTGTCTAAACTGTAACAACAATGGATAACCAGCCACTTCCCGCGGTAACGGCTCAATCTTCCCCAGGCTCTCCGGCTGCGCCTGGCACGGGTACCCCGTCGCCTGCGCGACAAAATATGGATCTGCAATTCACCGGTTCGGCAATAGAGTATTTCCGCATCTGGATCGTTAACGTGTGCCTGACGCTTGTTACGCTTGGGATCTTTTCGGCCTGGGCCAAGGTTCGCAAAAAGCGCTATTTTTATTCACACACCCGGCTGGATGGCACGCCCTTTCAATACCTCGGCATGCCGATACCGATTCTCAAGGGCCGGCTGATCGCGGCGATCCTTTTCGCCGTCTGGTATATCTCCACGCATTACGTGACCACCCTCGTCCCATTCGTGATTCTGATCGCGTTGGTGCTCGCGCCATGGGTCGCCGTGCGCGCCGCCGCTTTTAATACGCGCTATTCGGCGTATCGCAACATGACATTCAGTTTCGCGGGCACCTACTTGAGCGCCGCCAAGGTAATGTATGGATGGGCGATAATAACGCTGCTGACTTTGGGCATGGGATATTCCTGGTGGCACCAACGCATGAAGCGTTACATGGTGAATCAGACAAGCTACGGAGGCATTGCCGGCGACTTTTCAGCAACGGGCGGCCAATTCTTCAAGACATACCTCATCGCAGGTTTGCTGTTTATAGGTGCCGTGGTTGGCGCCGGCATGTTGGTTGGCTTCGGCGCCGCCTTCGCCGGTAAGGCGAACAGGCCCGTCTTCACCGTCATGGTGTTGGTAGTTATGTACGCCGCCTATGTCATGGTATTCGCCTATACGCAGACACGCATTGCCAATCTCACCTGGAACCACACTCAACTCGGGCCGCTGCATTTTAATTCCACGCTAGAAGTGCGCGGCCTGCTTGGCCTGTACCTGACCAATGCCCTGGGCATATTGGCGTCAGTCGGACTGTTGATTCCGTGGGCGACGATACGCACGCTCAAGTATCGCGCCGACCGCTTTTCCGTGCAGGCCAATGGCGATCTGAAGGAATTCGAAGGCAGTGACGATTCCAGCGTGCGCGCCGTGGGCGCCGAGGTCGGCGATATTTTCGATTTTGATATGTCTATATGAAAACCGCTGTTTCGAACATGCTTAAGACAAGACTTTACGACGGTCGCAAAGCCATCCCGGACACGGCTACTCTTATCCTGTCAGGGCCCATGGCTAACATCGTGTCCTACACGATCGCCAAGCAATTCCCCGCCAGTCAGTTACTCGTCTCGCCGCGCATTGGCCAAGCCGATCGCTTTGTGTCATTGCCCGATGGCGCTCAGCTGCAATGCGCCGACACTGCACTGCTCGACCGGCTGCCGCAAGAAGGAAAAACGGAAGGCTTGGTCGCGTGGCTCGAACAGCGCTGGTGGGTGGCGCTGGTCTGTCTCGTAATCACCATCTCGGGAATCCTGGGTGCCTACTTCATCGGGCTACCCATGGCAGCGGAACACATCAGCGCGCGTATCCCGATGGAATACGAGCGCGCCATCGGCGAACAATCCCTGGCTTGGATTGACGCGCGCAAGATATTTATACCCAGCGAACTGGATCCCGATACACGGCGCCTGATCGAAGAAGGTTTTGCCAAACTGCACCGGGATCTACCGATGGATGTCTACTATCGACTCGAGTTCCGCCATTCCCCGGCGATCGGGCCGAATGCCTTTGCGCTTCCCGGCGGCATAATCGTTATCACGGATGCGATGGTGCAAAAGGCCGAATCGCCCGGCGAAGCCCTGGCGGTGCTCGCGCACGAGATCGGGCACGTGGAGCGGCATCACGCCATGCGGCATATCCTGCAGGATTCCGCCGTTGCCACGCTCGCCGCCGCGCTCACCAGCGATGCTTCATCGCTGTCGCTGGCGGTCAGCGGGCTTCCCGTCATGATCGCCCAGACGAAATACTCGCGTGAGTTTGAATCGGAGGCTGATGAATTTGCCTTTCAGTTGCTCAAGCAGCATGACATCTCTCCAGAACTCTTCGCCTTGCTGATGGAGCGGCTGTCGGAAAAACACGGTGCCGACGAATCCACGTGGTCCTTCATCTCATCGCATCCGATTATCGCCAAGCGCATCGCGCGCGCCAGGGAAGCCGCAGCGCAGTAGTAAATAAGTTATCCGCATCTTTCACTACTTTATAGATATGGCGGAGAGGGAGGGATTCGAACCCCCGGACCCTTGCGGGTCAACGGTTTTCAAGACCGCCGCCTTAAACCGCTCGGCCACCTCTCCATGAACACTTGCACCCGAAGAATAGAACCCATGGAGTTTAAATTAAGGACGGAGTGAGTAGAAGAGCGCAGACGGTTCGGGGCAACCGGGCATCGTCTATTTTTAACACGGCTTGACGCTTTTAAATTACAGCGTGAGTTCTCTTTCCGCCTTTTTTTACCCTGAATTACAGCAAGATCATTCCGCCCATCGCTCACGCTTTCGAAGTCCGTGCCTCGTGGAATAAGCTCAATCACTGGTAGATCGAAATACCCTGAAGGTCGGTAGCGAAGATCAACCCCTGGCGTGGTAGATCGTTCATAAATGCCTTGGTTATCTCAGGATCAAAGGTGACACGCCAGTCTATGACGCCACCTACTTCGCTCTCGAACTTTTTCCACTCGAACCAGTTTATCATTTTTATACCTGGAAAGTCGCGAGCCACCTGCTGGTTGAAGACTTGCCGCCACCAGGCCTGTTTAATTTTCCGCCCACTTGCACCAACAGCCGCGGGATTATACAGGGCGGCCGTCTCGGTGATGGCCATCGGTTTACGGTGCTGTTCCACATATATGCGATAGAAATTAGGCACAGTTCGCTCGTCGCCATTCATGCCCTTATATCTGCCAGTGATCCGGTCAACGAAGCTGTATTCTTCAGGAGTCTCGTTTTCACCCCAAGGATGCTTTCTCCCCCAGTGGTATAGGGACATACCCACCCAGTCAACAGCGTCATCACCTGGATAATAGGGTGTGTACATGTCGTCGAGCAGGTCAATGCGACCATCCATGTTTGTATCCAGCAGCTGGAAGTTGCTGCTACCGGGCAAAGCGTCATGGCGGATACCGGCAAACGGGTGGCTACCGCCGTAATTCGGAGCCCAGAGCATAGCGGTAAGGGGGGCATGCCTATGGATAGCATAAGCCAGCGCACGGAAAGCACGCACATATTCTTTGGGTTGCTGGCTCCAAGGATACCAAAATCCATTCATTTCGTGGGCAAACCTCACGAATACTGGAATACCCCTTCGATTATACGTTGCCAAAAGAATCGCCAGGTCACTGGCAATCTGAGGGGTAATGGCATTCAACCCATCATGGGGCTCCAGGGTTATCAGCGCCATCCCCCGCTGCCTTGCGACTTGGGCGATGAAATTGTCAAGGTTGTTCAGTTCCACATTATCGAACGGGAAACGAAAGAACGCCACGTAGACAGCAGCCGGCATTCCTAAGCGCTGATTGAAGGCGGCGGCACTATCATGCTGCCAGTCCAAATTAACGCCGAAGTAGATGCCGCTAGGTGGTTGAAGAGGCACCCGCGGAGAGAGTAAGGTCTCTCCCGAATACGTGGTGCAAGCTGTCATAATTAAACAGAGAAAAATGATAGCTGGGTATAATAATCCCTTCATGATCTTCTTCAGATTATATAATGCAAGCGTATTTCAGCTGACCGTTTTTTTCTAAATGTGAACCCCGAATTAACAAGCAGCAGCCGTAATTCGGAAGAAAGAGAACTCGGCAATCTGAGAATTTATTTACTACTTCGAAAACTTCCCACAAACTCAATGCCGGCATAGGCGCCAGTTTTTATACCCTTTGTCTTATTGGCTCCCAGCTTGAAATTGGCCGAAACTCGTTCGCCAACTGGCCATTCATCCAGGACCAGACCAACCTTGGTGGCATGATAATCAGGATCCCCCTGGAAAATGATTTCCATCCCGTACCACACCGAGGCGGAGGTTGCGTGCAAGAATTTGGCGCGCGTCCAATAGGTGTCCGGACCAGCGGCTAGTTGCACCGCTCCCACAAACCGCCAGCTCATGGCAACGCGGCGATCCATTTCAGCCATTAACAACAAGGCGCTCTGGCTACCGCGGACTTCCGCGTTAAGTCTATCGGGCGTAAGCGTGGTTTTCCGGTATCCTGCGCCCGCATAAGCGGCCCAGAAACCCTTGGAATTACTCTGCTGATAACCCAGTGAAGCCGAAAAGCCAGGCGCACGGGCCCGCACTTCCTCTCCATCCGAGCCAAAACGGTATTCCACCCAATCGAGCCAATAACTCTGAACCCACCCTTGGCCAAACTCGGCATCCGGTGCCAGGGGTGTAATCGCGCCGGCAAATCCGTAAGCATTGTGTTTCTCAGCCAACTCTATGCCCGTCAAGCCAATCCACTGCCTGGCATGTGAATAATTTGGCAGTACCAGGCCAGCCAAAGTAAAAAGAACGCTGGCGACAACCACAATTTTCGCAGCTCCTGGCCAGAACAAACGATTATCCCCGTGATTTGTCATTGGGGCCCACCATGCTTCAGCATGACCTTCGCCACATAAATCTCCGCGCTGGTGGTCGGCATTTTCTGCAGGTCGACGATTTCTCCCTGTACACGATCTTGCGGCATATGCCCGAAAATATAAAGCTCGATATGCGAAGCATTTGGAACAGATTCAAAAATGATCAGCCTGGCAAGTTTATGGGCCCAGTCGGAGCGGGAAAGCACACCGAACTTGTCCTGTTGCTCGCCCTTCCTGATCTGGTGATAAATAACCGGTAACCATTCCTCGGGGGTAATGGTTGAAAATTTTTCCAGTTTTCCGTGCGTGAACAGGGCCACGACCCAGGCCACGGGCGTGGTGACACCTTCATGCAGATCGAGAATTCGCCACTGGAGATCCGATCCATAGAGAAAATTCTCAAGTTGAGCGGCGTCATCAGCCGATTTCCATTGGAACGCCAGCCCGTATTCATGTTTCTGTCGCGGGGTGCGCTTTCCAAATTCCTGCGTGGCATCGCGGCTTCCCGGTGATGGAGTGGCCGACTCCAAATAATGGCTGATACTGGCGGTAAAAGGCATCCGGCCGCTGGGCAAGAAAATCTCGCCGCTGACGGTGCGCTTGGCGGCGATAGGCTTTTCAGTGATGAAGCTGCATCCGTCCGCCGAGATATCGTGCACCAGACCAAGCACCTTGTCGCCATCCGATTTTCCCAGGAATGCGGGCAGGGGAATTGGAAACCGATATTCACGGCGGCGATGTTTTCTCCGCAAAGTGAAGCGTACCACCGATCCGGCCAGCCCAAGATTAATGCTGGCCCAGATAATGTTCGCCCAGAAAGCACCGAGTGTCAGGTAACTCTTCGACAACCACAGCCAGGTTCCCACGGCAATGGCCAGAATACTCAGTATCAGCACAAGCAACTGCGGGATAACCGTTCCAGCCTTATCCTGCTCCACGTTGATTTTTTGAGTGACGCGAAATTTAAGATGCCGCCCGAAACCTCCGATGGTTGCCCGCGCAAACGTGGCGAATCGTGCCATATTATATTGTTCCGTCAGCAAAGTGCCGCCAAAGCCACGCCCGGCCTCTTCGTAGGACCAGAAAACCAGCAAGTAAAATGGAATGAAGTGCAGAAGAAAATCTTTGCCGTTGGCGTTGATTGGCATCACACCCGTCAAAAGGACAACGACGGGCGCCAGATAGAAGATCGCCTTTTGCCCGCCATCGAAATAGGTCAGGACTGAAGCCAGATAATTCAGCCGCTGCGGGAATGTTAAACCACGCGCGAATAGGATGCCTTCCTTGCGCCAGACCTGCATGGCACCCTGCCCCCAGCGCAACCTTTGCAGCAGGAAGGCGCGCACCGAATTGGGCGCCAATCCGAACGCCAGACTCTCCGGGTAATAGACGGCCTTGTAGGATTTTTTATGGAGGCGGATGGATGTGTGCAGGTCCTCGGTAACCGTGCCCGTGGCAAAACCACCGATGTCATCCAGCGCGCTGCGCCGCAGCACCGCGCAGCTGCCACAAAAATAGGCGGCGTTCCAGCGATCTTTGCCGCGCTGTATCACGCGGAAGAACAAGGATTGTTCGGTCCAGATATAACTCAGTCGACGATGGCGCCGGTGCTGGTAGGAATCGAGATTGTAGAAATCCTGCGGCGTCTGCACAAACGCGACTTTTTCGTCGCGAAAAAATCCCAGGGTCTTGTTAAGAAAATCCTTGTGCGGCACATGGTCGGCATCGAATACCGCGACGAAATTTGCGCTGCTCTTGGTCAGGGCGTTGTTCAGGTTACCGGCCTTGGCGTCGGTATTTTCCGTGCGCGCCAAATAACGGCATCCCAACTCCTTGGCCAATGCCGCCATCTCCGGCCGGTTCCCGTCATCCAGCAACCAGGTCTGATGCGGATATTCCATGCGCGTGGCGGCCAACAACGTGTGGCGCAGCAGATTAACGCTTTCGTTATAAGTAGGAACGAACACATCGACGGTAAGATCTTTCGGCGGAGTTACGGCAACCGGCGATGTCAAACGGCTGACCATGAAAATGTGCAGCACGGCGGTCAAATAGCCAAAAAGCTCGGCGCCCCAGATCAGCCATGAGAAAAAAGGCGCCTCCGGGTTCAAGGTGCCCAAGCGCCAGAACAGGTAGTAAGGCGCGTAGATAAGGAACGCAAGAACTACCAGCACCCGTAACCGAGTAATTGTCTTCTTCGAATCTGGTTCCATGATTATTATTGTCTCTTTATCGTCCCTAGAGACTTTCCCTCGAATATTCGCGGATTATAACAAAAGAATCCTGATAGTCCGCATCATTTGGCTGGTGCGATTGCTTCCAATCGTCCCATGTAAGGATGAAGAACGCTCGGTATCTTAATATGGCCTTTATCATCCTGGTAATTCTCCATAATTGCTACCAGAGCACGGCCAACCGCCAGGGCGGATCCATTGAGCGTATGCACCAACTCGGGCTTGCCGGTCTGCGGATTACGCCAGCGCGCCTGCAGGCGCCGCGCCTGGAAGTCCTCGAAGTTGCTGCACGAGGAAATCTCTCGGTATTTGTTTTGTCCCGGAAGCCACACCTCGATGTCAAAGGTCTTGGCGGCTGAAAAACCCATGTCACCGCCGCAC
>JAUSDQ010000191.1 GCA_030650525.1 Sulfuricaulis sp.
TAACGTGTCAACGATACGCTCATATGGAATCACTGGGTTTGGTGGCTACATACCAAGGCTAAGAATGCAGCGGGCGGCCATCGCCGCCGCGCATCAATGGATGGCGCCTGGACTGCGCTCGCAGGCCAAGGGCCAGCGCGCATTTTGCAGCTGGGACGAAGACAGCGTCACGATGGCCGTCGAAGCGGCACGCGATGTTCTGGGCACGCGGCCCCGTGACCAAATCACCACGCTTGCCCTGGCCTCGACGACGCTGCCGTTTGCCGATCTTCAGCCGACCGCCCTGGTGGCCGGCGCGCTGGGGTTGGCGCGTACCGTCAGCACGCTCGATCTCGGCTATTCCCAGCGCGCTGCAACTAGCGGTCTGATTGCAGCGTTCAAGCAGGCGGACGGCCCGGCGCTGTTCATCGCCAGCGAACGACCCGGCGGCAAACCCGCCAGCAGCCAGGAAATCGGCGGCGGCGCTGGCGCTGCCGCGTTCACCCTCGGCGACGAGGGCGTTATCGCGACCTTGCTGGCCTCGGTCAGCAGCACCGCCATGTTTGTTGATCATTTTCGGGCCGAGGGCGCCAGTTTCGATTATTTCTGGGAAGAGCGCTGGATTCGTGACGAAGGCTACCTCAAGCTGGTGACCGAGACGGTGAAGACGGCTTTGCAGCAGGCCGGCGTCGCCGCTGGCGACGTCAGCCACTTTGTTCTCGGTTCGCCGTTCAAAGGCGTCGCGACCGCCCTTATCAAGAAGCTCGGCATCCCGGAAGCGGCGGAAGCGAACGCCTTGCAGGAGACCTGTGGCTACACCGGCGTCGCTCATGGCCTGCTGATGCTGGCCCATGTGCTGGAGCAGGCCAAGCCGGGCGAGACCATCGTATTGGCAGGATTCGGCCAAGGCGTGGACGCGCTGGTGCTGCGCGCGACCGATGAAATTGGCTCGTTTGCGCCGCGCCGCGGCGTCAGCGGCGCGCTCGCCGATGCCCAGATCCACGAGGCCTATCTGCGTCTGCTGTCGTATCAGGGTGGCGTTGAGCTGGAATGGGGCATGCGCGCGGAGAAGACGGTCAAAACCGCGTTCACCGAGCAATACCGGTCGAGCGGTCAACTGGCGAGCTTTGTCGCCGGCAAATGCGGCTGTTGCGGAACGGTTCAGTTTCCCCAAATGCCCTACTGCGTCAATCCCGCGTGCAACGCGACCCGCAGCAACTTCACGCCGCATCCGCTGTTCGATGAGGGTGCGCAGGTGCTCACCCATACCGCTGACTGG
The DNA here is from genome assembly GCA_030650525.1 of Sulfuricaulis sp. Lineage (GTDB taxonomy): Bacteria > Pseudomonadota > Gammaproteobacteria > Acidiferrobacterales > Sulfurifustaceae > Sulfuricaulis. The sequence goes on from JAUSDQ010000191.1 coordinate 1,259, forward strand.
TTGACCTATCACCCGGCGCCACCGCTCTATGTCGGTTTCGTGCAGTTCGATCAGGGCGCACGCCTGTTGATGGAAATGGTCGATGTCGGCGCCGCCGGTCTGGACGTGGGAACGCCCTTGCGCATGGTGTTCCGCGTCAAGGACATCGACAAGACACGCGGCTATTCACGGTATTTCTGGAAAGCAACCCCACTGCAGGCTTGAGGAGAAAAAATTCATGGCAACAGGTATCAAGGACAAAGTCGCCATCATCGGCATGGGGTGCTCGAAATTCGGCGAGCGTTGGGACGTCGGTCCGGCCGAGCTGATGAGTGAAGCATTCGAGGAGGCGTTGCGCGACGCCGGGGTCGAGCGCAAGCAAATCGATGCCGCGTGGTATGGCTCCTGCACCGATACGATCAGCGTCGGCAACTCGGCCATCCCGGCCTCGATCGCCTTGCGATTGGACGGCATTCCGGTCAGCCACATGGAAAACATGTGCGCGACCGGCAGTGAAGTGCTGCGCGCCGCGGTCTATGCGGTGGCCAGCGGGGCGGCCGATTTTGCGCTGGCGATCGGCGCCGAAAAGCTCAAGGACACTGGCTACGGCGGCTTGCCCGCCGTGTACAAGGGGACGCTCAACGATTTGTGGATGCCGCATGGCTCGGCGCCGGCTGGTTTCGCCCAGCTGGCCGCCGGTTATCGCAGCAAGTACGGCATCAGCAAGGAAGAACTCAAACGCGCGCTGGCCCATGTGTCATGGAAGAGCCATCAGAACGGCGTGCTGAGTCCCAAGGCGCATCTGCGCAAGGCGGTCACGATTGAACAGATCATGAATGCGCCGATGATCGCCGAACCGCTTGGCCTGTTCGATTGCTGCGGCATCAGCGACGGCGCTGCCGCCGCGATCGTCACCACTCCGGAAATCGCCCGCGCCCTCGGTAAGAAGGACATGGTCACGGTCAAGGCCATCCAGCTCGCCATAGGCTCCGGCGTGGAATCCGGCACCAACCAGTGGGATGGCAGCTATGTGCGCACGACACGCGCCGCGGTCAAGCGCGCCTATGTGGAAGCCGGCATCACCCGACCGCGCGAGGAACTCAGCCTGATGGAAGTGCACGATTGCTTCTCGATCACCGAGCTGGTCACCATGGAAGACCTGGGCGTCTCGGCTGATGGCGGCGCCGTGCGCGACGTGCTCGATGGTTTTTTTGATCGTACCGGCAATGGCGTGCCGTGCCAGGTCGATGGCGGACTCAAATGCTTCGGCCATCCGATTGCAGCCTCCGGCCTGCGCATGGCCTATGAGGTTTACAACCAACTGCTGGGTCGGGCCGGCGAACGACAGCTGGCGAACCCGACCATCGGTCTGACCCACAACCTCGGTGGCGTGCCGTACCTGGGCATCGCCGCGATCTCGATTCTGGGGCTGCATTAATGAGCATGACGAGCATCGCAGCATGAGTCGCAACCTTGCCCCTGACCGACTGGCTGAACTTGCGCGCGCGCATGAGCTGGTCTACTTGCCCGGCGGAGTCAGCATCCCGGTGCCGTTCATTGATGATTTGTTGGCCAAGCCCGATCTCAGTCGCAATCTGCGCATCCTGACCAGCATTGCGCCGGGTGTCGACAATCCATTGGACATTGACCGGCTCGACCCCAGCGCCACGGTTACCGGCCTGTTCATGCAGCCGGGCCTGACCGCGGCGCAGCGCAGCGGCCGTTATCGCGCGCTGCCGATGAGCTACGGTGGTTTTGTTCGTTACCTGACGGACCAGGTGGATATTGATCTGGTTGTGGTGCAAGTCGCGCCGCCCGATAGCGAAGGTCGCTGCTCGCTGGGGCCGTCCGTGGAATTCATGCCGTCAGTCTTGCCCAAAAGCCGACGCGTGCTGGGTCTGATCAATCGTCGCATACTCAAGCTGCGCGGCGCCGTTTCGATACCGTTTGATCGTTTCGATTTTGTCTGCGAAGTCGACACGCCCTTGCTGGAGTACAGCACTGACTCCGATGAGCCGACGCGCGTCATTGCCAGTCACATCGCGAGCCTGATTTCCGACGGTTGCGCATTGCAGACTGGGCTGGGCAAGGTTCCGACGGCGCTGGCGCCGCTGCTGCGAAATCATCGCAATCTACGCCTGCACTCCGGGATGCTTTCGGACGGCATGATGGAACTCGCGCAAGCGGGCGCGCTGGACCCGGATTTCGCCCACACCACTTGCGTGGTCGCCGGCACCGAGCGGCTTTATCGTTGGTCTGAAACATTCGACGGGCTTCATGTGCTGGGCTGCGAGGTCACGCACAATGCACGTACCATCGCCGCGCTAGATCACTTCGTCGCCGTCAACTCCGCACTTGAGGTGGACTTGTTTGGTCAATGCAATCTGGAACACGCCGACGGTCGGGCCATCAGCGGCGCGGGTGGGGCGCCCGACTTCGCGCGCGCGGCTCGTCTTTCGTCCGGTGGACGCAGCATCGTGGCGCTGAATGCGAGCTTCAAACGTGGCCAAGTGTCGCGCATCGTACCTTGTCTCGGAGAATCTGCCATCACTTCGCTGGCACGGGTCGACGTCGATTACGTGATCACTGAATTCGGAGCAGCGGATTTGCGCGCGGCCAGCGTTCATGAACGCGCACAGGCACTCATCGCGATCTCTGCCCCGCAGTTTCGAGACGAGCTGCAGCGTGCCTGGCACGCCATCGCGGCACGCCTGTAGCGCTGAACCGCGGTCCTATCCATGGCATTGATGACGAGGGCGCACTCATGTTGAACGCCGGATTACGAACCATTGCGGCCCAATCACCTGGACAAACCGCCGTCGTTCATGGCGCCACGCGGATGACCTATGCCGAGCTGGAGGCTGACGCCAATCGCTTTGCTCAGGTATTTCGCGAGCGCGGCCTGGCGCGCGGCGACCATGTGGCCTATCTGTTGACCAATGGGCCTGAAATTCTTTCGCTCGCCTGGGCCGCCTATCGCTGCGGCCTGTATTTGACATCGTTACCGCCGACGCTAACGCAGCGCGACGCGGCCTTCATCATTGCGGATTGCCAAGCGCGTGTGGTAATTGCACATGCCGCGTGGCGCGCCTTGTCGGAATCGCTGCCGGCGCAATGTCCCGCGGTAAGCCATTGGTTTAGCCTGGGTGCCGTGCTCGAAGGCTACGAGGCGCTGCAGCCGCTGCTGGAGCGCAGCCCCGATCGACCGATCGAGGATGAGTCGCCGGGGGCACTGATGCTCTACACCTCGGGTATTACCGGCCCGCTGCGGGGCGTGTGGCGCCCCTTGGCAGATGCCCAATACACCGGGCAGCCGCTATTTGCACAGGACATTGTTGAATCGTTTGATCTGAGCGGGAGCAGCGTGCGCTATTTGTCGGCGACGCCGCTTTATCATGCCGCAGCCCTGCGAACCAGCCTCGCCGTGACCATGAGTGGCGGCACGGTGTTCGCCATGGATCGATTCCATGCCGACGCCGCGCTGAATCTGCTCGAATCAGAGCGGATCACGCACAGCCAGTGGGTACCCACCATGTTCCAGCGCTGCCTCGCGTTACCCGAGGCGCGCCGGGCGGCCCATCACGCACCACATCACCGCGTCGCCTTTCACGGCGCAGCGCCGTGCCCGCCTGCCGTCAAAAAAGCCATGATCGATTGGTGGGGGCCGGTTCTGTTCGAGTACTACGGCGGCACCGAAGGTGTCGGGGTCACGGCAATCAGCGCTGAAGAATGGCTCGCCAAACCGGGATCGGTTGGACGTGCGCGCCGGGGCCGGATTCATATCCTGGGTCGCGACGATGGCGAACTTCCGGTTGGAAAGATTGGCCGGATTTTCTTTTCGGGGGCGGTTCCTTTCACGTACTTTAACGATGCAGTTAAAACCAAGACTCACACCAGTACGCAGGGTTTTCAGACGCTTGGCGATATAGGCCACATTGACGAAGACGGCTACCTCTATCTGGCGAATCGCACGGGTATTCCAATGTAGTGCAGCTTTCTGTTTGGAATTCAGAATCTATCCAAAAGTAAAGTCTAAGTACTGAGGACTCGCTGCCAATGGAAGGCACTCCCCGCTGTGCGCTACGGCAGTGCCAGCGCAATTCACGCCCGATTTCTTGAAGGGGAGAACGCAGGTGTCTTTGAGGCGCTGTGAAAGTCGTGACGTCTCGTCATCACGCGTCCTGACCGGAGCCGACCACCATGATGTCTCCGTGACTTGGCCCTTTTGGCACATTAAATGCGGCAAATAGCGCGGTCATGCTTCATGGCGAACGTGTTGCATTATGGCGACAACATCACAAAATATGTCTTTTTGGACGGGGGGTTCTTATGACGCCTTGATACAGTCAAGGCTCCAGCTGCCTGAAGAGACGGTTGGCCTGAGAATCCGCAACCTTCGTGTCGGAGCTCTATTTACAACTTTGGAGACCTTTGGAATGAAAAAATCCCTCGTAGCTCTGGCTGCCCTTGCTGTTATCGGCGCCGCCTCTGCACAATCGTCCGTGACCCTCTCCGGCGTGGTTGACGCTGCCCTCGCTTACGGCTCGGGCGATCTCACCAACAAAACGCGCTTGGTGAACTCTGCCTACAGAAGCAGCCATCTGCTTTTCAGTGGCACCGAAGATTTGGGTGGTGGCCTGAAGGCTTCCTTCCACCTCGAGGCTGGTATCAACAACGACGACGGATCGGGTCAGACTACCAACCTCAACAACCAGACAACCGTCGGCCAAGCCAACGGTGGTGGTGGTATGACCTTTAACCGCCGCTCCACCGTGAGCATTCAAGGTGGCTTCGGTGAAGTGCGTCTGGGCCGTGACTACACGCCGCATTATTTGAACCACTCCGCGTACGATCCGTTCGGTCAACTCGGCGTGGGCGCCTCCCGTGCCGTAGTGGGCAGCACCACCGCCTTCGGTGGTATCAACTTTACCGCTGTTCGTGCCTCCAACAGCGTGGCTTATCACTCTCCAACCTTCAGCGGTTTCGGAGTCAGAGTTCAAGCTTACCTGGGTGAGAACGCCGACAACTTACCCAACGCGGGCAGCGGCAGCAGCATCCGCGGGACTTACGCCATGGGTCCCGTGAGTCTGGGCCTTGCCTACGGCAAAACCACCACGGGTGCTGGTACCGACCTCAAATCGACCAATCTTGGCGGCTCTTATGACTTTGGCGTTGCAAAACTGATGGGCGCGATTACCAAAGATGCAGCCACTGGCTTCGACGACGTCAAGGGCTGGCAGCTCGGCGCTCACATTCCTATGGGTTCCGGTCTCGTTCGCACTTCTCTGTCGCAAACCGACAACGGTACCGCCACGCAGAAACAGTTTGCTCTGGGCTATGTGTACAACCTGAGCAAGCGTACCGATCTGTACGCGACAGTTGCTACCGTGCGCAACTCTGGCGGCGCCAGCGCTGCCTTGAATGGTAGTACCACCAGCGCCAATGGTTCTTCCAACGGCTACGACGTCGGTGTCAAGCACGCTTTCTAATCTGACGCTGACGCAAGTCAGCTAAAGACTGAATACAAAAAAAGCCACCAAATCTTCGGATTTGGTGGCTTTTAAATGTGCGCGGCGCAAACACAAGGAAAGTTTCAGTCGCCCAAAATTGGCTCGCCAAGGTTCCTCGTCCATCCACCGCCAAGTACCCGACTCGTCGGATTCTTGACAGAGATGGGCTAACGCGGAAGGGGGTTAGCGCGCTGCGCTGCCTCGGGCGATCTCCAGCTTCGCGATGGCGTTGCGATGGACTTCGTCCGGGCCATCGGTGAAGCGGATGGCCCGTTGAAGCTTGTACATATCCGCGAGCGGCGTGTCGTCCGACAAACCGGTGCCGCCGTACATCTGGATTGCCCAGTCGACAATCTTGCAGGAGACGTTCGGCGCCAACACCTTGATCATGGCAATCTCGCCGCGCGCACCCTTGTTACCGACAGTGTCCATCATGAAAGCGGTTTTTAGCACCAACAATCGCGCCTGCTCAATCATGATGCGCGACTCGGCAATTCGCTCGCGCCAGACGCCTTGTTCCGAGAGAGGGCGGCCGAACGCTACCCGGCCTTTTGAGCGGCTCACCATCAACTCCAATGCACGTTCCGCGACACCGATGCAGCGCATGCAGTGATGAATACGTCCGGGGCCCAGCCGCCCCTGTGCAATTTCGAAGCCACGGCCTTCACCCAGCAGAAGGTTGGCGACTGGAACTCGAACGTCCGTGAGCTCAACTTCCATATGGCCATGTGGTGCGTTATCGTAGCCGAACACCCGAAATGGTCTCTTGACGATGACGCCAGGCGTTCCGGCTGGCACCAGGATCATCGATTGTTGACGGTGACGGGGTGCATCCGGATCGGTCTTGCCCATCACGATATAGATCTTGGTGCGTGGATCCCCGGCGCCCGATATCCATGACTTGGTTCCGTTGAGCACGTAATGGTCGCCATCGCGCTCGATGCGCGTTTGAATGTTCGTCGCGTCGGAACTTGCCACCGCCGGTTCAGTCATCATGAAAGAAGAGCGAATTTCACCGTTCAAGAGCGGATCAAGCCACTGCTGCTTTTGCGCTTCGGTTCCGAAAAGCTCCAACGTCTCCATGTTGCCGGTGTCCGGTGCCGAACAGTTGAATACCTCGGGCGCCCAATGCACGCGCCCCATGATTTCGCACAGGGGGGCATACTCGAGGTTGGACAGTCCATCGGGCACGCGGGATGAGTGAGGCAGAAACAGGTTCCACAGCCCAGCTTCGCGCGCCAGCGGTTTCAGATATTCGATGAGGCGAACCGGTACCCAGGGGTTCCCGGCGAGCCGGTTGGCCTCGATTTCTTCTTCGTAGCGGTGCTCATTCGGGTAGATATGTTCGTCGAAGAATGCCTGTAGGCGTTGCAGCAAGTCGAGGGTTTTGGGGCTGTAGTCAAAATTCATGAAATCTCCTTTTTGGTTAATCTGCTGGTAAATTCCGCGGCGCCGCCGGGGAATGGATGCTCTTGTTTTTCAGGCATTTTGCCTCCCTGTGGCGATCAGGCGGGAGACTCGGACCAATTCTCCGGTACGCTGCAACTGGGCGACGCATTCCCGAAGTTTGTCTTCCCCTGGCGTGACGCGTGCCCTTAGCCGGATGTACTCGCCCCAGGACGCCACGAGAAAGCGCTCCACGAATCGCTCGCATTGTTCGACGTCACGAAATAGTCGCCAGTCGCTGACTCCGTTGCGACGGCGGATCGGTTCAATCTGATCGAGGAGCTCGAGAAAGCGCTTGTGATTCTCGGGATCGATCAAATACTCCAGCTGGATGACAACTGGGCCATCATCCGGTGCGGGTTGGATCGGGATCACAAGTTCCGGTGGCGCCAGCCCGACCTTGATTGATAACTCGGCACCCAGCGCCAGACGTGTCCGGTGGCTAATGGCGAGTAGCAGAATCATGAGGACTGCCGAAACTGCCAGCGATGTGCGGGCATTGGCCGTGGACGCCAAAAGTCCCCAGACTAGGCTTCCAATCGCCAGCGCTGTCTGCATGGTGACCAGTCCGAACGATACGGCCCGCGCCCTTACCCATGCCGGGGCGGTGCTCAGGGTTCCGGCCGAGAGACAGGCGAACATACTTCCCCAGCCGGCCCCGGCCACCAGGGCGCCGAGGACGGCAACGGTAAAAATCGGCGTCGCCGCGATCCATAAAATCCCGATCGCTGACAAGATGGCGCTCGCGTTCGCAATTGTGTTGAGTGACTGCTTCTTCAGCAGATGCGATAGCAACAGCGCGCCGGCTACCGCGCCGGTGCCAAATGAAGAAAACAACAGTCCGAATCCGACTGCACCAACGCCGAACTGGTCGCGGGCGACGACCGGCAACAGTGCCAACAGTGAACTGGCGCAAAAGCTGAATGTAAGATTGCGGACCAATAAAGCCCGCATCGAAGGAGAGTTCCTCGTATAGCGCAAGCCGCCGCGGATGCTCGAGAGCAGTCTCTCTGGAACTCCTGGCGCGCCAGACGGAGGACTGTGCCATCCGCGCAGCGCGATGATCATGCAGAGAAAAAAAGGTGCGGTGGCCAACAAAGCCCCCGTTGAACCAAGCCACGCGACCATCGCAGCCGCCAACGCGGGTCCCGCCGCGCGCGCGCTGCTGAACGCCGTTGAAGCCAGTGCCATCGCGGCTGAAATCTCCACATGAGGTACCAGTTCGTTGATGGACGCGTGCTGTGCCGGCAGATAAAACGTGAAGCCGGCACCGACCAGGAACACGAGTCCGAGCAGGGAGGTCGTTCCAATCATGCCGGTCAGAGTTGAGCCGCCAAGAACGATGGTAACCATCAGTAAAAAAATCTGCGTGGCCAACAGGATTTTCCTGCGGTCGACAATATCGGCCAGAGCGCCGGCCACGAGACCAAGCAACAGAGAGGGCAGGGTGCTCGCCGTTTGCACGAGGGACACCATCAGCGGCGACGGCGTCAATGTCACCATCAACCATGCGGAGATGGTAGTCAGTGTCGTGTAACCGAACGCCATGCCCAGCGACCCAAAATAGAATCGGCGAAACAGGGCGTGGCGCAATGGTGACGAAGTGCAAAAAGCAGATCGACGTGAGACGTTGTCTTCTTTCATGAATGCAGTGTTGCTGCGTCTTGGCCGGTTGGGTCCCCGTTCATGGAACGGCAAGGAGACCCCGCTGCAATTACTTTTCCTACAGTAGGGTGATACCCGCACTCATGCCAGTCCAAGAAGAATGCCTCGTTTTGCAACATCGTGGGATGACGCCTTATGCCAGCGCGATGACGGCCTCTCCAGCAACGGTTTGGAGCCCATCCAAGAGATGTGCAGCGATCTTCAGCCTGACGCGACGCTCGCCATTGAACTCAAATTTGTTGACCACCTCTGCCGAGCAAATGATCGTTGAGTTGACAGGCGTCATTGCCAGGTAGCGTACTTCCAACGCACGCAGCGCATGGGGTGGCGCCCACATCGCAACCATTTGCGCTAGATAAGCCATCGACAGCATTCCGTGGGCAAACACGTCTTGAAAGCCGGCACTCTTTGCGAAGTCAATATCGATGTGGATGGGATTGTGATCGCCGGACCCTCCGGCAAACAACGCGAGCGTTGTGCGGGTGATCGGACCGCATACATGTTCCGCTAGCCGGTCACCGATCGTAAGCGCGTCAAAAGTGGGCGTGCTCATGCGTTTCCTTTCGCATGCACCAGCACCGCGACCGTACGCAACCGAAGGCATTGCGTGCCGTGCTGATTGACGACATCGGTATCGGCCACGACGAACTCCAATGCACCGTCATTTTTCTCGTAGATGTCGCTGATCCGCTCATGGAATGTGAGTGCATCCCCACAATAGACTGGATGGAGATACTCGAAAGCCTGCTCGCCATGCAAAATCTTCTCCATTGGGAGTTTCAGCGTGTCCGCCCAACTGACTCTGTCTGGAGCAAGTAGCGCGAGCGAGAACGCGAAGGTTGGAGGTATGGGAATAGCAGGGCATCCGATCGCCCTGGCTGCCTCTTCGTCCAAATAGATCGGATTCGTTTCTCCGGTGGCCTTCGCGAACAGGAGGAGTTGTCCCTTTTCGACCGTGGCCCGATAGGGCGGTACCTTCATTCCAATGTGTTTTCTATCGATCATTTTCCATTGTCTGAATTTATATATGCCCGTCGTATGCATCCGAGCAAATCAGTGTCTCAGAGCAGTGGATTTTTAACAATTGTCGGATTGGACTATTTGTGGGTTGTCGTGGATGGGGATCTTTTCACTGGCTTTTTCATAATTGCTGCTGCTGCAACCGGTACTAAAGAATGGGCGATCGGGTGGTTGGAATTGGCTTTAAATTTGTCTATTCGGACGACGAGGCAGTATTTTGTGGTGGGTATAGTTCGAGCCAGCTGCCGATGTGTCGAAGGGCGCTGGCTAGTCAGGTTGAATTGTCTAAAGGTGGTTGAGTTGTGGGGGCCGCCGCCATTCTGCGGATGCCGTAGTCGAGCTTTCGACATCAGAGGTCATGTTGCTTGAAGAACTCGTATGCCGCTGCAGGCGGGATGAATGTTGCCATCCACCAGGATGCTCCGTTCCAAGCTGAATAGCGAGGAGAACTTGCGCAATGAAAGGTGTCTCCGCAGCTAATTTTTATTTGATGAGGTTTATATGAAAGTCCTGGTCGCAGTCAAGCGCGTGGTGGACTACAACGTGAAGGTCCGCGTCAAGTCGGACAACACCGGTGTAGACATTGCCAACGTCAAAATGAGCATGAACCCGTTTGACGAGATCGCGGTCGAAGAAGCCATGCGCCTGAAGGAGAAAGGCGTGGTTTCCGAGGTCATCGCCGTCTCCTGTGGCGTCGCCCAATGCCAGGAAACCTTGCGCACCGCCATGGCGATCGGCGCCGACCGCGCCATCCTGGTCGAAACCACCGAAGAGCTGCAGCCCCTCGCCGTGGCCAAACTGATCAAAGCCCTGGTGGACAAGGAACAACCCGGTCTCATCATCCTGGGTAAACAAGCGATTGACGACGACTGCAACCAGACCGGCCAGATGCTGGCCGCCCTGTGTGATCTGGCGCAAGCCACTTTTGCCAGCAAGCTCGAAGTGCTGGATGGCAAGGCCTCGGTCACGCGCGAAGTCGATGGCGGCTCGGAAACCCTCACGCTGACCCTGCCGGCCGTCATCACGACTGACCTGCGCCTCAATGAGCCGCGCTACGTGACCCTGCCCAACATCATGAAGGCCAAGAAAAAGCCGCTGGAAATCTTCAAGCCCGAAGACCTCGGGGTGGATGTGACGCCGCGCATTAAGACCCTCAAGGTGACCGAGCCGCCCCAGCGCAGCGCTGGCATCAAGGTGCCCGACGTCGCAACTTTGGTGGACAAACTCAGGAACGAAGCCAAGGTGCTCTCATGACATCATTAGTAATTGCCGAACATGACAACGCGTCCATCAAGGGCGCCACCCTCAACACAGTAACCGCCGCACTGAAATGCGGTGGCGAGGTCCACGTGCTGGTGGCTGGCGCCAACGCTGCCGCGGCGGCAGCTGCGGCGGGGCAGATTGCCGGCGTCTCCAAGGTACTGCATGCCGACCACGCCCAATTCGCTCATGGCCTGGCGGAAAATATGAGCGCCCAGGTTCTGGCGCTCGCCTCCAGCTACAGCCATATCCTGTTCCCCGCCACGGCTTCGGGCAAAAACATCGCCCCGCGCGTGGCGGCCAAACTGGACGTGGCCCAGATCTCCGACGTCACCAAGGTCGACAGCCCTGATACCTTCGAGCGCCCGATCTATGCTGGCAACGCCATTGCCATCGTGCAAAGCGCGGACGCCATCAAGGTCCTCACGGTGCGCACCACCGGCTTTGACGCTGCAGCTGCCACGGGTGGCACGGCGGCAGTGGAAAGCGTGACGGCCGTGGCCGTCAGCGCCAAAGTCACCTTCATGGGCAGTGAAATTGCCAAAAACGACCGCCCGGAACTGACCGCCGCCAAGATCATCGTCTCCGGCGGCCGTGCCCTGGGCTCCAACGAGAAGTTTATGCAAGTCATGACACCGCTGGCCGACAAGCTCGGAGCGGCCATGGGCGCCAGCCGCGCTGCGGTGGACGCCGGCTACGCCCCCAATGACTGGCAGGTGGGCCAGACCGGCAAGATCGTGGCACCCCAGCTCTACATTGCCGTGGGCATCAGCGGCGCCATCCAGCACCTGGCCGGCATGAAGGACTCCAAGGTGATCGTGGCGATCAACAAGGACCCTGAAGCCCCGATCTTCTCGGTGGCGGATTACGGGCTCGAAGCCGATTTGTTTGCGGCGGTGCCCGAACTGGTGGCGGCGCTGTAATTCGTCCAATCCAAGCGCATGAAGGAACCCGTCCATGGCCCTGCTTCGACAATGCCTTCAGGAGTTGCGACTCCGGCACGGCGACCCACACACATCTTGGCTGGAAAACCCCGACCGTACCCGGGGGCGGGATACATGCGTTCCCCATGTCGTCCCGACCGTGGCCTGCCGGGTTAAGGCATTGAACAATAAAGTGGACACATCATGGTCCGCACCCTGCTCAAATCCTGGATCCATGGCGTTAAGGTAATCAATTGTGAATTGCACAGCGAGGGTCCGACTGCCATTCGGAAATAGGTGGCTGCTTTGCACCATGTGCATTGGCTTCGTCCGGGGCATCGCCTTGATTTTGGAACGCACTTGAATTGACGCCCTTCTAACGCCATAAAAATGTTAGCTGCAAACTAATACTCAACAAGGGTAAGTGGCGCTTTCCATTGTAATTTTGGCGTATCAAGCGAGACCCACGATGACAAACCAGGAAATTCTGGCCCAGTTCGGCCCCCGTGAAGCAATGGACTACGACGTCGTCGTCGTCGGTGGCGGTCCGGCCGGCCTGGCCACCGCCATTCGCCTCAAACAACTGGCGGCCCTGAAAGGCAAGGATGTC
>JAUSDQ010000192.1 GCA_030650525.1 Sulfuricaulis sp.
CGTAAAGAATGAACGGCGCCAGCACCGCCGCGACCAACGCCGCTGGCGCGAAATCGTTCCCGAAGTCGGGAGCGAGGCTAAGCGGTGCCAGCCAGTGGACGGTGAGGAGAGTGCTGAGGGAGGCGGCGAGGAGGAGGCATACAAAATCACACAACGGAAGTAAATCGCTGGCTAAAGAAACCACATTGCGGTTCAACATGCGTCGTGCGGGTCGCGCGGTAAAACTGCCCCAAGTTTCTTCGGATAGATTCATGGAGCGGAAGATAGGCTCCCAAGGATTCAGCGTCTGTGCGTCGCCGTACTTAAAATGAGCCTCTAAAAAAATGAAATGGACGGGATTAACCGGATTTTTCAGGATTAAGGATTTTGTAGGTTGGCAATCCTGTTAATCCTATTTTTAATCCTGTGAATCCTGTCGGATTTTTTATTATTCGTTAGGCGCTCTTAGTGTGTTGGCGTACAGACTCTGACTGCGTTAAGCAGGCAGACTGCCTGGGTTTGAATCAGCGGCCTACGCCGGTACCGGTCTGTGCTTATGCACGTGCGATCGAAACTAAATCGCTCTAACTTAAATCTAACCGTGACCATCCGATTACTAGAGAACGCCAGCGCATGCAATATAATTCTCTGTTATTGCCGGTAGGGCAAAACCAATCTGCGCCAGATGATTTGAGTTCTGACGGCAATGTGCTGGATAAGATTTTAAAAAAATCAAAAAGAACAGCAGAACCGAGCATTCTCCTCACGGCGACACTGCGTTGGCCGATCACGGCCCGCCTCGCCATGGCCTTCGCCAATATGGGTTGCCGCGTGGAGGCAATCTGTCCACGGCAACATCCCGTGACCAAGACGCGCGCCATCCGGCAGATTTACCCTTATACGGCGCTGAAACCGCTGGTTTCGTTGCGTGCCGCCATCGAATCTGCCGCACCCGATCTCATCATTCCTTGCGATGACAATGCGGCGGCCCACCTTCATCGGCTGTACGTGCACGCTGGCGAGGCGGGCCCCGCGGCGAATGCATTACGTGCTCTTATTTCGCGCTCGCTGGGCACGCCTGAGGCTTGCGCGCTCGCGACCGCGCGGGGCCGATTAATGGCCTTAGCCGCGGAGGAGGGAGTGCGCGTCCCAGAAACCACCGTTGTGTCGACACCGAACGAACTAAATATCTGGCTCGCGCAACACAAACTTCCGGCAGCGATCAAAATCGATTGCACGTGGGGCGGGCAGGGTGTCGCGATCGTTCGTAATCACAAGGAAGCCCAACGTGTTTTTGGGCTCATGGCGTCGCGTCCCGCCATGGTAAATGCCATGGTGCGCATGTTCTTGGAGCGCGACCCGTCTTTTTTTCTGAACTCGCTGAACGGAACACGGCGCACCATTACTCTGCAAGACTTCATCCCGGGCACCCCCGCCAATCGGGCGGTCGCTTGCTGGCAAGGACAAGTGCTGGCAGGTATCAGCGTGGAAGCGATCAGGACGCAGGGTCCGACGGGACCGGCCACCGTCGTGCGTGTCATCGAGAATCCAGAGATGTCCGAGGCGGTAAATCGGCTGGTGCGCCGGCTCGGGATTTCCGGGCTGTGGGGGATTGATTTTATCCTGGAGGCGGTGACCGGCGCTGCTTACCTGATTGAAATGAATCCGCGCGCCACACCCATTTGTCATCTGCCGCTGGGAGCCGGTCGGGATCTTCCGGCCGCGCTTTATACGCAGTTGGCGGGAACCGCGCCGCGTGCGGCGCCCGCGACGATAGATCACGACGTCATCGCCATGTTTCCCGGCGAGTGGCACCGGAATCCTGCCAGCCCCTATCTGCGCTCGGATTATCACGACATACCGTGGGGCGAGCCGGGGCTAATCCAAGATTGCATCGACAGACCCTGGTCGGAGCGCGGCTTAATCGCGCGGTGGTGGACGCGTATGCGTCCGAAGCCGTCTACGCGGTCGATCCAGCGGAAAGATTCGATAGGCGTCCAGATCAGCGTGGATCAAGTACACGATCGATACAACATGAAATAAGGACACTTCGCATGAAAAAAAAATATTTCGTTCGAATAGTCATTTTTGGGATCGTTGCTTCGATTTTAACTTGGGAGTTAGGTTCTAACGCCTTTCAAGCCAACGCCGCCACTGGCCTCACCGCCGGCTATGCATTTGATGAAGGAAGTGGGACCACCGCTACAGACGCCTCTGGCCACAGGTATACCGGAACCCTCATCAATGGTCCCGCGTGGACCGTCGGTAAATATGGACAGGCGCTCTTCTTCAATGGCACTAACAGCTATGTCTCGCTTCCCTCCAGCCTTGATATTGCAACCCTCCCTTTTACGATTGAAGCCTGGATACGCCCCACAAGCTATGCCGATTGGCGCACCATCATCGGCAAGCGCGACAGTTGGAATCGTTCTGACATGCGTTTTGACCTGGTCCTGGGCAGTGGCGACGGCCGTGTGAGACTTGAGCAGCCAAACAGTATCATTAGCTTTTCCTATGCTCCGCCCCTCAACACCTGGACCCACCTTGGCATTGTCGCTCAGTCCGGCAGTACCCGGCTCTATGTTAATGGCGTGCTCAAACAAACCCTAGGTACCTTTACCCTCGGCACGGACGCCACCGCCAAAGTACGCATTGGCATGAATGCAGATGGGCCGGATGTATTCTCTGGCCTCCTGGATGACATTCGGATCTATACCCGCGCGCTGGCGCCAACCGAAATTCAGAGCGATATGAATACATCGCTACAAGGCGTCCCGCTGCCACCGACAGCATCCGCCACACCGACACGGACACCAACGTCTACACCGACCACCACCGCCACACCGACACCGACCGCGACGGCAATTCCGACAACAACCTCAACACCGACCCGGACCGCGACGTTTACCCCGACACGGACCCCCACCCCCACCCCCGCGCCGGCACCCACGGTCTCCCTCAACGCCAACCCCACCTCGGTCACCAGCGGTAACGCCGCCCTGCTCACGTGGTCATCTACCAACGCTAGCTCC
>JAUSDQ010000201.1 GCA_030650525.1 Sulfuricaulis sp.
GACATCCGGCGAGGCCGGCTTGCCGCCGCCCAGCACGCGCTCGTCGAAGGGCAGATCGAGCGGCTGGCGCGAGAACAGCGCCTGCACCTCGCTCGATCCGTACAGGCCAACAATCGGCAGGCCACGTGCACACGCCTCCTGCGCAAGCTCCCGTGCATGCACGAAGCCGAACAGGCGCGCCGACGGGAACGGCCCTGGTTCGGGATTGGCTTCAAGCAGTCGGCGCAGCATCTCGTCGGTGCCGAACACATGCGTCAGGCGGTGCATCCGGATCAGTTCGGAGGCGCGTCGCGCATCGAACGCATCCATGATGACCAGCGGCGAACCGGCGGCAAAGGTAGCCAGCGCCGCCACCAGTCCGAAGGTACCGCAAAATGGCAACCCACCCAGCGTTCCGGCACCCGGCGCGTCGAAACCATAGGCGTGACCGACGCGTTGCGCGTGCAGCGTGATCGCGCGCTGCGCGTGCATCACCAGCTTCGGACCCTTGGTCGTGCCGGAGGTGGTGAACAGGATCGCCAGCGCGTCGGGCGACGAACGGTCCGGCAGCGCGGCCGGCGAGTCCCCGGTCAGCGACAAGGCGACGGTCGGCTTGCCGAGAATCGCCGCAGGCAGGTCGGCACCGCCATCGAGTACGGCGATGCGTTCGAGTGCCGGCACGGTGGTGCAATCGACTTCGCGCAACACGGCGTCGAACTCGATCTTCCGGAAGTTGAGCTGGATCACCAGTAGCTTCGCCGCCGAGCGCACCAGCACATGCTCGAGTTCGGCCGCGCGAAAGCGCGTGTTGACCGACATCATCACCGCGCCGATGCGGCCCAGCGCAAACAGCAGCGCCATCCACTCGACGCGGTTCGTCAGCCACACCGCCACGCGGTCGCCGGGGCTGATACCTTGCGCCGCAAGCCAGGTGGCGGCGCGGTTGCACAGGCGGTCGAACTCGGCAAAGTTGACTTGCCGTTCACCTTCGATAAAAGCGATCTGGTTTGGCCGTTCGGCCACATGGTGCTGCAGTAGCGCAGACAAGGTTAATTGCATAGACATATCAATAAAGCTCCATCAATTTGGCATTGTCGGACAGCTCTTCCGGCAGTGCTTCTTTTATAATCGCACCCGACTTCATCACGATCACCCGGTCAGAAATTTTCAGTGCTTCCTTGACGTTTTGTTCCACTAGCAGGATCGACATGCCGGTCCGTTGCTGTAATTCGCGAATCGGTCGCAGCAGATCCTGAAACAGTTTCGGCGCTAGTCCGATTGATGGCTCGTCCATCAGCAGGCAGCGCGGCTGGCTCAGCAAAGCCCGTCCAATCGACACCATCTGCTGCTGGCCACCGGATAGCGTACCCGCGCGACGATCATAAAAGTTACGCATCAGTGGCAGTACCGACATCACCCATTCGAGTCGATCACTGCGTTCGTTCTGCGGGACGCCCGCCGCCCACAGCCCCATCTGCATGGTTTCGGCTACCGTTAGTCCTGGAAAGATGCCTCGTCCTTCCGGCATCAGCGAAATGCCGGCAGCGGTCAGCGCGCGCGGCTCGGAGACCGGCAATGGTTTGCCGTCCATGAACACCTGTCCGCCCTGATATGGAATCAGTCCAAACAGTGCTTTGAGCAGGGTCGATTTGCCGGCACCGTTATGACCAATCAGGCACAGCACTTCGTTGGAACGCAATTCGATATTGATACCATCGAGAACCGGGCGGCCACCATATCCTACGACCAGACCTTCGGTCTTGAACAACGTATTCGTCATGCTGCTTTTTCCCCGAAGTAAATCGCTGCCAGATGCGGATCGTTCAATACGCTCTTCGGATCACCGTCTGCCAGCAATTGACCCTGATCCAAAAAGGCAATACGATCCGAAATGCCGATCACGATGTCCAGGTTGTGTTCGATGATGCAGACGGTGACGCCTTTGCGCACTTCGCTGCGCAGCAG
>JAUSDQ010000202.1 GCA_030650525.1 Sulfuricaulis sp.
AGGGCGTGACGATCATGTCGGCGCCGTGGTCGTAGGCCGACTCGATGATCTTCTTGATCTGCACCTGGCTCTTTTCGGGTTCGGAAAAAGCCAAGGCACCGCCGCAGCAGGTGACCTTCTCCTCGTACTTCTCGAGCGGTGTCGCGCCCACGGTCTCGACCAGCTTGTCGAGGTATTTCGGATTCTCGAACGACTCGCCCAGCACGCCGAACGGGCGGTTGGTCTGGCAGCCGACGTAACCGGCGATTTTGATGCCATCGAGCGGCTTCACGACCGGCTTGCCCAATTCCTCGTAACCCAGGTCTTCGATCAGCACTTCGACCATGTGGCGGATCTTCAGCTTGCCCTCGTACTCCAGGCCGACCTCGGCAAGAATGCTCTTGATATCCCCCAGCAGCTCGCCGGAATGGGAGATGCGCTCCTGCGATTCCTTCGCGCCCAGCCAGCAGGCGGCGCAGGTCGCGACAATATCCTGACCACCGTTATGCTTTTCGGACAAGGCCTCGTTGCGCGCGTTCATCACGTGACGCGGCAGCTCGCCACCCTCGGCGTAACCGATGGACGCGCCGCAGCAGTTCCAGTCGGGGATTTCGTTCAGCTTGATATCCAGCGTCTTGCACATGGACTCGACCGAGGTCATGTAGTTCGAGGCCGAGGCCTTGCGCTCGGACGAACAACCCGGATAAAACGAATATTCTTTTCTCGCCATATCTGCTCCTTACACCGCAAAACCTTTGCGCTTGTCTTCGATCTCTTTCGCTTTCTTAATCATCTTGCGGATGTCGCCGGCGCCCTTGCATTTGCCGCCGCTGAAAAAGCCGAAGGGATTCAGGCGGCCGGTCTTGAGCATGCCCAGACCCACCGGTAGCATCTCCAGGCCCTTCTTGACGCCGGAGGCAAAACCATCCATGAAATACAAGCCGATGGACAGCTTGAGTTCATTCACCCGCCCGCCACTGGTGATGTTCTGCCAAAACAATTTGGAGAAGCGCCGTGTCGGATTCATTTTGGGCGCGATACCGATCCGGTGCGCATAGTTCGCCAGGCCATGCATGATGTGGGTGATCGGCAGCTCGCGCGGGCAACGCACGATGCAGTTGTAGCACGAGGTGCACATCCACATGGACTCGCTTTTCAGCACTTCGTCGCGTTTGCCGGCGCGGATCATCGCGAAGATTTCTTGCGGCGGGTGTTCCCAGGCCGTCCCAAGCGGGCAGGATCCCGAGCACACGCCGCACTGCATGCACATCTTGACCCAGTTGCCCTCCTCGACATTGGCCTCGACTTCCTTGAGAAAGTCGTTGCGATATTTCTCCACCATTACCTTGTTGAGATCGCTCATGGACACTCCTAGAACTTAAGCGGGCTCAAGCCGATCTTCTGGATCGTCTCGGCCATTGCATTGATGAGCGCCGGCGCGCGCTGGATGTCGGTGATCGCGACCTCGTAGGTGGCCACGCGCTCGGGCTCGAGCGACATGCCCTTCAGGGTGTCGTCGATCTTGCTCATGCGGTCGTGCGCCAACTCCGAGCCCTTCACGAAGTGGCACTGGTAGTTGTCGCCCTTCTGGCAACCCATGAGGATCACGCCGTCGTACCCGCTGGTCAACGCGTCGTTGATCCAGATGGTATTAACGCTGCCCAGGCAACGCACCGGGATAATGCGCGTGAACGCGCTGTACTGGATGCGGTTCATGGCCGCCATATCGAGCGCCGGGTAGGCGTCGTTCTCGCACGCCAGCACCAGGATGCGTGGCTTCTCGGAGAACTGGTCCGGCATGTCCACCGCCTTGATCTGGTAGCCGACGCTGTCCACCGAATAATTCTCGAACGAGATCACGCGCACCGGGCACGCGCCCATGCAGGTGCCGCAACGGCGGCAACGGGATTCGTTGAACACCGGGTAGCGCTGCTCGTCTTCATCGATGGCGCCGAACGGGCATTCCACGGTACAGCGCTTGCACTGGGTGCAGCCTTCGCGCCGGAATTCCGGGAACGACAGATCGCCCGAGCGCGGATGCGCGGCACGCCCGAGCGAAGCATTCTCCACCGCCTGAATCGCCTTGAGCGCGGCGCCGGTCGCGTCCTCGATCGCCTGCGCGATGTCCATCGGGCGGCGCACCGGACCGCAGGAGTAGATGCCGGTACGGCGCGTTTCGTACGGGAAACAGATG
>JAUSDQ010000203.1 GCA_030650525.1 Sulfuricaulis sp.
AGCGGGTTCCAAACGGTGACCGAGGGCGGCAAGGCCGCCGCCGGGAGCGCGGATTTTGAGATATTCGGGGTCATTCGGGAATTCAGCATGAATATCGGCGGACGGGATGAAGTATCCATCGTGGTGGAAACCACGTTACGCGATACCCGCGGCGGCGGCATTCTCTGGTCCGGTGCCGTGGCTGAAAAAGCGGATCGCTATGCCGGCGTCACCGGCAACACCCGCAGTTCGATTGCCCGTTATCTCAGTGGTGCGCTGGCCAAGGTAACCGCCAAGACCCGGGATGCCATCGGCGCAAGCATCAGGCAGACCTATCCGGAAAGGTTTGACCAGGCGGCAGCGGCGGCGGCCCGTGACGCAACGCCCGGGGTTACCGTTCTGGTGGCGCCTCCAGGGCGCATGTCTGCATCTCAAGCGGCCCGCCCCGGAATGACCGGCCAGCTTGCCACTACCACGATCCCGGCCCGCGCCAAGGTGTACGTGGGTGACGTCTATTATGGCTTGTCACCGCTCAAACTTGCGCTGGAGCCGGGCATATATACGATCCATTTCAAGCTGGTTGCCTTCAAGACGGCGACTGAAAAGGTGTCGGTGCGCCAGGGTGAAACCACGGAACTGGAAATAAGACTTAAGAGGTAAATGGATGGCGTCCCTGTCACCGATGAACTTCCTCATCCGCTGAGCAAGGGGCGGTCGGCGGTTTCGGTTGGTTGAATCAGCTGTTCGTACTCTTCCGATGGGTAGTAGCTCGGGGAGAACAGCAGTTGTTTCCTGTCGCACACCACCTTGATGCAATAACGAAAGCAATGCGCCGATTCAGAAGCGCGCATCGCGGATGTATCGCGGCATGTTGATCGCGCGATAAGTGCCGGACACAAAAAAGCGGGGCCCACTGGCCCCGCTTTTTTGTGGAACGCAATGTGAATGCTTATGAGCGTTTTGCGCGATGTGTCTGATGGCGGTCGCGGTGCAGTTCACGCCGGTCGTGCTTCAGCTCCTTTTTGTCCTGATGTAACTCGCGGCGGTCGCCGTGGAGT
>JAUSDQ010000223.1 GCA_030650525.1 Sulfuricaulis sp.
CCTCATCCGGGAACTTGTCGGCGAACTCGTACAGGCTCATTGAGGTGGGTCTGGGATTAGTGCCGCGCATATGCTACCCCTGTCATGAATCTAACAGGAGTGTAACACCTGGAGGCTGGCTAGTCAAGTATATAATTCCCAAAAATAGGACGCCGGACGGACGGCCCTCAGAGAAGTCTATTTCCTCCGGCGTGTAGGGCCAGCGAATGGACACCCAGATAGCGTCCAGCTTAAAACCGATGGTCTTCATAAGCTCGCCACCTCCATTGCCGTTCCGGTCTTTATGCGCCTTTTTGCCTCCCCTAGGTCTCGCGTGGCGATCCTGTAGATGCTGTATGACCTCATTTTTAGACCCAACTCAGCCGCCGAGTCTTCGCTATCCATTGGCCCGGCGCAGACAATCCTTCCGGCCAGCGTCTTGGCAAGCAGATAGTAACGCCCCCGCCCAGCTTCGGGGTCGAGGTCAATGCCGTCAACATCGTCAACATCAGCTTTGTCCTGGACTGCGTTCTCATTCATTGTTCAGACCTCCATCCACGACCGAATGTCAAGGGCGTCCTCATCGTCGAACTCATCCTCATCCTCGTCGTCGCCCAGCCAGATGCGCCGCCGCGCGCTCACGTCGCGCCTCTCAAGCCGGCCTTGACCAGCAGCCGCAGAAGCTCCGAGACGGAAAGGCCCCGCGACTGTGCGGCCCGCTTCGTCCGGGCCAGCGTGCGCGGTGAGACGCGGAAGCCGAGCGTTTTGAGGCCATGCTTGCGATACATTAGACTACACTCCCACTTTCCGACCTTCCGACTTTCCTGCAGGCTAGCATAAAGGCGGCCCGTCGTCAAGCGGCTAACGCCTTGAAAGGGGCCGCTTGAAACTTGTCTAAGAAACTGGTCTAAGACTGGCGCGGCCCAGCTAGTGACAGAGGCATACATATTGTGTTATGCTGTTACAAGTTGAAAGGGGGTGCAGATAGAGAAATGGTCATTTTCGAGGGAAAGCTTTTCGGGTGTGACAAATGCTACCACGAGTGGTATCGTCGGGCAAACTCCCGCAAATATCCGGCAAGCTGCCCGCGATGCAGGTCGCCACTCTGGAACAGCAACAACGCGCGGTACGAAAAGCGCGCCGACCGGATCGAGCGCGCCGGATAGAAAGGGGGAGCACCATGCAGCAACTAGCCGCAAGGCCAGCACCGAAGCCCGTCGCGGCCTTTGGAGTCGGCTCCCGCGCGCACATACCGACCCGACCGCACTACCGCGTCTTCGGCGCCCTAGGGAACACGCACAGGGCGGCGGAACTCGCGGCCCTGGGCACAGCCCCGCCGACGCGCTCCGCATGGCGGCGGCTTCAGGTTGGGAGCGCGACGCCCTTTGAGATAGAGCGCCTATTCCAGGAGGATGAGGACTGGTGCGTTTCCAGGCGCAATGCCTACAACCGGGGGCACACGCTTGACGTTCTGGCCTACATGGATAACGAGGGAAAACCCCTTAGCTGGCGCGTCAAGTTGGCGGGCCGCATTTGCGGCGAGAAGCCCAACGCCTTCAGTATCCGGCGCGCCCGCGTTGTGCTGGAGATTCGAGCAGCCGACGACGAACAGCCGCGCGTCATGGCGTTTGTGATGCGCAGAACCTTTGAGCAGGTGACGGAGGACAGGTCTGCTACGTACACGGCGTACCTTCGGGAGTGCGCCTTAGAAGCATCATTCAGCACCGAGGGCGAGCGCGCTAGCTTGCGGGGCGCATCGTGAGCGCGCCTCTCCGGCGTCGCAGGCGGGCGCGTGTGCCGCCAATACACAGATAGACGAAAGGGGAAAACATGCTTGACCTAGTGGGAGAGCTGGAGCGCGCCCGCGCCGAGAACGCCACGCTACGCCGTA
>JAUSDQ010000224.1 GCA_030650525.1 Sulfuricaulis sp.
GTCGAAATTCTTGCCATCGGGGATCACTGTGTCCTTGTAGCAATGGAAGCCAAGAAAGTCACGGTAGAGTTTCAGGGACTCATCCATATCGCTGACATTGATGCAAACATGATGAATTTTCATTTTTGTAACCTATTGTTGGGTTGTTAACTATTACGAGGCGATGCGAACACTTAATTTGCCGTAGTGCTTGCCGCCAAAAGTGCCATTGATCAAGGCCTCTGGCAATTTATCGAAACCTTCAATCGTTGTCACGGGCGCTTTCAATTTGCCTTCCCGCATGTATTGCGCCAGTTCCGCCTCGGCGCGTCGGCGTTGGCAATAAAAATCAAACACCAGGAGAAACACCGGTTTCAAATTGCGCTCCTGGCATAGTTTCAAGAGTTCCGGTGTGAGCGAATCGTCTTGGCGCAAGGCTTCACCTGGCGTGATGCTGTCATACGAAGAGACGTTGCCATAGTGATACCAGCGGGCGCCTTGTTTCATCAGCGGAAGCGTCGATTGCGTGACCACGCCACCCACGGCGTCGGAAAAGAAATCAACGCCATCGGGACACAGGGCCGCCAGATCGGCGGCGACATGATCGCTCTTGTAGTCCACTGCCGCATCAAAACCCATTTCGTCAATCAACCACCGGCATTTTTCGGGGCCGCCGCCAAAACCAATGACGCGACAACCCGCAATTTTGGCCAACTGCCCCACAATCACGCCGCAAGCGCCCGTGGCACCACCGACAACGACGGTTTCGCCGGGCACGAGCTTGCCAACTTCCTGCACCCCGAAGTAGGCGGTCAATCCGGTGATGCCGAGGACACCCAAAAGATCGTCTTCGCTATAGCCCGGCGTACATTTGTAAATAAACTCAGAGCGCTCGTAGCTGTTGATCACCGCGTAATCCTGCCACCCCAGATCGCCGTGGATCAAATCGCCGCGCCTGAATCGCATATCGGTGGACTTGATGACTTCGCCGATGGCAAAGCCCGCCATGACGTCTCCCAACTTCAACTGCGGGCGATACGCCTGCATGACAAAATAGGTGCGGTTGGCTGGATCCATCGAAATCAATTTGTTGCGAACCAATACCTGACCCTGTCTCAGCTTGGGAATGGGGTTTTCTTCCAAGGTGAAATTTTCATGCTTCAAACTTCCGGAAACCGGCTTGGAATAGATCCACTGTCTGTTGATGTCGCTCATTAAAAATGTCCTCGTTATGCATCGGTAGTGCGGCTGATATATCCTAGGCGCAAGGGGCTCCGCTGTCGTCGTCCGAACTGACAATTGTGGACCGGCCGCAGGCGCGGGTCTTGGGCGATGCCGCAATGTCAACGTCTTCGCAGTAGACCCCGCCCAGGCCGTCAAGCGGCGAACTCGTCGCGCACCAGACGGCCGTCGCCGTTCATGGCATGGCACCGTGAAAATTGGCGGGCCGTTTTTCCTGAAATGCACGCAAACCTTCCTGGAACGCGGCCGAATCCAGCAATTCGCGTTGGCGCAAGCGTTCGTAATCCATCTGCCCGGCCAGCGACTGGAGCTGCGCCGCGTGGTAGGCGTGGCGCACTTCGCGGGCCACGCCGCTCGGCCCGTTGGCCAGGCCCGCCGCCAGTTCCATTGCGGTGGCGCGCAGCTCACCGTCGGCGACAGCCCGGTAAATCATGCCCCACTGGACGGCGTCAAGGGCGCTGATCGGGCTCCCCAGCAGCGTCACGGCCTGGGCGCGCGCCCATCCGATCAGCCGCGGCAACTTCCATGTGGCGCCGAGATCTGGCACCAGGCCAAGCTTGGGCGCAAACGTCAAACGGAAGGACGCGGACTCGGCGGCAATGACCATGTCGGCCGCCAGCGCAATGCTGACACCGGCGCCCGCGCACACGCCGTTGACGGCGGCGATGCTGGGAAATGGCAGTTCATGAAAGGCCTGGATGACCGGGTTGAAATATTCGGCCATCAGGTGCGCCTGGCGCACGCCGAAGGACTCCTCCGGCAAGCCCGGCACGCCGGATTCGTCAAGCTGCCAGCCGGCGCAGAAGCCACGTCCGGCGCCGGTGATGACCATCGCCCGCACGCTGGGGTCGGCGTGGAGCTCACGCAAGGTCTGAAGCAATGCCTTGATCGCGTCGAGGCTCAGACTGTTGAGTGTTTCGGGCCGGTTGAGGGTCAGGGTGGCAATGCCTTCGTTGCGGGTGAGCAAGATGTTCTGGGTCATGGTGTTGCGTCGGTCGTCCGACCTGTGTGTGGCGACGGACGGCCATGGGTCAGGTTTATAGGTCAGGTTCTTTTCACGTCTGTATGTTAAAGGTATCATTGCATACAGGTTTAGGATAGCCGCGCTTTTCGGCGATGTCAACGACGATGGCAGTTCGATCCCAGCGTTTCATCTCGCTTCGACCGGTTCTCGCTTTGAAGGAATAGGAATTTGAAATCCACCAAATTTGTGACCGCATGCTACATCCTGTCGTTCGTTGCCTATCACGGTCCCGACATGATCGCCACGCAGACCATTGCGCGCTGGGTCAATACCAACGCGTCCCGCGTGCGCCAGCTCGTGGCACGGCTGGTCCGGGCCGGACTGCTCAAATCGACGCGCGGCGGTGAGGGTGGCGTGGCGCTGGCGCGTGACCCTTCGAGCATCACGCTGCTCGATATTTTTGAAGCCGTGGCGGAGCCGGCAATGGCTTTGTTTTCCGTTGACAACCCGTTTTCCGACTGGCAAGACCGCTGCCGCGTGCACTCGGTATTGAGCACCATGCGGGGCGAGCTGGAGCGCGATTTCCGCGGCAAGCTGGCGGCCATCCGGCTCAGTTCGCTGTTTGCCGATCCACCGCGTCAAACGGTCGGGGACCTTCAAGCAAAAAAGCTGACGTCAGCGAACAAAAACACACTGCCGGCGGCCCCGTCGGCATCCACAACAAGACGCGAGGTCGCGCTCAAGAGGGTAGCGACCGCCGTGAACCGAGGCAATTCCCATGAATGATTACTCTCCACCCCTTGAAGATATGCAGTTCGTGCTGTCCCAGCTGGCTGGGATGGACGCCGTCGCGGCGCTGCCGGCCCATGCTGAAGTTTCAGCCGAGCTGGTAGACGCCATCCTGCGTGAAGCGGGTCACTTCGCGGGCCAAGTGCTGGCGCCCCTCAACCGGGTGGGCGATCGCATCGGCGCACAACTTGTTGACGGGCAGGTGAAAATGCCCCCCGGCTTCAAGCAAGCCTACCGTCAATACGTCGATGCGGGTTGGGGGGGCGTGGGCGGTCCCACGGCCCAGGGCGGGCAAGGCCTGCCGCATCTCGTCACGGCGGCGATCGGTGAAATGTGGAAGGCGGCCAATCTCGCTTTTTCCTCCAACTTTTTGCTGACGGGCGGTGCCGTCGAGGCCTTGAGTCGCCATGGCTCACCGGAGCAGATTGGGCGTTACCTGCCGAAAATGGTCTCCGGCGATTGGGGTGGCGTAATGAATCTTACCGAGCCTCAGGCGGGCTCGGAT
>JAUSDQ010000231.1 GCA_030650525.1 Sulfuricaulis sp.
CCCTGCCACGTCACGCAGTTTGGCCTCGGGAAAACGTTCGGTAAGCCAGTGGGCCTGTTTCCAGAAATAACGCACCTGCTTGAGCTGCTCGACTGCGAGTCCACGCGCATCGGCGGCGACCTTGCGGGCGCGGGTGATGTCACGGCCCGCCCAGGCAGCGCTCTCCTTGGCGCTGCATTCGTTTTCGCAGGTTTCGATCAGGCGGGTGGCGAGTTTATAAATAAGGTCTGTCTGTTTAATCAGGTCGCGGCTGGCTTCTTGAAGTTTGAAGAGTGAAGGGGGAAGTTCGAAGTTTGAAGAGTGAAGGGGGAAGTTCGAAGGCTCGCTATGCAGGGTCTTGTTGAATTGCTCAACCTCAGACTGAAACCAGGTAAATTCCTTGTCAAACTCGGCCTTGATCTCTTTCAGAGCTTTTTCACTCTTCAAACTTCCCTCTTCAATCTTCGACCGCAAATCGGCCAGTGTCGCCCGGAAGTCTGCTATAGGCTGGGTGAAGGCTGCTGCGTCAATGGCCTGTCCGACATAGCGGTCGACCAGCTCCAGATAGCGCTGCGATTCCCCCCGGTAAAGCCAGACGATGGCTTGCAGGTTTTGCTGCTGCTCGGGGGAAAAGTCGTAGATTTTGCGCGTGACCTTGCGGTAGATGTTGCGCGCGTCGATCATGAGCACCCTGTCCTTGTGTTCCTTGGACTTGGCGCGGTTCAGGAACCACAGCTCGCAGGGCACGGTGCGGGTGTAGAAGAAGTTGGGGCGGATGGCGATCATGACGTCCACCGCGCCGGACTCGATGAGCGTCTTGCGCACCTTGGCCTCGTCGCGGCCGGCGCTCGAGGCCTGGGAGGACATGACAAACCCGGCGCGGCCGTGGGCGTTCAGGTAACTGTAGAAGTAGCTGATCCAGACGTAGTTGCCGTTGCTGACCTTGCCCTTCTTGTTCACGCCCGGCAGGCCGAAGGGCAGGCGCGGGTCGCGCGCCACCTTGTCGGCGTCGATCTCGTCCACGTTGAAGGGCGGATTGGCCATGACGTACTCGGCCTTGCCCAGCAGCTCATGCGGGTCTTCATAATAGGTGATGGCCTTCTGGATGTTGCCCTCCAGCCCGTGCACGGCCAGGTTCATCTTGGCGAGCCGGATGGTGGTGGCGTTTTTCTCCAGCCCGTAGAACGTGAGCTTCTCGGCCGGGTTTTCGTGGTGGCGCTCCACCACGCGAGCGCTCTGCACGAACATACCGCCAGAGCCGCAGGCCGGGTCGAGCACGACGCCACGGCTGGGATCGAGCACATTGGCGATGAGCGAGACCAGCGAAACCGGAGTGAAGAACTCGCCGCCGTCATGGGCCTTCTGGTCGGCGAACTGGGTGAGGAAGTATTCATAGATGCGGCCGAAGACATCGCCCGAGACCTTCTTCAACTCCTCGGGGTTCAAGGTGCGCAGGAGCTGGCCGAGCACGGCGTTGTCCAGTTCCTGGTATTCGCTCTTCGGCAACACGCCGCGTAGGTTTTCGTAATCCTTTTCGATGGACTCCATGGCCTCGATGATGGCCCGGGCACGGTCATCGCTGTCAGTGAGCGCGACAAGAGAATCGAACTGGGCCTTGGGTCGCAGGAAGATCGCACCCTTCTGGGAGAAATCCTCTTTGGTGAGCGGCCGGGGCTTGCCGCCACGCTTAGGCAGATTCGCCTTGATATTATCTTTGACGGCCAGATAACGGCTATAGGCGTGGCGCAGGAAGACGAGGCCCATCACGGGCAGAAAATATTCGTTGCTCGCGTAGTTGGAGTTGGCGCGCAGCGTGTCCGCCGCGCTCCACAGACGCTTTTCGATGGCTTCGATGTGTTCGAGTTGGGGCATGGAGATTCTTGTTCGTTAATTTGCTATCTCAAGCCGGTTGCCACGGGCCACCATGAGGCCAACGCATCGTAAATTCCTTTTTCGATACCAGCGCCTCGGTTGGCGGCATTAGGAAGTCCCGCGCCACCTTCACTACTTGAGCAAGCAACTCCTTCTCTCTTGTCGCAAGCCCTTTTCCCAGAAATGCCTGCCATTGGGTTTGTTTTGCCTTGTCCTCATAGAACTCCGGCATGAAGGCCGTCGGTACAGACCTCGGCAGGTCTGTCTTGCGTCGCTCGAAGGTTTTTCGTATCGCCTCGCTGAGCCTTTCCCCCTCAAATTGCAGATTGCGCGCCAGCGTCCAAATATCATGGAAGTCCTTCATGCGGCTGTTCGCCTTATCCAACTCAACCATGGCTTGGTATTTCTCCGCTATCGCGTTCTCCGGTGTGTAGGCCAACAGGTGCGGTGCGGGTTGATCCAGAAGCACCGGGTAATCAATCCAGATCGGTGCTGGGTATACGACATCACCGATACCGACGTCCACCTGCATCGTCACACGCGCGTTGCCGAGCAATGCCCTGAATCGAATTCGCCAACCCTGATAGTCGGCGTCAAGCGTAATGACCTCAGTCGTAATGCTTGCCGGATCGTATTGCATGCCGTCGTCCTCGACTTTAAGAGACATGCATTCGCGAAGAATGGCAACCAGAATCTCCGGGGTGCCGATAGTCCGGCCGAGCATGTCAATATCCATCGTTGGTCGTGCCATAGGTATCTGCCATACACGCAGCAACAATGCGCCCTTGAGCAGCAGCTTTTCCGCATGTGCGGATTGGCCGAGTCGATACAGAAAGCGCTCGATTGCGTAGTGCTGTAGCAGTTCGTTGAACGGCCTCCCTTCCTTCTTTGCGCGCGTGAGCAATCGTTGGTGCACCGACGGGGCGATATTAACCAGCGACTTGCGGGTCACTGAAGCGCCTCGATATACGGCATCATGACGCGCTCGATTCGGCAAAGACGCGCGTATTCCAGCAGCTCGCGCACTGATGACTTCTTGCGCGCATGGAAAAGTCTGAGTGCCTCAATAGCGACATCAATGCCGATGCGGTTACGGAACCGGAAGCAGTCTGCGACCGTCTTGACGGCGCTGTAGACGTGCACCTCGATGTTGTCCACGCGGTGCTTCTCGATCCCGGCCTTTTGCATCGGTCCCGAGAAACGGAATATACGGATCGGCGGGAACTGTATCCGGGGCTGTTTGGTGCCACGCGGCACCGCCACGTCTACTTGATGCGGAATCTGGGTGGTAATCCCGTGGAACGCGAGGGCCGAGATGAGACAGATCACCCCTTGCGGGATGCGTGCTGCAACGGCAGCGAGGTCTGGGTTGCCAAGCTCGGGCAGGTCGGTTAGTCGGTAAAGCCCCCGGCTTACCTGTTGCAGGCGCCCGGAATCCCGAAGACCGTAGAGAATTCGAGGATGGACGCCAAGGGCGATGGCGCGGGAAGTCCGCAGCATGCCACCATATTTTTTGAATACCGCTTCAGCTTTGCGCCAATTTTCGGGATGATCCATGGTGGATAAAAATACCACCACTTACGTACATGTGTAAACCTTTTTATCCAAGCTGCGCCGGCGCCAAGGCCATCACAATGAACGGTCAAACTAACTTTGCTAAGATGTTATCCGTGGCTCAAAGCCGCGATGGGCGGAGACCTTCGCCGCCGGTACCGTGTACAGTCCACGGCCAATACGTTCGAGCTCCCCGCGCGCCAGCAGTCGCTGCACGTATTCCCGCCGCAGCCCAGCAACGCGCAGGTCACGGGGCCGAAGAACCCCGAGCTTGCGCGCCAGGACCAGTGCTTTGCGGGTGCTTTCCTGTGCCATAGGGCTATGCCTCAAATCCTCGGTATTTATGTATAACTTCCTATGAATTGGGACAGGCCCTTTTCTGCAACACAACCCCGGTTCATGGCGCCTCGGGTCTACCCGTCGTCCAAACCTGCATCCCACTCTTCAGCGAATCCGGTGCGCTTCGCTATCGCTCAGCACACCCTACCCGCATAAGATTTGTTAGTCCGGGTTGACCGCTGCCGCGCGCCCGCGGAGCTCGTTCACCGTCCACCGTCAGCAGCATCAAAAGCCCGACGATGATTGCCGTGAGCAATGTAGGTAACCAAACCATAAACCAGCGGCCCCAGCACCGCGGCCAATTTTCCCGCCAGGCCCCAACAGTTGGCTACGCACCGGGAATGCTTTCCGTTGTGTTTTTTTGCAGTGTCTGCCAAGCGCGATATTCGGAAAGTCGCAGCCGATAACGGCTGACATTGCCTTCGTGAAGATGCGTGAGATCCTCGATAGCCAATTCGACCACGCGATCCAGGTCTTTATCTGGCACCAGTGATTTTGCCACTTCGCGCACCGCCGCTGCGCTCGGGCGTTGCTGCCCGCGAACGATCTCATCGACCACGACGATCAGCGCTTCGCGGTAGCGCAAGCGCACAGGATCGGGTTCGGCGACCGTCTCCTTGATGGCCAGGTAACGTTGAGACGAGCGCTCGTACGCCCAGACAAACACATCGCGCAAAAGCGATACCTGCTTCAGCTCATAAACGCCAAGCGTGCCTTCCACGTATGCCTTTTCGGGGACATCGATAAACGACAGCGGGCAGAGATTGTGCTTGATGAGCGAGATGTTGGCGCCCAGCCGTGACACCCGCTTGCTCACGTCCACGAACGGTTGCAGATAGGGAATATGCACCATGATGAAAAACGCCTGCTCGAACGGGTCCTCGGTCGCATTGGCTTTTTCCAGGATCAGGCGAAAGTACCGTTCGATCTGCTGTGGAATCCCGAGCGGGTGGAACACCGTGCCGCTAACCTCCACGATACGATTGCGCAGGCGCCCGCTCTCGCCCGGATCGGCCAGCAAGTTTGCCGACAACAGGGCATGCAGATTAAGAAAGGTGAAGGTATTGAAGCCGATCTCCTCGACCTGCTCCACCAGTAACTCGATGGCATCCTTGTGGTTCAGGATCATCTGCGCCTCGCGCCGATCCTTGCCCTCGGCCGCCTGCCCGCGCTCGATCAGGTTCTGGGTGTCGAGGCGGGTGTAGGTGTTGCCCTCCAGTCGGCTCGACGCCCACGATAAATCGATCAGCAGGCGATTCAGGATGTCGCGGGCATAAGTACCCGCCGGCCGTGGGCCGTCGGGCGAGCGGCCGATCTGGTGCAGGTGATCGCGAATCTCCTGCGGCAGATAAAAGGTTTCGTTCGGCCGATACGATTCCAGGAATAAACGGTCGTAGCCGACGGGTTGACGTTGCTGAATCGGCTGGCGAACGTAGCTGATAACATCCCGGCTTTCCGATGAGATCGGCACATAGATCTCGATATCCTTCTTACCTCCGACGTCAGTGGCATGGACATCGACGCTCCCGAGTGCTCGATATACTCGGGCCCTCGCTTCTCCTTTGGCTGAGATGTGGCCTTTTTTCGCCAACCTGATCAGACGGCGTTGCAGCGTGCGGCGGCTGACGATCTTGGCCAAGGCCTTGGACAGATCGACGATGCCAACCCCCTCCCGATGATGGGCTATCTCGGCTGCTATTCGGGCATCCAGGTCTTCGGGCAGTCTTTTTGGCATGATTCAGTATATCTTTTGGCGCGATATGTCAATTTGCGCGCCAGGTTAATGGCGCAGATCATACTGAATTGGGACAGGCCTTTTTCTGCAACACAACCCCTCCGATTCCTGGCGCCTCGGATCTTCCCATCGTCAAAACCTGCGTCCCGCTCTTCAGATACGGGGCTCCAGTCATGCTCGGTACGGCCTATGGGTAGGGTGCGCAAAAGCGAAGCATTGCGCACCGTTCAGCGAATACGGTGCGCTTCGCTATCGCTCAGCACACCCTACCCATATAAGATTTGCTAGTCCGGGTTGACCGCTGCCGCGCGCCCGCGGCGTTCATCGACCGTCAGCAACATCAGCAGTCCGGCGATGAAAAAAGCGCAGGTGGAAAGCAGCGCCAGACGATGATTGCCGTGCGAGAGAAAAGTGACCAGACCATAGGCTAGTGGTCCGATCACGGCCGCCAGCTTCCCGGCCAACCCCCACAGGCCAAAAAATTCGGCGGAACGTCCGGGCGGCGAAAACTGCCCCACCAGCGCGCGGCCGGCCGACTGGCTGGCGCCGAGCGAAATACCGACCAGATTTGCCACGATCCAGAATGCCGCGCGGGTTTCGGTAAAATAGGCGATCACCAATGCCAGGATCCACACCATCAGGGTGATGGCCAGGGTGCGCACGGAGCCGAGCCGGTCCTGCACCAGGCCGAAGGCCAGCGCTCCGATCGCGGCGGTCACGTTCACCACCAGGATCAGCATGATGTTCTCTTGCATGCTGAAACCCATGACCTCTTGCGCGTAAATGGCGGCGAGCACCACCACGGTGTTGATGCCGCAGTAATACACAGCCAGCGTGACGAGGAAACGAAACAGGTCGCGATAGCGGCGTGCGTGCTGAAGTGTATGGCGCACGCGGGCAAAGCCGAGGCGGATGTAGTTCTCGCCCGGCGCCAGCGGCTGCGGCACCGCGCGCTCGCGCAACCAGAGGAATGTCGGGAGCGCCGCCAGGGCGAACATGACCGCAGTGATCCACATCGTGACCGGCACGTATTGCGTCACCGCTTGAGCCTGAGACTGGGCCCACTGTATATAGACCAGACACATGCCGAGCACGAGCAGGCCGCCAAGATAACCGAGCGACCAGCCATAACCCGAGATACGTCCCATATCCTTCTGTTGCGCGATCTCGGGCAGGAACGCGGCAATGAAGTTTTCGCCGCTGGCGAACATCAAGCTCGACAGAATCACCAGCGTCATGCCGAGCGCCACGTCGCCGCGGCCGACAAAACCCAGCAGCGCGGTAAACAGCACACAACCGACGGTGGTGAAAGCGAGAAAACGTTTTTTATATGCGCCGTGATCGGCAATCGCGCCCAACACCGGTGCGCTCGCGAGCACCAGGATGTTGGTGATCGCCATGGCCACGGTCCACAGCAGCGTCGCCGCGCCGCTTTTATCCGCGCCGTCGCCCGCCACCACCCCGACGAAATAGGCATTGAATACCGCAGTGAGCACCACCGTGGTGTAACCGGAATTGGCGAAATCATACATGGCCCACGCCAGCACTTCGCGCCGGGGCACCGAGATGGCCACGGGAGAAGACGGTATTTTGGGTTGGGGGTCGCGCACCGGCCTCTAATAATACGGCAAGACGAGCGAGCGTAGCGAGCAGGGCTACCTTGTCACGGCAAGACGAGCGAGCGGAGCGAGCAGGGCTACATTTACAACCAGAAACCAGCGAGAAAACCGCCATGGATCGTTCCGGTTTTAGCGTGGATCGGTGGCTACCGATGCACAATCGCCATGAGGGAAGTGTCCCGGACGTGCATGGCTAGCTCGCGCCTCCCGGTTATAATGCCGGCGACGCGTAATCTTGAGTGGGAATTCACACAGGACATCAGCCCTTGCCTACCGCCCTTGATCTAACCGGAAGCTCATTCGGCCTGTTGGCCGCGACCATGGCGGTGAGCGTGCGGCGCCCAGCCCAGGCGCACGTGATGAGTCTATTCTGATGTCCCAAGCAAAACTTCCCGATGACATTGCCGAATCCGTGCGCCGTGCGCTGGCGGAAGACGTGGGCACGGGCGATATCACCGCCGCGCTGATTCCCGCCGACACCCAGGCCGAGGCCCAGGTCATTACACGCGAGGATGCCGTGCTCTGCGGCGCGGCGTGGTTCGATGAAGTTTTCCGTCAGCTGGACAGCCGTATTCGCACCCGCTGGAACGTTAAGGATGGCGACGCAATCGATGCCAATCAAATCCTTTGCACACTCAATGGACCGGCGCGCGGCTTGCTGACCGGCGAGCGCACGGCGCTCAATTTTCTGCAGCATCTCTCCGGCATCTCCAGGCGCACGCGCCAGTATGTCGCGGCCATACGCGGCACCCGCGCAGTTGTTCTCGACACGCGCAAGACCGTTCCCGGCCTGCGCCGCGCGCAGAAATACGCGGTGGCCTGCGGTGGCGGGCAGAATCACCGCATGGGGCTGTATGACGCCATTCTGATCAAGGAAAACCACATCGCCGCCACGGGTTCGATCGCGGCGGCGATACGCGCGGCGCGTGACTTGGCGCCGAAAGGCGTGGCCGTGGAGATCGAGGTGGAGAATCTCGAACAACTGCGCGCGGCACTGGCCGCCGGGGCAGAACGCGTTTTGCTCGACAATTTCGATCTCAAGCAATTGCCAGCGGCCGTCAGCGAGGCGCGCGGACGGGCCAAGCTCGAGGCCTCCGGCGGCGTCAGTCTCTCCAACATCCGCGCCATCGCGGAAACCGGGGTCGACTACATTTCGATCGGCGATGTAACCAAAAACATCAAGGCCGTGGACTTATCCATGCGCTTGCTCCCACATTCCTGAAACGCGGCCTGCACGGGAAAAACGGCATGCATCGCAAATATACTGTGGCGCTGGTGACGCTGGTTGTCGGCATTGCCGCCGTCGCTTATATAGGATGGGCCTACCGACCTTCACTGACGTCCGATCTTG
The DNA here is from genome assembly GCA_030650525.1 of Sulfuricaulis sp. Taxonomy (GTDB): domain Bacteria; phylum Pseudomonadota; class Gammaproteobacteria; order Acidiferrobacterales; family Sulfurifustaceae; genus Sulfuricaulis. Next base: position 8,450 of record JAUSDQ010000231.1, read on the forward strand.
CGCCGACTTCGCCATCCACGAGCCTATCCGTGGAGGAAGGACGCTATCTGTTCAACGTCAGCTTGCACACGCCGGAGGAAATCGCCGGCCTGCTGACGCGCGCCGAAGAACTGGCGCGGACCCGGCGCGCGGACAACCGCCGCACCGGTATTGCGCTGGTGTTGCACGGCCCCGAAATCGAAATCTTCGCCAAAAAGAATTACCCGCGTTTCCAGAAAATGGTGGACCAGGCGGCACGGCTCGATGCCGGGCGCATTATCGAGGTAAAGATGTGCCGCACTGAAATGAAACATCTCGGCATTCGGGAGGAAGATGTCCCGGCCTTCATCGATCTGGTTCCGTACGGCCCGGATGAGGAAGCACGGCTGCGCCGCAGCGGCTACGTCTATTTATGATCGGCCCGCGAAGCCGACAGTATTTCCGTCAGGTAAGCGACAAACCGGTCGCGATAGCGCTGGCTTTGAAACGCCTGAATGTGTCCGCCACCGCGAACCATCCACAATTGCTTGGGTTCCCTGGCCAGTTCAAATAAGCGTTGTCCATGATGCACCGGGACGATCGGATCCTGATCTCCCTGTATTATAAGGAATGGAATGGGGCTGATCCGGTCCACCGAGTCGGCCGGGCTGTAGTCATCAGAGACAGTCCATGACAACGGCCATTGAAACGGCCAAGTCAGCCAGAAATCAGCCAGCTTCTCGCGCGCGATCTGCCGGTAACCGGCGAACGCGCTCTCCACCACCAGCGCGCGAACATGCCGGCGGTAAGATGAATGCGCTACGTTATGAATCGCTATGGCGCCGCCGAGGCTCTGGCCAAAAACGATCAGGCGATCGGAATCCACGCCCTTCTTCGATATCAAAGTCCGCAGTGCGCTCTCAACATCATCCTGAACGCCTGCCAGCGTGGGCGCACCCTCGGAGGCACCGTAACCCCGGTAGTCCAGCAGAAATACATTGAATTGTTTTGCCGGCAACCAGCGCACCGCCATGATATGGGTGCTGATGTTCTCGGCGTTACCGTGCAGGAACAGAATAGTGCCGAGCGCCTTGCCCTGGGCCGGTAACCACCAGGCATGCAAGCGCGTGCCATCGTTGGCATTGAAATACACATCTTCATACGCCAAGCCCAGATGTTCCGGCGTCTGAACGTGCGCGCGATAGGGATAGAAGAACGCGTTGCTGCAGCCCAGCAGGCTGGCCAGAAAAAATCCCAGAGCAAGTAAACGCGGCATCAAAAGTAAAAATTCAAATTAATATCCCCGCCATTCCAGTAATTCCGGAATTCCTGCTTGCGGTAGAGTTGCAAACCCAGTGCGCTTTGCCGGGTCAAAGCGTAACGCTGCTCCAGCACCAGCTCACGCGCATGGTGGTCGTCACCCAGACCGTAGCGTAGCGAGCGCGCATGCAGATTCATTTTCCAGCGGTCCGACACATTGGCCAGCAGGCCGACGCTGGGGCCGGCGCCCAGGGCGTAATCGTCCTCGAACCGCTTGCCGACATCCAGCGCCGCCTCGAGAAAACCATAATAAACAGCACTACCATCAAACATGCTGGAAAGACTATAGGCCAGCCCGGACCCAAGATTAAGCCGGAATACCAGAGGTTCTTCATCGCGGGAAAAGTGCTTGCGTGCCCAGCCGACATTGACCTTCCATGACACCGGTTTGAAAAAGTCGTTTCTAGGCGATAACGAAGCGATGTCCAACGGCCTGAATTCCTCCAGACGCAGGCCATCGTCGCCCTGGTAGTGCCGCCAGCGCAGGTTAAAAAATTGTATCTGCGCGCCACGGGTATAACCGGCGTCATCGTCCAGCAGGTCATGATAGGTCGGGCGTAGATTGATTTCCTCGAAGCGGCGGCCGTCCCGGCTTCCCGCCCCCATCCCGATGCGTGAAGTCTTGTGCCCCTCATCCGGCCGCACCGAAGGCACCGGCACCTCCGGATTCTGCGGTGGCACCGCCAGCCGGCTCCGAGCCAGCAGGATATTACGCATGTGATCGATGGCGTTCGCCTGTTTGCCGCGGCCGGTGGCCGATTCATAGGCCGTATATTCATAGCCGAGTTCCAGCACCCTGGCCTGATCCTGTGCCGGTAGATTTTGTATTTGCTCATCCGCCGGAAGGATCTGCTGCTTTCCCAGCCCCCTGGCCAACCCGTGCTGCGTCGCGTTCATGTGCTTCAGACGCTGTTGCATGAGGGTGGCACTGGCCGGCCGATACACCACGCGCTTGAGCAAACCCGGCTCTTCAGTGACGGCGCGCACCGTATCGGAAGGTATGGCCCACCAGCGGAACTGATCGGTGAGCTGCAAACCAGGGCGCGCCACTTCCAGCAACGACAGCAGATGATAGGCGCAATTCTCGTCAAAGAAATAATAATCAAAGCGCGTTGGACCAAGCTCCCATGTGTGCATCACCAGACGATCAATTTCAGCAGGCGTCAGTGTCAACTGATACTCCCAGACATCGCGATTCTCGATATCGCTATATTCCCTGACCTTGAGGTAATAAGGCGTAATGGCGAATACACCAGGATAACCTCCGAATAATCCTCTGGCAGCAAAAATCAGGCCACTGGTTTCATCGGTGCCAGCGGCGTAACTGATGGAATAGGCGAGTAATCGCGTGCGCTCATCCTGATCTTTGGCATCAATACGCAATAGTGTGTGGCCATACATCGAGGCCGGGTTGTTCAGATAAGCGGCAGGAAAAATCAGCGTGATCCCGTACGGATCGAGGCTCGTGCGCCAATCGTAAAAACGCTTGCACGGCTGTTCCGCCAGACGCGCCGGATCGAAATGGAGTTGCTGCTTCAGCCAATGGTAACGCGCGATAAACCGGCACTGAGGATTTTGGGTTTTATCGGTTTCCTGCTGCGTGGAGAAAAAGCCGGCGAGCGTGGCTTCCAGTTCAGCCGCCGCATCGGTCTTGCCGTCGGGTGCATTGAAAAAATCAGGATCGTCGGCGAGACTGCGACTTCCCGGCCAGTAGGGGTATGGCTTGTAATGCAGCAGATTGATCCACTCTGCCCGGTGGGCCAGGTCTTGTTGACGGGACTGCTCGATCAATTCCTTCAGGTACGTGTTGTCACCCGCGGAGACCGCGAGTGGCAGCCATAACAGTATCGGCAATAAAGTCCAGCGCCCTGACATGGATCACGCGTGATTACGGGGAATACAAAAACGGCACCCAGCTTACAACAGCTGGGTGCCGCCTTAAAACGACGACTTGTTAAGTTAGATCGTCTGAGAGTACTGAGCCAGCTCGCTATCCGCTGCCAGCACCTGCTTTAGAGAAACAACCAGCTGATCGGTCGTCACGTTGTCGGAAGAAAAGATCCGCGCAAAATTTTCTTTGGTGACACGGAAGAAGGCGGCCTTGTGCTGGTCCTGGATGCCAATCAGCTTGGCAAGAGACTCCAGCGACTCACCGCTGCCGGTGGACATGTCACGCGCAATCTTCTCCTTGTTACCATCGATGAACATCACGGTCTTCCAGCTGGACTTCACGACCCCGTCTTGGGAGCAGCCTGAAGTACCAGAACTGACGGCAAAGGTCTGTTGGGCGATGCCATTGGTGGTCATTGCGAGAACCTGAGGTGCAACTCCGCGCTGACCTTCAAACATCTTTGATCCCACGCCACAGCCACCTGAGGCATCCGGAGCTGCAGCTCCTGCCGCCACGACGCCAACGGGGAATGCCATCACCAAAGCAATAATCACAAGCTTCTTCTTAAGCATTAAATATCCTCCTGATATGAGCGGAATGGTAGCAAAATATCCTTGCCTACCAAGTGTTTTATATGCTGCACCAGACCTAGTGTCAAGCAAGATCATGCATCAAGAGTCTTGCCGGAAAACTACATTTTCTAAACATTCTTGAGACGCTTTTGGCTTGGATTGACAATCTCCCCAGTATATTTCGCCATCGTCAGCGATCTTCGCTGGCGATCATCGCCTGAAAATATATCAGGTGATCTTGTCGAGCATCTTTCGATTTGCCATCCATGTTGACAGTGCCCTTCCCACGACATACCAGTGCAGATAATAGGCCTCTCCCAGCAGGCGCGTGAATGTGCGCGCGCCTGACTGGAGCGTATCGTCCGCCGCACACAAGTCGTGTTGAATGCCAAGACCCGTCGCCAGCGCCTGACTGCGCCCCAGATGAAAGCGGCTGGTAATCAGAACGCAGTGGTTCTTGATGTCGGACCCCAATATCGCGCGTGCTTGTCGCAGATTTTCCAGGGTGTGACGGGATGCGTCTTCCATCAGGATACTTGCTTCAGGAACTCCTGCAGCCAACAGATAATCTCTGCCCGCTTGGGCCTCGGATATGTCGTCAGCACCCGTCTTTCCACCGAGAACGAGAATTTTTCCCTGAGGGTATTGTCTGTACAGGTTGGCGGCGCGCATCAGGCGTGCGGCATATTCAGGCGCAATGCTTCCGTCTTGCAAGCGCATGCCGAGCACCATGTAGTGCTCTGATGGAGATGCCGTGATCGGTGTTTGCCGGGCAATAATGTATACCTTGCGCCACAGGTACAACAGCGAGATTCCACCCGTCATTCCAATGACGATATTGGAAAGCAGCAGCATGGCCATGCCATCCATGCCGGTCATCAAGGCCGTCCGCCTTAACCGGGGTAGCACGAAAGCATTGAACAACCCCCCGGGGTAAAGTCCCCGTGATATCAGCCTCCACGCCACCATCCGGGTGATGCGTGCAATATCCAGCACGGGCCGGAAGTGACTGGGACGAGAACCCGGTTGATAGATGGCGGAAATAGGCAGGGTCACACCGTAAACACCGTGTCGCGCCGATTCGATCAATATCTCGCTCTCGAACACAAAGCCGTGTGTGGTGCTCACCCGCAATTTTCTGTCTTTCAATAAGCTCGCGGGGTACAAACGGAATCCTGATTGACTGTCTTTGAGGTAGTATCCAGCCGCCCAGGATATCCAGAAATTCGCCACCCTGTTGGCGTAATAGCGCCGGGTCGGGATAACATGCCTGTCTGCCAGGCGTGAACCGATAATAATCTGACCAGGATGCTTCGCGGCCATCTCCAGAAAACGGGGGATGTCCTCTGGCCGGTGCTGGCCATCCGCGTCCAGCGTAATCACGGAGACAGCACCGCGCGCTATCGCATGCTGCATGCCCCGCCACAGACTGGCGGCCTTGCCGGAATTGACATTGTTCCGCAACAAAACCACGGGCAAATCGGCAACCGCGTCAGCGGTACCGTCGCGGGAGCCATCGTCGACGATAATGACGTGTTGACAGTACGCCAATGCCCGTTGTGCTACATCACGAATGGTGACTGATTCGTTATAAGCCGGAATGACAACGGCAATCTCATTCACGCCATGCCACCGTTGATAGATATCACCTGACCCGTAATGTATGCCGCCCTGAGCGAGGCGAGAAAACCTACCAGATGAGCAACCTCCTCCGGCGACCCCATCCGTTTCAACGGAACCATTCTGGCGATATCCTCGTCGTTGAAATGTTCTCCGGTCATCTTCGACTCGATGATTCCCGGCGCCACCGCGTTCACCGTGACGCCGCGGGATGCGACCTCGATGGCCAGCGATCTGGTTGCGCCATGCAGCCCCGCCTTGGCCGCCGCATAATTGGTTTGGCCGCGATTTCCCACGACAGCCGCGACGGAAGACAGGCTGATAATGCGGCCCCAGCGGGTACGAAGCATGGGCAACAGCAATGGCTGGGTAACATTGAAAAATCCGTGCAGCGATACATCAATCACGCGGCGCCATTGGTCGGCGTTCATGCCCGCCATCGGAGCATCCTCGTGAATGCCCGCGTTATTCACCAGCACCTGAATCGGTCCCGACTCAAGGAGCTGCTCCAGGGATTTTTGCACCGCTTCGGTGTCCACGACATTGAAGCAGGCTGTCTCGGCCGAACCGCCTTGCTGACGAATACCGGCGGCGACCGCCTCGGCCAGTTCAGGGCTGGTGCAGCCATGAACAATCACGTGCAGTCCTTCGCTGGCCAAACGACGGCAAATGGCCCCGCCGATGGCGCCGCTACCGCCGGTAACGAGCGCGCGTTTCATGCGTCCCTTCCCGTCTGAAACAATGATACGGTAACCCGGCCGGACAACAGCGTGTCGCTCCGGGCAGATACCGTAAACTCATACACCAATCCTTCGGCGCCCCCCATCAGACGCGTGGCATCCACTGTCAACGGCTCGTCCAGATCATCCAGATATGACGCATTGAGCTTCAGACTGCGTATGCTGACGAGATAGCCGGCGGCAATGGGTTCGGCCGATAACAGCGCCCCATGCAGCGCCATGGCTTGTGCGGCATATTCGACTCCGCATACGGCACGCAGGCGCCCCTCACTGCGCAAGGGGTTGTCTTTCGACAGATGGCTGCGGGAAGTACATACGATGCGATTCGCATCCCATGACAGCACCTCATCCAGCAGACACATGGCGCCCCGATGCGGTATCAGCGAACAAATATCATTTTTGCCTAGATGCATGGGTTTAGACTCTCCCGCACCCCATGAAAATGGCGGCGCGCAACGACGCTCCTTCATGCATTATTCATTTCCTCCCCGTGGCTCTAGTCGTTGATCTTATGTCCAGGTATCAGAGGCACGGTGTCACCAGAATCCGCATGTTATTGCCATCCAGGCAGTCGAGCGTGATGGTGTCCGGCTGTTTCCGCGCCATTGCCGCCAGCAAGGGTAATGCCCTGGCCGCTGGATTGCCACATCGTAAAAGTTCCAGTTCCGCGATATCCATCCTGCTTACAAGACCCGCACCTGGCATGGTCATATTGATACCAAGAGCGGCGATGCTCTGTGCCGACTGCCGGGGCGACAACAACAGGCCCACACTGAATGCGGCACTCAACGGTCGCTTGGCATGGAGCGGTGGCGGTGGGGGCCAGTCATAAGTCACAAACAATACCGGTCGCTGCTCTCCGGCAAGCTGGGCAGCGGACTCGACCAGACCTGCGACAAAGGTGAAGTCGTGACAGGAAAGGCTGGCTGAAGACTGTTGCGAACCGCTCGCAATGCTCCAGTACCCTGCGGGGGCGTTATGCACCGAGTTATGGAATCGGGTGGGCGATACCTGACGCTCCGGCTGGGCAAGCGCTGCACACAGATCGTGAAGGATTTCCATGTCTCCGCCGGATGAGGCAAACACGGTCGCCACATCACGCGGATTCACCGCCGCGAGACCGATAGCCTCCTGAGCCGCTTGAATCGCCAGCAAAATAGTGTTGCTGCTGCGGCGCCGTTCCGTTGGCGGCAATATCGATGGTGAAGGGCGCGTCAAGGTGGCGTGCTGGTAGGATTGGCCCCCGGCCAGAATTTCCCGGCTTGCCGCCCAACCCGCCAGTCCTGGCGCCCACACACCTATGCCGTCCACATATATCTGCATATTCAAGGCAGAATTCCAAATACCAGACTGCAATTATTACCGCCAAAACCGAATGAGTTGCTCAGCACATGAGCCATCGGCTGTTTTCTATTCTCCACGACAACGCGGCTGGTGAAGGCTGGATCGACTTCAGCTGTGTTGAGACTGCCGGGCATCAAACCATGTTCCAGGCAAAGACCGGCGATGACAGCCTCGGTAATCCCGGCGGCGCCGAGCGTGTGTCCCGTCCATCCCTTGGTGGAACTGCAAGGCGTGCTGTTGCCGAACAAACGGCTTACCGCGCGGTCTTCCACGGCGTCATTCGCCTTGCTGGCGGTTCCGTGCAAATTGATATAGTCAATGTCTTCCGGCGCAAGACCGGCGCTGGTCAATGCCCGCTGCATCGCCAACAAGGCGCCGGCGCCCTCCGGATGCGGAGAAGACATGTGATAAGCGTCACTGCTCTCGCCGCAGCCTAACAGGGCCACTGCCTTTCCGCGGGAGCCTGCTTCGGCCCGCTCCAGCAGCGCATACCCCGCCGCTTCTCCGATTGAGATGCCCTCGCGGTTTACATCGGCCGGGCGGCATGGCCCGCGCGCCACCAGCTCCAGGGATGAAAAACCATAGAGGGTGGTTGCACAAAGGCTGTCAACGCCGCCAACTACCACGGCGTCGCAGAACCCCAGTGCCATCAGCCGTTGTGCGCTGGCAAATACTTTTGCACTGGAAGAGCATGCAGTTGAAATGACATACGCCGGTCCGGTCAATTGCAGGACATGGCGCACAAAATCGCCGGACGAAAAAATATTATGCGTATACCGGTAGGCAAACCATTCCGGCAAAGCGCCCGTAGCAGGGTCGCGTTGGCGGTAAGCGGTCTCTGTTTGCAATATGCCCGAGGTGCTGGTCCCGAGGATGACCGCGATCCGGCCCGCGCCATAACGATCGCGCGCGGCGGCGACGGCTTGCAGAAACTCGTCATGCTGCAAGCCCAGATAGGCCAGGCGATTGTTGCGGCAATCGTAATGCGCCAGGTGCGGCGGCAAGGAGACATCATCCAGCCCGGCCACCTCTCCCACATGGGTATCCAGATCCGCGAAAGGCAGATGGCACGGACGCAGTCCCGATCGCCGGTTACGCAGCGCATTGTAAGTGGCGGCATTACCGCGACCGAGAGCATTCACCACCGTAAAGGCGGAAAGCAGCAGAGGCGTCATCATTGATTAATCAACAGCTGTACCCCGTGGCACTACTTTTAAAGAAAACGCCGCGACGTTTCACCGCATCTGGCCTCGAACGACAAGTTAGCCATCTGTCGGCACGGGGTCAGCATCTCGTCCTAGACATTCGATTAGATTCCCTTGGCCATAAAGATGAAGTGCTCCTACGACGATTAGTGTTCGTTCCGAATTCCCGAGCGCGTTGTTGATGACAGGTGCCCAAGCTAGGTTTCTCCGATCGAGGATTGCGCTTCGGATACCAGGAAAGGCGAAAGACGGTGACTGGCTTGCTACATGGTGCACACCTTTGAGGTCTCGCTGCAGCCACGCGATGTGCATTTGATTGAGCATTTTCTGGGGTGCAGAAAAATCAGAAGCCAGGAGCACAAGACTTGCTTGGACTTCTTCCAAAGACACGGACTCGAATGCAGCAGCCACTTCCTGTGCTGTTTCGAGGAACCGAAAGGGCTTCGAGTTCTCGACGGCCGATCGGAGAAAACGCGGCTCTACTCCCTCGCTTGTTTGCTGGTTGAGAGATGCCGCCAGCAGCAGTGCTGCCCAAGGCCGCATTTCACTAAGGGGCGAAAGGGGGCCGCTAGTTGGCCAGAAAGCTTCCAAGGCAGACAACACTTCGGGGGGTAGCAAGCCCCTCAGGCTTTGGCCAGCCTGCGACTTGAAGAGCGGCAAGATTGTTGGAGGGTCCGACTCGAAAACTAGGGATTCCGACCATTCGTACGCCTGCGCCACCCAAGTGGGCATATTAGGATAGGCCGCAGGGAACATGTGCATCGAGCCTAACAGCCGGACGTTTGTGCCAGGAAGTTGAAAGTACATGTGTGGCCTGAGTGAGGGTGGCTAACGCTGCGTTAAGCAGCGCGGGGCAAACACAGCAGGAAACGGTGCACTGTCTCACCGCGTCGGCCTCGAACGCGTAGTTAGGCATTAAAAAAACAATAAGATATTTTCTCATGACTATTTTTTTTCTGCGCTATCGCTGAGGCACTTGAATGTGAGCTCTGCGTTAAGCGGGGTCCAACCACGCGCACCATGCGTAACCCAACTTCCTTCCTCCACGTAACGGCCTTTTCCACCACAAAATTCATTTGCACGTTTAAGTGACAAACCTTTTACATCGGACCAGCTAGGGAACTGGCCACCCATTTCAGAGCTAACTCGATATGTATCTTTTCCAACCGGCATTACTTCACTAACTGATGCGCAACCCCCGATTGCAATGGTAAGAATGGCCGTAAGAAATGTTCTCATGTTTTTGCTCCTGATGTGTGAAGTCTTGCCTAACGCTGAGGTGTGCCGCGCCGGCCACGGGGGAGTTAAAGGGGCCAGGCTCGAATTATTTATGCTTCGGCTCATGGCTGGCTGAGGACCTTTGCTTTCTCTGTGTCAAATTCTTGCTTGGTAATCACGCCGTCGTCTAGGAGTTTCTTTAGATTGTTGAGCTTTATGAACCGAGCATCCTCGTAGACCGTGGGAGCTGTCAGGATCGGTTTGTCAACGCACGTGAAGATAATTTCGATTCGTGGATAGTTCCCCAAGATGTGTGGAGGTTTAGAAGTTCGCTCACTTAAGGTCTTCACCACTTTGTTCTTTCTTTCGCAGAACTCAGTCGCTCTTTTCTCGGCGTTTGCCCTGATTGACTGTACTGACACGAAGCCGGTGGCTCCTTGATGAAATACCCGGTACTGCTCGCCACCCGAGGCGTCCTCACTAACGATGTTGGTTTCCCCTCCGAACACGGCACCGTCGAACTGCGACTTGCTTTCACTAACCCGTTGGATAGTTGAGCTTGAGGCACAACCGCCCAATGAGACCGTTGCTACAAGAAGGACTGATGATAGTTTGTATATGCGCATGCGGTCTGAGTGTCTTAGATGTAAGATGAATTGAAGAATGACTACTTGGCGCCTAACGGAGGAGTTCTGTGACCTAATGATCTCATCAGCACATCCTAAATTAATTTTGGATTTAATACGAACGACGTCTCCAAAACGGCCAGTTTCTGATCCCGCAGGTCGCTCATAAAACGAGACAGAATGCTATCCAAGGCAAGCTTGGTGGATTGTTGAATGGCATTTTTCATACCGAAGGCACCACCCCAAAACATTTTCCCACCCTGGCTGCGGCCGGTGGCCTCATAAGGCTTCTCGAAGAGGATCGCTCCTTTATAAGTCGCTGTGATCCTCAAATTGACAGTGGCTTCGAAACCCTCAAACCGATAATCGACCAGCTTGAACGACAACAGCAAATCGTTGGGTTGTGATGTTGCATCGGATTTCTCAAGGGATATGAACGCCTGGTGAATATCGCCGAACTGCATGGTGGAATCCAGAATCGGACCAAACTCGACGATCCACTGATTGGCATAGCCAGTCATAATCGAGCGAATCTCCTTTTGGTGATTCTGGGTTTTCTCGTCCAGATAATAGTAAGCCTTCACAGCGATACGAGGGAATGCGGTCTGGCCCCTGTTGTTCGCAAGATATTGCGCGTAATCGCTATGAACATAATGAGGGAGCGCGCATGCTGAAAGCATCAGTATTGTTGCCATCATCACGGCAATCTGTCTGACTCGTTTACACATGGGGGTACTCCTCCTTTTTCCGATTAAAACAGTTTTATCCTGATAGTTGCCTTCCGCGAAATGCAGCGGCCAACATCAAACAAAAAGCGGAACCCAAGCCCACCGTGATGCCGATTGCCGAAAGTACCGGGACGCGCGACAGCGCCAGAACGCCGAAGACGATTACCGTGGTGCCGCTGCACATCAGCAATGACAGCGCCGTGCGGCGCTGCTCCTCGGCATGGGCAAACGTGCTGTTGAAAAACAGTCCATAGTCGAGACCGATC
>JAUSDQ010000237.1 GCA_030650525.1 Sulfuricaulis sp.
GCTCAGGGTGTTGCTGCCGATGTGCAGCCCTTTCTTGCGCGCCTCGTCCATCATGTTGAGCGCAATCACCATGGGGCGGCCCAGCTGACTCAATTCCATGGTGAGCTACAGATGGCGTTCCAGACTCGTGGCATCGACCACCTGGATTATGACATCCGGCGGGGAGAAGGGGGCCGGCGGCCCGCCCGGCTCGTGTACCGACACGGGAGGCAGATCATCGCCCCACAACAGATACTGCAACGTCACCCGATCGTCATGTTCGAGGTGGTGCAGGGAGTGGATGCTCGGGAGATCGATCACGCGCGCCTCGTCGAGGCCGATCTGGACGGCGCATTCGCCATAGGCGCGGTGCGTGCCGGCGAGTTCGCCGGTGCGGATCGACGTGCTCGATACCGCCTGGAACAGCGTGCTCTTGCCACTGTTGGGCATGCCCACGAGGGCGATGCGTAACCGCCGTTCGCCGCGGAACAGCGGGGTGCGGAGCGGGATGGCGGTGGCGTGGGGCGCGGTTTTCATAGCCCCTATTGTTTTCCACGAAGGTCCTGCGGTACAAGCGAAATCGCGGTGCTACAACTCACGCAACACGGTTAGCGGGCTTTGGCGCACCACGCGGCGCGTGCCCAAGTAGCCGGCCAGCCCGATCAATATTCCCCCGGCGAGCGGCGCCACCAGCCACACCGGCCACTTGAAACGGTAGTCAAGCTCGAAGGCGCGCGTATACAGCACATAAGCGATAAGTTCCGTCCCGATGGCGGCCAACAGCCCGGCCAGGACGCCCAGCAGGGTAAATTCGGCCAGATGCGCGGCGCGCAGCTGGCGGCGACTCGCTCCCAATGCGCGCAGCAGCGCGCCTTCGTAATAGCGCTCATCGAGGCTGGCCGCGAGCGCGGCGAACAAGACCGCGAACCCGGCGGCCAGCACGAACAGCAGCACCAGTTCGACGGCCGCCGTCACCTGCGCCAGAATCGTCCGCACCTGCGCCAGCACCTGATCCATCTCGAGCACCGTCACCGCCGGAAATGCGCGCACCAGCGGGGTCAGCAGATTTTTTTGTTCCGGCGCGAGATAGAAACTCGTGAGATACGTGGCGGGGAAAGCATCGAGCGTCCCGCGCGGGAAGATCATGTAAAAATTGGGATGAAACGAATCCCACTGCACCGTGCGAATGCTCGCCACCCGGGCGCTCAAGACTTGCCCGGCAATTGAAAACCTGAGTTCGTCGTTGATCGCAATATTCAGCTTGTTCGCGAGTTTCGCTTCCACCGATACACGCTGACCCGGCGCCGCTGTTTCCCACCAGGCGCCTGACACGAGGCGGTTGTCCGGCGGTAGCGTATCGGTCCAGGTCAGATTCAGCTCGCGTTGCAACGCCTCGTTGTTCGACTCCTCTTTGGTAACCGCTGTGGTCACCGGTTTGCCGTTGATCTCGGTCAGCCGTCCGCGCACCATGGGGTACAGCGCGCTTGTCTGAATCCGGTTGGTCGCGAAGAAGTGCTGCATGGCCGCGACATCCGGCGTCAGGATGTTGAACGCAAAATGATTCGGCGTGTTCGACGGCAGTTGCGCCTGCCAGGCGGAGAGCAGATCGGTGCGTAGCAGCGCGATGACGGCCATGGCCATGATGGCGAGTCCGAAGGCCAGAATCTGGCTCACACTGGTGCGTGGGTGACGCCACAGATTGTTCAGCCCGAAGCGCCAGGCCACGCCGACGCGCCGATGAATACCCCGGCTTATCTTCAACAGCGTGCCCGCGAATATCGCCAGTGTCGCCGCTGCCGCGAGACCGCCCGCCAGCACGGCGGATGTCAGCAGCAGGCTGCCGGTATAGCGCCACATCAATATCACTATCGCCACGGTGGCCGAGCCGTACACGAGCCATGCCGCCGGCGGCAGTGGCGCCAGTTCACGCCGCAGTACCCGCAGCGGCGATACGCGCTTCAAGCGCAGCAACGGCGGCAGCGCGAATCCGACGAGCGTAAGCAGGCCGGTAAAAAATCCGAATATCACCGGCGCCGCACCGGCGGGCGGCAGGCCCGCGGGACGCAAATCCTTCAGCAGATAAAAAATCGCTTCCTGCGTGAGCCAGCCGAAGAAGCAACCGGCCGCGCTCGCCACGAGCCCGAGCAGCAGGAACTGCGGGACAAAAAGCCTAACGATGTCCCGCTGCGTGGCACCGAAGCAGCGCAGCATGGCGCTCATATCGAAGTGGCGTTCGCTGTAGCGGCGCGCACCCATGGCAATGGCCACGCCTGCGAGCAACACCGCCAGCACACTGGTGAGTCCGAGATAGCGCTCGGCGCGCCCCAGCGACCGGCCGATGGTGCTGTTGCCATCGCGCACGTCGAGCAGCCGGTGATGGGGTCCGAGGCGTGCCTCGAGCCAATTCTTGTAACGCGCCAGATCGGTATCGCTGCCGGCGAAGAGATATTGGTAATTTACGCGGCTGCCCGGCTGGACGACGCCCGTGCGCGCGACGTCGGCTTGATTGATCAACACCCGCGGTGCAAAGGCAAAGAAGCTGCCCGCGCGCCCCGGCTCATAAGTCAGTACGCGCGCGACGGTGAAGCGGGCTGAACCGATCTCGATCGGGCCGCCGACAGTGAGACCGAGTGCCTGCCATACACGCGCCTCAACCCAGGCGGTGCCGGAAACGGGAATGTCGCGAACTTTCATCTCCGGCGAGTACAACGCCGGTGCCGTACGCAGTACACCGCGCAGCGGATATCCCGCCGCCGCGGCCTTGACGCTGGATAGCTGCAGCTTGTCACCCTGCAGCACCACGCTGGTAAACTCCAGCGTTTGGGTCTGTCGCAGCCCCTGATCCGCGGCGGCTTTGAGCCATTCCGCCGGCACTGGATCGGGGCTGGTCAGCTGCATATCGGCACCCAGCAGATCGGCCGATTGATAGGTCATGGCGCGGTTCAAGCGGTCGCTGAAAAATCCGATGGCGGTGACCGCGCCGACGGCAATGATCACCGCGGCGGCGAGGATGCGCAGCTCACCCGCGCGCCAGTCGCGCGCCAGCAGTCGCAGGGCCAGACGGAAATTTTTCACTCCGCGCATCGGTTAGCGGTGATCGACGATACGCCCGGCATCGAGATGAATGTGGCGCTCGCAACGCGCGGCCAGACTTTCATCATGTGTTACCAGTACCAGGGTCGTGCGCTGCTCCTGGTTGAGGTCGAACAGCAGGTCGATCACGCGCGCACCGGTGGCGCTGTCGAGGTTACCGGTGGGCTCATCGGCAAACAGAACCGCCGGCTTCATGGCAAAAGCGCGCGCGATGGCCACGCGCTGTTGTTCGCCGCCGGAAAGTTGGCGTGGATAATGTGTCAGCCGTGCACCCAAGCCGACGCGCGTCAGCAGCTCGCGCGCCGCGTTTTCGGGCTCGGCAAAACCGGCGAGTTCGAGTGGCAGCATCACGTTTTCGAGCGCCGTCAGGCCCGGCAACAACTGAAAACTTTGGAACACGAATCCGACGCGTCCGGCGCGAACCCGGGCCCGACCGTCTTCGTCGAGCAGATCGAGCCGTTCGCCGGCGAGCAGCACCTCGCCTTGCGTGGGGGAATCGAGTCCGGCCAGCAGACCCAGCAAGGTGGATTTACCCGACCCCGACACGCCGATAATCGCCACACGTTCACCGGCCTTGATATTGAGATTCACTCCCGACAAGATGTCGAGCACACCTTCAGCGGTATTGACCCGTTTCGAGACTTGAGTCGCCGAGACAATGACCCCATTCAGGTGTTCTGACATGCGCCGTTTCTTTCTTGCCATACTGTTGTTGATCGGACTGTTGCCGTTGCCGGCGGCGGCGCGCACGCTGCTGGTCGTGGGCGATAGCCTGAGCGCGGCTTACGGCATGGACGTGAACTCCGGCTGGGTTGCGCTGCTCGGCCAGCGGCTCATACGGGAAAAACTCGATTACCAGGTCGTCAACGCCAGTATCAGCGGCGACACCACGGCGAACGGTCTCGCCCGCCTGCCCAGGCTGCTGGCCGAGCACCAGCCGGAGATTGTCCTCATCGAACTGGGCGGCAACGACGGTCTGCGCGGACTCTCGCTGGCGCAGATGAAACATAACATCACCGCGATGGTCAAGAAAGCCAAGTCCATCCATGCGCGGGTATTGCTGATCGGTATGCAGCTCCCGCCTAACTATGGCAAAAGCTATACCGAAAGGTTCCGGCGCATCTACCGCGAGATAGCGGTCGAGCAAAAGGTCGCGCTGGCACCGTTCATTCTCGATGGCATCGCCGCGAACCCTGAACTGATGCAACCGGACGGGATTCATGCCGCCGCCCAGGCGCAACAGAAAATGCTGGAGAATGTCTGGCCGCCGTTATGCCCTTTGCTGTGACCGGGAGTGCGAATGGTCTATATTTTCATGAATGCAGGAAAACCCCTTCAAAGCCTCAATTCTGGCCCTGATCAAAGTTTCTCCCACCGGTCTGAGCGAGCACGATCTGATCCAGCGCCTGCAGGAATACGACCAGGCCTTTGCCTTCGACGGTGAAAGTCCGAACCTGGTGCTGTTCCGCAAGCATTTCCTGGTGATGAATGCGTTGTATCAGTTGCAGACTGAGCTCTTTCGCGATGGCTGGTTTCTTTCCATATCACCACTGGATATAAGATTGGAGCCGGTGCTGGCCACGGGGATTTCTGCGCTGCCCACCGGTAATGCCGTGGCGCCGTTGCGCGAGTACTACCTCAGTTGGGACAATTTCAGCCAGACCGGTCGCGCGGATGTCGAAATCATGCTCAATCGATTCATGGAGCGGTATCTCGCGATCGACGAACGCCTGGAGGCGCTGAGAATCCTGGAACTGCCTGCGGATGCACCTTGGGAAGCGGTCAAGCAGAGTTACCGGCGACTGGCGGCGACGCATCATCCCGACAAGGGCGGCGACCCGGAATGTTTCCGCGCCATCCGCGGGGCCTATGAGATTCTGCTGCGCTGTTATGCCCCATGAGCATGCACAGCTCACGCTGCCGAGAAACCCCTCGCTAATAGTTGACTGTTTCACTCAGATAAAGCACAATATTCGATCAATCGAAATAGTGCGAGAGGTTTGTTATGCAGATTCCAGAACGCGACGGTGACGGTTATCTCCTCGACAGGGACACGTGGACGCCGGAAATTGCCCGGGCCATGGCCGATGTGGATGGCCTGGCGCTGGATGAGGTGAGGTGGAATCACATCTCCAAGGCGCGTGAGTATTACGAAGCGTTCGGCGTTGTCCCGCCAATCCGGAAATTCGCCAAGTATCTCGAAGCCGATCAGAAAGAAATGTTCAAACTCTGGATGACGGGTCCGATGAAACCCATCACCAAGTACGGCGGCCTGCCAAAACCCACGGGTTGCGTGTGATACCGGCCGGCGTTCCGCCGGTCCCTCCCGAGAACGATGCCATATCGCGGTTTCCAAGGGTATAACCCTGGGTACACCGTTTTCCTTTGCTGGAATATCCATCGATCATAAACTTGTGGGATCCTAAATTCGGGCGATCTGAGAATACAAAGAATGGTCACTTTTATGCTGATTTCGACCCCGATGGCATGACTGTTGCTCGTAATGTCGGTGTAGGCATGAATCGGGGGTTGACCGGTGAACCGAAATTTTTTCCTGGCGGCGGTGTTTGCCTTTGTCGGCGTTTTTGAATTAGTCGCCCAGGCCGACTCGCTTGTCTCCCATGCCGAGCCTAAACAATTCAATGCGTCATTTGACTGGAGCCCCAACCGCCTGACCAGCACGGGCCTGGTCTATGGCCGCTATCCGCGGGGTAACTGGCGCGCTTACCGATTTCAGAATGACATCAACGGCACCACCACGGGATTCGGTGTAGGTTATATGTTGAAGGACACTCCGCTTTCATCCTGGTTGGGAGACAGCAAGCGTTTGTGGACCGGTTTGCATTACGACCCGCGCCGCGTGAAAGTGGATCTGGCGGTCGAAACAAAGCCATGGAATTATTCACCGAAGATGGCGAGTTCGATGTCCGAATCGGAAACACGTCTGGGGAGCACTGAAGTCACGGACCGTTCGTATCGAATTCTGATTACCTTCCCGTTCTAGTTTCAAACCTGTGTCATCAATGACCGGAACCCATGTTGCGGTGCCGCCACTATGATGGCGCGGGTAATGCGTGGCCTGCGTGTCATACCTGGCGGCAAGCGCTTTCTCTGCCAAGGCGCTAGTGTTCAGGGTGACATCCACTCACCGGTCGTGAAATCACGAATAATCAAGGAAAGACGCGGTGATTTTTCTTTTCATTGACCGGAATGGAAGAGGGAGAAGTGACTAAACCGTGGGCGCCCCGGTTATGTGGCAATTATTACCAAAACATCTATATATGTGTGTAGGATGTATTTGGATTATTAGAAATCTGCTAGGGGACTTGATCTATGAGCAAAAAAATAGTAGGAATCTTGGGTATCAGCTTGGTGTGGCAGGTGCTTCCCGCCATGGCGGCAACCGGTCTAGAGGGTGTATCGCTGAGCGGTTTTTTGACAGCAGGCGCGACCTACGCGGACAAGCAGTTGCTGACCAACTCCAACGCCGTGTCCCAGGACGGGTCAATTGAGAGCACGCCCGGATTCACCGCCGATTCACGCCTGGGAGTGCAGATCTCGGCCAAGGTGAATCAAGATGTCTCCATCACCGGCCAGCTGCTGGCCAAGGCACGCGAGGACAACTCCAACGTCAAAGCTGACTGGGCATTCGTCACCTACCGTGTGAACGAACCGGTCAGTATCCGCGCCGGCAAGATCAAGTTTCCGACTTTTCTAATCTCTGATTATTACGAAGTCGGTTACGCCTATCCCTGGATCCGGCCGCCGCAGGAGGTGTACAGCCTGAATCCTATTTCCGCCCTGAATGGATTGGATATGCTGGCGAAGTTGAGATTCGGTGACATGACCCTGCTCTTTCAGCCGTACTTCGGCGTGAGCCGTGGCGCCACGACCGTCGCTCCTCAGGAGGCCTTGTCGGCCCTGGGTCAAGCGGCCGGATCGATTTACAACGTCGGGTTTACGGCTGACGAGCTACATGGTTTCAACTTGAGTCTAAGTTCTGATATTTTCACCGTTCGCCTCGGTGCGCTAAAAACACAGGTGAATGCAAGCTCCTTGGGTGTGTTCAGCGACGAAACGAAATTCTCCAGCGCCGGTGTGGCCATGGACTGGAAAAACATTGTGCTCTATTCAGAGGTGGCCAAGCGTGAAATTGAGGGATCGGCGAATTTTGCCTTCCCCAACCAGAAGGCCTCCTACGCCACCCTGGGCTACCGTTTCGGCAAGTGGCTGCCGCTTTTCACCACCGCGCGGATTAGCGATAACGGCAATCCAAAAACTTTGCTTGGCACTCCGCTCAAGCAATCATCGAAGACGCTGGGTTTGCGTTATGAAGTGGGTAGCGGCTCTGCCCTCAAATTCGAGGCACAGAAGATCACCCCCGATAAAGGCACGCGTGGTTTGCTGATTGCGAATCCCAATGGCGCCGCTGTCAAGGATAAGGGCGATCACGTCATGTTTTACGGCATCACTATTGACGTGGTGTTCTAGGAGAATTCTTAATGAAAACACTAAAACAATTTTGGGCGATCTCGATCATGTTCTTGCTGTGGGCAGGGTCCGCACCGGCACAGGCGGCACTGGCGATTATCGTTCATCCCAGCAATAGTCTGTCGGGCATTACCGTGGATCAGGCGGCGGATATCTATCTCGCCAAGGTCGGTGTGTTTCCCAATGGAAGGCGCGCCATCCCCGTCGATCAGAACTTGGCCAGTCCGGCACACAAGAAGTTCTACAGCGTGGTCATCAAGAAAGAAGAGTCCGCCCTCAGGGTGTACTGGTCGAAGCTGCTTTTTACCGGCAAGGCCCAACCCCCGCGTGAAATTGGCGATGATGCCGAAGTCAAAAGCTGGGTAGCGAGCAATCCCGAGGCGATCGGTTATGTCGATGGAAAATTTGTCGACAGCACCGTCAAGGTCCTGCTGATTATTCCCTAGTTCAGTAGGGGATCGGCTGAAAACCCGGCGCATGCCGGGTTTTTTTTTGTCGCAGGACATGGTCACGACCGGGACGGATTTTTTCTCATTTCGGACCACGAGAGGCACCGTCTCGTATGCCTTAATTGTTTAAAATGAACGACTTGAGTCGACGCCCCCGGCCCAAAGATTGATTTTGGGTATCCAGGAGGAAGACAATAAACACAATCAAATGAAAGACCGGACGTGGATCCGGCAGAATGGGTTCCGAAGGCAAACAGAACCAGGCATCGAGAATCCATCGCGATAAGAGGGTAGGTAACAATGTACCAGTCGTTTTACGGGCTGAGGGAGAAGCCGTTTTCCTTGCTGCCCGACCCGGCCTATCTCTATCTGAGCCAGCAGCATGAGATGGCTATTTCCCTGCTTGAGTACAGCCTGGAAAACAAGGCCGGTTTCTGCGTTCTCAGCGGACAGGCCGGCATGGGTAAAACAACCCTGCTGCGCCGCCTGTTGCACCGGATGGGAGACGATGTCTCGATCGGTCTGATCACCAATACCCATTCTTCCTTCGGTGAGTTGTTGCGCTGGATACTGTACGCGTTCAATTTGGCGGACGGCAACAAAACCAGAGCCGAGCAATATCAGATTTTTATCGATTACTTGATTGAGCGTTATGCGCGCCATCAGCGGACGCTACTGATTATCGATGAAGCGCAAAATCTGTCTCCCGCTGCGCTCGAAGAACTGCGGATGCTTTCCAATATCAACTCCGAAAAGAATCTGCTATTGCAAATAATTCTCGTTGGCCAGCCTCGGTTGCGCGAAATATTGCGGAGGCCCGAGCTGGAGCAGTTCGCCCAGCGGATAGCCGTGGATTATCATCTGGCTGCTCTCAGCCTCGAAGAAACGCACGGTTATATACGTCATCGCATTATCGTGGCGGGAGGCGAAAGCGAACTTTTCACCGACGATGCCTGTGATGCTGTTTTCAATCTCTGCCGCGGAATTCCGAGGCTTATTAATCTTCTATGCGATTTTGCTCTGGTCTATGCCTACGCCGAACAGGCCGCTGTTGTCACCGGAGAGCTCATTGGACAAGTAGCGAGTGAGCGTGAAATACACGGCGCTTTACCGGTTTTTGCCGGAAAGGGTT
Organism: Sulfuricaulis sp.; assembly: GCA_030650525.1. Taxonomy (GTDB): domain Bacteria; phylum Pseudomonadota; class Gammaproteobacteria; order Acidiferrobacterales; family Sulfurifustaceae; genus Sulfuricaulis. Next base: position 9,145 of record JAUSDQ010000237.1, read on the forward strand.
ACCGCGGACGAAAAAACTCAACGGAGAAAAAAACCTCTGTGCCGGCGATAGCGATGCCCGATGCCATGGGGAAAGAATTAAACCGCAAGACGATAAATGTTCCGCCGGCGGCGGGGCCAACGATGGAAAAATCCGCGCAAGTTGCGATCAGGGGGCAATATTCACCGGGCAACGTGGCAAGCACGATAACCGCGAAGCAAACGCGACCATCGCGGATGGCAGCTGAATCGAAGACGGTTGTCATGGCGCCGTGCTCGTCCGTGATGACTACGAAATTATCGGTGAACAATGCCAATGTATTAAGACAGGTTAATGGAGCCACCCTGTTACCGCTCATTGACGCGATATCTGAAACAGCGCTATCCCTTGTTGAGATCGATAAATCTCGAGTAAAGCCCGATCCACCGGATGAGTCGCTTGAGCAGAAACGTAATATTTTGTGGGGGACGTTCAAACAGGATGTGTCGGGTGTACCCTTGAATGTAAAAGGCGTGGCACCTCTTTTATCCGATCGGAAGGATCGAGCGGAGGCAGCCGTTACACAACTTCCAAGGGACACAAAGCGACTGGACTGGCTGGCGGAGTTGCCTAGCCGCGATCGCGTTCCTCATCCGATCAGACGATTTTCCCCCGCCATGGCTGTCATAGGTCTGTTATTGATGGCGGGGCTTGCCTGGAGTATTTTGCGTCCCTCATCAGCGCTAATATCCCGAGCACCGAATATATCATCACAGAATTCTCCCAGTCGGGCGGCAGCGGTAGCGGGTGCAAAGTCGAAAATATTCGAGCAGAAGCTTGATATGGCCGAGCCATCCAAGAAGTCAGGGGCACCGTCCCCGTCACGCAAATCGGGTAATCATCCAGTCGTTTCAACAAGGGACCGCCAGTTGGATATAACAGCGAAGCGTATGCAACGTGAGCGCGATGCGGCGCTGGCCATGTCCAAGTCGGCGGAACGTGAGCGTCAGGCCTTGCTGGAAGCAGCGAATGCACGTGAACGTGCCCAGGCCGCGGAGCATGAGGCGGAGCTGGCCCGGGAACAGGAGAGAGTGAATCAGTTGGCGTTCGCGGCTGAGAAGGCCAGACAGGAAGCCCGCGCCGCTAAGGTGGCCGTGCTGGCGCAACAGAAAAGGTCTGAACTCGAGACGCCCCCTCAGTCAGCGGTATCAGCCAACACCGCCGCTTCCCAACCAGCCGATGTCAGCCGACCCTCTCAAAGTGCCGATGCTGAGACAGCCGCGGGTGAAAATAATTCTGAACCGGCCTTATTTACGGCAAATCCCTGCAAAGGACCCTCGGCGAGATTCCTCTCGACTTGCGAGTAAGCTGGAAGACACTGTGCCGGGGAACCCGGCACAACGTAAATTACTCCGTTACATTATTGACAAGTGGAAGTGAATTTCGCTGTCGCTGAATTGCACGGATTGGCCCGGAATTCCGCAGAGCCTTTCTCGGCGCTCTTTTCACTTGTCTTGGCTTTATCTCTCGACTGGTCGGGGGCGGCACGTTTTTCCTTGACCGCAGGCGCCACCTCAACGGTCTGAGCGGCTTTGGCGGCGGCCGCCGCCTCGGCCTCGGCCTGACGGCGCCTCTGCTCTTCGGAACGCTCCCGTTCGGCTTTTGCCGCCGTGACGGCCGCCGCCTCGGCTTCGGCCCGCTGGCGTTTCTGTTGATCGGTACGTTCTTTTGCGGCCTTCGCCGCGGCGGCTTCGGCTTCAGCTTGACGGCGTTTCTGTTGATCGGCGCGTTCCCGCGCGGCCTTGGCCGCGGCAGCCGTCGCCTCGGCTTCGGCCTGTTGGCGTTTCTGCAGAGCAGCGCGTTCCCTTTCGGCCTTGGCCGCAACCGCTTCCGCTTCCGCCTGACGGCGTTTCTGTTGATCGGCGCGCTCGCCGGAACGCGCTTCTGCTTGTTGTTTTTCGCGCTCCCAGTTGGCCAGCTTTTCAACCGCCGGCTTGTAGCTTTGATTGGCTGACTTGCTGTACCACAGGTGAGCCATTCTTATATTCTGTGGCGTACCCATGCCTTGCTCGTACATCTCCGCTACCAGGAATTGCGCCTTAGGATCGTTGTTCAGGGCCGATGTCATCTGAATTCTGAATTTGAATTCCGCATCCTGAATATTTTTTCCATCAGACTCGGCGTATGCCGCTGAACAGAGGCAGATCGTTAACAGCAAGGTCAGTGTGCCGTGAAATACGTTATTCATAATTCACCTTCTTCTCTTCTCCGTATTCCGCTCTCCGTTCTTCCGTCTGTTCGACCAATACGCTTAAGGGAATTTCGGAATGCGATTGATATGCCCATGAAAGCTTGGCTATTCGCGAACGAATTGATAAGTCATTTTACGATCGGAACGAGTACAAGTAAGTGAACGCTCATCGCGCATACGGCATTCCATGCCAATCCCCGGTTCCTGCCAGCCGGTTTTCGCGATCATATCGTTGATTTCGCTGGGCATGCCATTCGGTTGCTCGAAGGGCTTTCCGGCTATGTGCACGACATTGTAGATGAAGCGCAGGTTGAATTTGGCTTCCTTGTTATTGATGCCGGAAATGACGGATTTGACGTTGTAGGTTAAGCCGGCATTGTCCAGGTTGCGCGTAAGTTCCTGGGAGAAACACACGGCCTCAACATTGCTGCTTTGCAGACAGGCGGCCCGCGAAGAAGGGAGAAATTCCACGTCCTGCCGATTCCGTTTCCATTTTCCACTCAGGAGGGCCGGTATTACGTTGATCGAGGGCGATGGCGGTTCTTCAGCTATCGGTGCCTTGGCAGAGACCACGGGAAACGGTGGTATTACCTCCTGTTTGACCACTTCCTTTTCTTTCTGGGCAGCCGGCGCCGCTGGCTTGGGTTTACTTACCTGAACGGGCGATGTTTGCACCTGAATAGCCGCTGTCGCCGGTTTCACTTTGGTCTTGGCAACGGGTTCCTGCTGGGGTGCAACCGCTTTCTTCGCCCGCTCTGGCTTGACCTGCGCCTCTTTCAGGGCTGGTGTGGGGACGGCTGATTTTGCCGGCGGTTTTGCAGCCGGAGCCGGTTCCGCCGCCTTTGCTTGTTGTTTCTTCTGCTCCTCAAGCTTGGCCAGCGCCAGGGGATAACGCTGATCGGCCGCCTTTGCGTACCAATAGTATGCCTTTTCCAGATTCTTCTCGGTACCCTTGCCGGTTTCGTAGCGTTGTGCCACCACGTACTGCGCTACCACATCCCCTTCGTTGGCAAGTTTGAGATAGGAATCGAAAATACCTTGCTGGATATCGTCGTTGGTGGTGGTGCCGTAGGCACTGAAGACCGCCATGAATGTGAGAAGGACAATGGCAACAATCTGTCGCATGATAATCAAGCCTCGTATGTATAAATGGATCGGCAGCTGTAGACCGCTGTATCTAGGCATATATAGATAATAGCTGTCCGCAATTTGCTTGCAGGCAATACGTCTATAAATCAGCATCTTGGGGGCTGCACGCAGTCCCCTGCTGTGGGGTTATGCAATTTTGGTGCCGTTATAGGCGGGAGGGGGAGAGAACCAGAAATATCCATGCAGACGGCGGGAATCGTCTATTCGGCAAAAAAATAAGGTCGGCCTGTGTCCTGCCCTAACATGGCAAACACAGGCCGATCCCTTATTCTAGGTAAGAATTTAGGCGGCGAGTTTCTTTTTGATCGCGGCGATCACCGCTTCACTGGAAGTCGCGCTGACCGTGAGCAGAATGCCTTCCTTCTCGTAGAAGCCGATAAGCGGGGCGGTTTTCTTATTATAAGTATCGAGGCGGTGGCTGATCGCCGCTTCGGTCTCGTCTTCGCGCTGCACCACGGGGCTGCCGCACTTGTCGCAGACGCCGGCTTTCTTTGGTGGCATACTTTTGACGTTGTAGATAGCCTGGCACTTAGTATTCGAGCAGGTGCGGCGGGTGGTCAGACGGTCGAGAATTACGTTACGCGGCACGTCGATGTTGACCGCCATGTCGAGCTTGATGCCGGCTTTCACCAGCAGCTTTTTCAGGGCCTCGGCCTGGGGTATGGTGCGCGGAAAACCATCGAGCAAAAAACCCTTCTTGCAGTCGGGATCCTGCAGGCGTTTTTCCATGATGCCCATGATGAGTTCATCGGGCACCAGATCGCCACGATCCATGTAGGCCTTGGCCTGTTTGCCGAGATCTGAGCCGGCCTGTACGGCGCCACGCAGGATGTCGCCAGTGGAAATTTGTACGGAACCGTCCAACTGGGTTAATTGTTTCGCGACCGTGCCCTTGCCCGCGCCCGGGGCGCCTAACAGAATCAGCTTCATCGATTTTTCCTCTCTTTCAAAGTTAAGTTAGATGGATAACGTATCAGTCCGGTGGGTGACCTGCCGCGACCCGAAACGAAAGGGCGCATTTTGCCCTTTAGGCACCGTCCAGATCAACAGAAAATATCCGGAATACCGGCACCATGGGCAAGACCCGGCCATGATATAAACAGACTGGGCCTGGCCGTGCCCGCGCGTTCTATTGGATGTCTCCGACATGCAAGCGTAACCGTCCGATATGCGTAATTACCGGACTGAGGACGATGTCCGATACTTACCTCTAGTACAGGCAAAAATGAGGCATCCGATGCCTGGTTTCATTATCCGGAATTGGCCAATTGACCTCTTTCTGCCTTCATAGAATCACTAACAAAATGAAGTAGACAGGATTAACAGGGCGAAGCCGGGTTGTCGCCGATGCGCCTAACATGCAGCGGTGCCGGTAAGCGTCTTCGTCTGTTTCCGGTTTGCCCTGTTAATCCTAATTTTAATCCTGTAAATCCTGTCAAATTTTATTCTCGTCTATCTCGGAGAAAGTCTTGACGCGGTTTTTATACTTCGGCAAAACTGGCGATGAGCGCTTTGACCGGTTTGCTTTTTTTCTCGATGTCGGCGACCAATTGAAACTGTACCCGCGCCCGGTGGAGATTCTGGCCCGGCCAGTCGGTCTTGAAGTAATGGTTGCCCTCCAGGTGATCGGTGAGAAAACGCAGACCCAGCTCGAAAGGAATGAGGCGGATCGCGTCATATAAATACTCGTAATCGAGTTGCGTCAGGAAGCTTCGTGTTTCGGCCAGGTAATGCTGGAGAATGGCGCGACAGATATCGAGGTCGAATCGCACGGCACCGATATCCGCCGGCGATTCACCGGCGAGATTGGCGCAGGATCGCAGGCAGTCACCGACGTCGAAATGAATGAGCCCCGGTTGTACCGTGTCGAGATCGATGAGACTCACAGCCAGGCCGGTGGTTATATCAAATAGAAAATTATCGATCTTGGTATCGCCATGGATCGGGCGAATCACGAGCTTTCTCTCACGCTTGGCGGTTTCAAGCACCTGTGCCAGGTTTCGGCGCTCCTCGACAAACGCGAAACAATATTTCAGTTCGGCGCTGTCCGGTGTTTTTTGGGCGGAGGTTTGCGTAAACCGCGCCAAGTAGTTCGGTGCATCGTGAAAACCGGGCAGGGTTTGATGTAACCGGGCGGGATCAAGATCGTGAACCAGCGCATGGAACCGGCCCAGCGCAAAGCCGACTTCTTCCGCCTGACGTGTGTCGGTGATCCTCTCCAGCGTGCGTGTATTCTCGATATAACCCAGCGCGCGCCAGAAACCGCTTTGCGCGTCGATCAGAAAATCCTTTCCGGCGCGTGATAGGAATATCTCGGGTAGCTTTAACTCGCGCGCCCCGGTCTGGCCGCCGCTCACGCGGTGGCTGATATGATCCATGAGCACACGCAGGTTTTCCATGATGTGCTCGGGGTGCGCAAACACGTGGCGGTTAACGCGCTGCAGAATCGCCCGGTGCCCGGTGTCGGTGATCGCGACGAAGGTATCGTTGATCAGTCCATGTCCGTACGGACGGACGCTTTGTATCCGTCCACCCATATCGAAGGAGGCGGCGATGTCTTGCGCAAGTGCCATGAATTCAAATAGCGTTATTCGATATCGATTTTACCGCCAACATGGATCCATGCCTGGTGTTTGACCGGCGGGCCGGAGCGGTATTAGGCTGAGCATTACGTCGGCGGCAGAGTACCCCGGTAATCATAAAATCAGGAGATTCGTCATGCGGAAATGGATATTATTTATTGTACTGGCTTTTGGCGGTTCAGATTAACTAATCAGAACTTTTTTATGCGATTCGCGACGGATCTGGTTTGCTGGAAATGCGGCGCTTCGTTGGCCGAGCTGCCTTTGCCCTTGAGCCGGCTCGCGGAATGCCCGAAGTGCCGCGCCTACCTGCACGCCTGCCGGTCGTGCGAGTTTTACGACCCGCGCCTGACAAGCCGATGTCGCGAGGAGCGGGCGGAAGAAGTGCGCGACAAGGATGGCGCGAATTTCTGCGACTGGTTCAAACCCCGACCCAACGCCTACCGCGCGCGCGGTGACGACAAAACGCAGGTCGCCAAGGCCAGGCTCGATGACCTGTTTGGCGGCGCCCAAGCCGCCGACGGCCAGGCGGATGTGGCGCGGGATAAACTCGGTGATCTTTTTCCCCCCAGCGAAAAACCCCGAAAGTAATGCACGCCCGGTGTTGTATCATAATAAGTGAGTGCCGGGACTGCGACGCATTGAACGCGATTCTGCGCGTACGCATCGAGTCGCTGTTGCCGGGCGACATTGTCCACCGCAATCACTATCTGGGCGGGCGCTATGAAAACCTCTACGTGGCGCTCGAATCGATACCGGAAATGCGCGTGATTCTGGATTTGGCCACGGCCCAGGCGGCACACATCCTGAACCGCCCGAAAAAAGATCTGCGCCTGGGTTGGTGGCTCAATATCATGCACCCGGGGGATACCACCGGTGCGCATACGCACGACGACGCTGATGAATTGCTTGCGGGCGTTTATTATATCGATGTGCCGCCGCAATCCGGCAAGCTGGTGTTGCAGCCGGGGACGGAGGAGGTGGTGATTGCGCCTCGCGCCGGCTTATTTGTATTTTTTTCACCCGCACTCATGCACGCAGTCACCCGCCATGAATCCCATCGACCGCGCCTGGCTGTGGGTTTCAATGTCGGGCCGGCGCCAGCATGAAAAAACGCGCGCTGGCAGCGCCGACTGGTTATAATGACTCCTGGAGTCGGCCAGACAGCCGCTGCTCGACCACGTTCGCGTGGCCGGGTGGAGGAAAGTCCGGGCTCCATAGAGCAGGGTGCCAGGTAACGCCTG
>JAUSDQ010000208.1 GCA_030650525.1 Sulfuricaulis sp.
GACTTATTAAAACATGATTTATTTTGCGATTCCGTGTTGAAATACGCATTTCTCTTGACAACTGACATTATGCATGTAGCATAGTAAGTGGGGTATATCTGAAAGACGCAATTTTCCAAGCATCTATCCACTGGTCTCCCCTCTCAATCAGGTGGCATTGCCCGCCTATTTTTGACATACGTATACATACTCTCTGTATATTATGTTAACTGTATAAAAGCACACTGGGTTCTTTTATACAGTACCAACCATTGACCCACTGCATTTACGAACACGATTGTAACGTCAAGTAAGCCCACCCCTGAAAATTGTTTAAGGTTCTTTGTCTCCATAGACTTAGAGGCTTTCAAATGCAAAGCAGACCACGCACCGCTAAGACGGACTATTTACCGTTTATCTTTTTCAAAATCCGCGAAACCCGATGCCGCGCTCTGCGACAGCTGTAGCGAGCGGAAACTCTCAGGGTTGTCGTCATGTCGAAACCATCTACAGACATGAGAACAGATGCGTCAAGACACCCCCAAGAGCGGTCATTAACTGTCTCCTGAGAACTGTGAATCTCTCAATAAATTCTTGTCACAATTGCTTACAGGCCACAGCAACCAAATTTCCAGAAGATCAGCAGTCAGCTTTGCTACCCGCTCCAGAAAATTGATAATATCACGTTTGGTGATATATCACATGGCGCGCGAGATCACTTCTTTCATGATCTCGCTAGTGCCTCCATAAATACGCTGAATGCGCGCGTCGGTATACATGCGGCCAATCAGGTACTCATTCATATAACCGTAGCCGCCAAACAGCTGCAAACAGGTGTCAATCACACGCCCTTGGGTCTCCGAGCCCCAGAGCTTGGCCATGGAAGCGGTGGCCGTGTCCAGTCTACCCGCAACAAGGTCTTCCACGCAGCGGTCCATAAAGGAGCGTCCAACCTGAATTTCGGTCGCCACCTCCGCCAACTTGAACTTGGTGTTCTGAAAGTCTGCAACAGACTGGCCAAATGCCTTGCGTTCGCGCACGTATTGCAAAGTGGCCTCATAAGCCCCTTCCATCGCAGCAACCGCTGTGACGCCGATGACCAACCGCTCATATGGGAGGTCTGCCATCAACTGATAAAAACCCTTGTCCTGCACTTCGCCAAGCAGTCGGTCAGCGGGAACCCTCACGTTGTCAAAGAAAAGTTCCGCCGTATCTTGTGCCTTCAGACCGATCTTGTCGAGCAAACGTCCAACACGAAAACCTGAACAATTTTCTGTGTCAACGATCAGTATCGAGGTCCCAGCCGTCGCCTGGGTTGCATCAGTCTTGCAGACCACCAACACCACTCCTGCGAGATATCCGTTCGAAATGAATGTCTTTGAACCGTTGAGTACGTAGTGATCGTGGTCACGAACTGCACGCATGCGAATCCCCTTGAGGTCCGAACCGGTTTCCGGTTCAGTCATCGCAATGGCTCCAACCAGTTCGCCACTTGCCAGACGAGGCAGGTAGTGCTGCTTTTGCGCATCGGTTCCGTGATTGAGAAAATAGTGCGCGACGATTGAATGCACCGATGCGTTCATTCCCGTCAGACTGCGGCGAGCCATTTCCTCATAGAACACAGCTTCATGTCGGAAGTCACCTCCACCACCGCCCCATTGGTCGGGGATGTCTGTGCATAGCAATCCTGCCGCGCCCGCCTTGCGCCAAATATCATGTCCAACGTGGCCGCGCTTTCGTGAGGCCTCATCATCCGGCAGCATTTCTTCATCGATGAAGCGAATCACCGTGTCTCGATAAAGCTCCAAGTCAGGATCCATCCAAGAGCGACGAAATTGAATAGCCATTACTTCAGTTCCAGGTTGAGAAACATATTTCAAAAAAAATTGGATTAACGTTCTAATCCCTATGGTCATCAGCATTCATGCAAGAAGTCCGAAAGACAAATTTACCGTTCAAGGACTACTTCATCTGATGAACAAAGCACTACGAAGTCCCATTCTTTTGGGAGCCGATTGATCTTTCCAAACTTAATGACACCGACACTCCCTTGAAGAGTACTTGTTTAGTTTGACAATTTTTGATAGCTCTAACCATCGTCAAAAAAGACGATATAGGTAATCGTAGAATCGTCTGGAACGACGATTGAAAAATATGGGTTGGAGATTCACGATAGCCCTCTTCAACAAACCAAATAGAGACCATGTTTCCTGGAATACACGCACTCACCACCCCGAACAAGCCTGCACTGATCATGGCCACCAGCGGCCTGGAGGTTACTTACGCTCAACTTGAGGAACGCTCACTTCGCATTGCAAACTGGCTTAGAAGTAAGGGTTTCCAACGTGGCGACGTCGTCGCGCTGCTGTCTGACAACGACCCGCGCGTCTTTGATGTGTATTGGGCCGCGCAGCGCGCCGGTTTGTATATTACTTCAGTCAATTTTCATCTCCGATCAGATGAGGTCCGCTACATCCTTGAAAACTCTGGAGCCAAATGCCTATTCCTGGGCAACATTGGCGCTGACCTAAACGCAGTTTGGAACGACCTCCCTTCGCTGCAGTATCGGGTTTCCTTTTCTTCCGGCGTGCAAGGTTTTGAGTCCATGGAACAAATCCTGGAATCATCCTCCACCGCGCGCCCTGCCTACGAGCCCCGTGGGGCCGACATGCTCTACTCGTCTGGTACCACCGGGAGGCCCAAGGGGGTTAGGCCCCCATTACCAGAACGCCAGGTGTCCGAACCGGGCGACACAATGGTGTCGATGTTCAGTGGTCACTTCGGTTGCAACAAGGACACCGTCTATCTCTCACCAGCTCCGCTCTACCATGCCGCCCCGCTGCGCACCTGCGCCTCGGTTCAGGCACTGGGAGGCACGGCGGTTGTGATGGACAAGTTTGACCCCGAAACCGCATTGGGGGCCATCGAAAAATACAAAATCACGGTTAGCCAGTGGGTGCCTACCATGTTCGTGCGCATGCTCAAGCTCGATCCCAGCGTCCGGGCACGGTATGACGTTAGCAGCATGAAAGTGGCCATTCATGCCGCAGCCCCATGCCCGATGGACGTGAAGCACCAGATGATCGAATGGTGGGGCCCGGTTCTATACGAATATTACTCGTGCACCGAAGTGAATGGCATGACCATCATCCGCCCGCAGGATTGGCTACAGAAGCCGGGCTCAGTGGGCAAGGCAGCCTTGGGAACGATTCACATTTGCGATGACGCTGGCCAGGAACTGCGAACAGGGGAGGATGGACTCGTTTATTTCGAACGCGATATCATGCCCTTTGCTTACCATGGCGACCCGGAGAAAACCCGCTCCACCCAACATCCGGAACACCCCACATGGACCACCGTCGGTGACATTGGCCATGTGGATTCGGATGAATTTCTGTTCCTCACAGACCGCAAGGCTTTCATGATCATCTCGGGTGGCGTCAACATATACCCACAAGAGATAGAAAACGCCCTTGCCTTACATCCCGCCATACTGGACATCGCTGTGATCGGAGTCCCTGATGCCGAGATGGGCGAACAGGTCAAGGCGGTCGTCACGCTTGCCAGCGGCTACAAACCCACTGCCGAACTGGCACAGGAAATCATTGACTTCACCAAATCAAAAGTTGCCTCTTATAAAGCGCCCAAGACGGTCGATTTTGTAAAAACATTACCCCGCACACCCACTGGTAAGCTCCTGAAAGGCGAAGTCCGCAAGACTTACTGGCCCGCCAAGACATAAACAAAAAATGGCCTGGCGTCGAGAAAGATCTTGACGCTAGGCTTCTGGCATTAACCATTCAACAGCCGGCATATGCCGGCTGTTTTTTTCGTTACTTGGCGTTGCCGAACACGTTGCCAATCGGCTCATACCTCGAACCATTGAATTGAATCAACTGAAGCTTCTCAATCGGATAGGCATCGTTGGGTGCGGTTTGTACGTTGATACCGGGATAAAGCATGGGCAGCGTGAGATTCAGATTCAGCGCCTGTTTCATGACGTTTTCCCGTGTCAGGTTGTCGCCCGCCTGCTTTAGCGTTTGCACCAGTGTTTGTGCGGCAGAGTATCCAATCAGGTTCAGCGAATCAGAAGTATCGCCAGCCGAGTAATACTGCTTCATGAACGCAGCATATTCTGCGTACTCCTTGGTGGCCTGGGTTGCCGGATCGGTCGGATCGCGGAAGTAGCTGGCACTGATAACCCCCTTGGACACATCCAGTCCCGCGGGCTTGAGCACGGAGCCAACCGACACCGAAACACTCACCAGATAACGGGTCGGGTTCCAGCCGATCTCGTTGGCCTTCTTGATCGCCATAGCTGCAAACTTGGGCGTCGCCAGAATCAATAGGGTGTCAGCACCAGAACCCTTCATGGAAACGATCTGGCTGTCAATGGTTGGGTCGCTGGTTTCGTAGGTTTGCTGGGCGACTACTGCCGTTTTGGCCTTGTCACCTAGCCCATCCATCACGCCTTTCTGGAAGTCTTTTCCGAAATCATCGTTTTGCATCAAGATGGCCACCTTTGCTGCGGGCTTGGTTGCAATGATGTGTTTGCCGAAAGCACGCGCCTCGGCAGTGTAGGTGGGCTGCCATCCGATTGTCCAAGGAAAATCCTTTACATTCCCCCACTGGGTTGCACCCGAACCGACAAACAACTGCGGCACCTTCTTTGCATTGAGGTACTTCTGGATCGCCACGTTGTGGGCGGTGCCAATCGGCAGGAAGATTGCAAAAACCTCATCCTGCTCCACCAGTTTGCGTGCCTGTTCCACGGTTTTGGAGGGGTTGTAGGCGTCATCCACCGAAATGAAGTTGATCTTGCGACCATTGACGCCCCCTTCGGCGTTCACCTTTGCAAGGTACGCAGCAGCGGTTTTACCAATGGTCCCGTAAGCCGAAACGGGACCGGAGTAAGGAGCAATGTTGCCGATCTTGATTTCGGTATCTGAAGCGCCCGTGTCGTAGCGCTTTTGAGCTTGTGCGCCGACGTTGACCAGCGACATTGCAGCCGCAATAGCAACGACGATCATTCTGCGATTAAATCTGACGGTCATAAAGTCTCCTGATTAATTGTGAACGCCACATTGACGCCCGTGGTTGGGGATGCTCCATTAGAATAGTAGGCCGCAGGTAAGAGACCAACCATCGTCCAAACCGACGAATTTAAAAAACTCGTGATTCGTATCACTATCGGATCACGCCGAGCCTGCGCGCCACAGAGACGGCCTGTGTACGGCTGCGGCAATCGAGCTTGGTGTTGATGTTGCGCAGGTGAGTTCGCACTGTACTGTCTGACACAAAAAGCTTTTCGGCCATCGCCATGTTGGAATAGCCTTCGGCCAGCAACTGGAGTACCCGGATTTCCTTGCGCGTGAGCGGCTCAGCCAGTGCTTCCGCCGGACCCGTAGATTGCATCTCGTCTTCGGTGGCGGCGATGCCCAAAAGATCACTGAGCTGTTGCAGGTAGTCACTGAAAATAGGGTCTTGTCCAACGGACGCGCAAGCCCCCTGCACGCGGCGCACCAGGCCTCCTACTAGAGGACCCTCGTCAATCAGCAGGCGCACAAACCCTTCACGGCAGGCCTCTTGCAAAACCGTAATCCCAAAATTCACTGCACGACCAATATCGCCTCCTTGCAGGTAAGCTAAGGCAAGAAAGAGGCGCAATTTGAGAGAGCGTTGTAATCGTGCAAGTGTCTGCGAATGTCGGATTTCAGTTTCAAGGAGAGGAATAGTCAGTGCCGCCTTCCCGTTATGCAGGTCCAACCTGACCTGTCCAATGAATAGATCATCCACCTCTTGCGCGGGGCGATACTGCTGCTTCATGGAGTCCCATACCGAGCGATCAGAAGCCCGTGCCAATTCTTCCTGTGCAGCAGCCATATGCCCCTGAAGAATCAGCAGATGTGAGCGCTCCAACTTAGCGCTTGCGATGACCCGCGGCAGCTGACGTTGATGCCCCAGATATTCCAGTTCAGTCAGTGTCTGGAGCGCAGTATCCACATCACCACGTAAAAACGCAATTCGTGAACGCAGACGGTGGCTGGAAATCATGTGATCTGGCAGACCAACGTCTCGTGCCAAGGGCAAATAGACATTCAGCAGACGCTCAGCTGCGTCTACATCATTGGCCTCATAGACAACCCCGGCATATGGCACACCCGCCCAGGCATTGCCATGGGAATAGTTGTAGGTTGCTGCTCCAGAAAATGAGGTAATAGCCATCCGAAACCGCGCCGTCGCCTGTCGCAGACGCCCTTCGCGCAAGTCCAACAGGCCGCCTACCGTTTCGGTGTACATACGATTAAACGCGCTTTCCCCTTGTGACTTTCTAGCATCCTCCAGAAAGCGATGTGCTTCCAGGCGTTCTCCTGCCACAGAAACAATGTGAGCCATGGCATTGAGAAGCACGCTATCCACGAAGGAGTTGCCCGATGGCAATCTGCGGACACCATCTCGACCAGCCTCGTGAGCTTCGTCATAACGATCCATCATGGCAAGCAATACCGGAAGTAGCGCCCGTACATGGGCCTGCACATCAGGTTTAGAGCTTTCTATGCATCCCGATTGCTGCAATCGTTCCATTGCCGTCCAGGGTCCTTGACTAAAACAACGCGCCCATACGCCGATCACTTGAAGCAATGGATGTTTACTCAACAAATCCGAAGATATGGCCGAGAACCACCGGTTCAGCAAACGCATGCGACCTTGTTCCAAAAGTACATTAGCATTTAACTCCAGCAACTGGAGGGCATAAGGGTAATCACCACCTTCGATAGCATGATCAATGGCAGGTACTGGTCGTCCCTGTGATTCGTACCAGCCAGATGCAGCCAAGTGCAGCCGAGTCAGATCATCGGGACGTTCTTTGCTCAATTGATTCCGCAAAAAATCGGCAAACAGACTATGGTAGCGATACAGATCGGGAGAATCCTCCAAAGGAATAAGAAACACATTGTCGCGCTCCAATGCGCGCAACATCTCCACGCAATCCACATTTGGCAGCAACGCCCTGCACGCGGGCGCACTTAGATGCCTGAGGACGCTGGTACGCAGCAGGAAATCACGCACATTTGGCTCCTGCTGGCTCAGCACCTCTTCGGTTAGATAGTCTGCAACATCTCGCTCTGACAACGACATACGTGAAACGATATCGCTTTTTGCACCTTGTCGCTGCAATGCCAGTGATAACAACCAAAGCGCTGCAACCCAGCCTTCTGTTTTTCCATGCGCCCAGTCCAGCAATTCCAAGGACATCTCCGCGCCGCGCAGTTTAAAAAACTCTGCAGCTTCTGCCGGATTGAAGCGAAGCACCTCGGCGTCAAGCTCCAACAATTGCCCACGAGCGCGCAACCGGCCTAATCTAAGGTCTGGGAGACTACGCGAGCCAATGATCAGCTGACAATTTCGGGGCAGATTATTAATAAGCTCACGCACTACATCCATGACACCGCCCTCACGGATCACCTCGAAATCATCTAGAAAAAGAGCAAAGGGAGATTCTTCTGCCGCCAACTGCTCTAAAATTTCCTGATCGCTACCAGCAACTCGCTCTAGACCTAGCTGGCTCACAGCAGCATTCAAGCTGGTCAAAAAACGTGGATAATCATTGTCCGCGAGGTCTAGGGTTAACCAAGCGGTTGATACGCCTCGTGCGTCCATTAACTCCCTAAGTTGCACCATAGCCGTGGTTTTTCCGAAACCTGCAGGAGCACGGACGAGTATCAACTTCACCGCTCCGGCGTGCGTAAGGCGTTCTGCCACTCCAGTGCGTCGAACTTCGGCGACTCGTTGAACCAGCGGGGCCAGCTTCGCTGACGAAATACCCAGCGCGGGTGCCGGAGAGATATGGGGATGAATGTGAGCTCCTGTGAATCTAGTGGACTGAACACGCAACACGTGTCAATCACTTTAGTTCATTCTATCAACGGCCTTCCAGTTACTAATTCGTCCGTTTCGACGATAGTGAGCTGAACGAGAATCCCATAGACTCAATCCGGTCGGGATAGCCTTGTCTCATCGTACCAATTTCTTAGGGAAACTGTCAATATGAAACTCAATTCAACTGTGGCCGCAGTGATTACCGGTGGCGCATCTGGACTGGGAGCTGCATCGGCCAGAAAACTGGCTGCACACGGTGTAAAAGTAGCGCTTTTCGACCTCAATGCGGAGCTGGGCGAAGCTCTGGCGAAGGAACTGGGCGGCGTGTTCTGCCAAGTGGATGTCACTTCGGAAGTACAGGTCGAGCAGGCGTTTGCCCGAGCCCGCGCTACCATTGGTCAGGAACGCATCCTAGTGAACTGTGCGGGCACCGGCAATGCGGTGAAAACGGCCAGCCGGGATAAGACTACAGGCGAGATCCGGCACTTTCCACTCTCCAACTTTGAACGCATCATCCAAATCAACCTCATAGGCACTTTCCGCTGCATCGCCAAATCTGCTGCCGGCATGCTGACACTGGAGCCCACCGAAACCGGTGAACGTGGCGTGATTGTGAGCACAGCTTCCGTCGCTGCACAAGACGGACAGATAGGCCAGGCTGCGTACACCGCCTCTAAAGCCGGTATCGTTGGCATGACCCTTCCGATTGCACGCGACCTGATGGGCGAAGGCATTCGCGTCAACACCATCCTTCCGGGCATCTTCAATACGCCTTTGCTCAATGCTGCCCCGGACAATGTGAAGGCAGCACTTGCAGCCTCCGTGCCGTTCCCCAAACGACTGGGTGAACCGGATGAATTCGGACAACTCGTCGAATCCATGGTGCTGAACGGCTACCTGAACGGCGAAAGCATACGTCTGGACGGCGCAATCCGCATGTCCCCCCGATAATCAAATACAAACTGGAGAAAATTTATGGCAGAAGCATATATCGTGGCTGCACAACGCACCGCTGGGGGCCGCAGAAAAGGGCGCCTTTCAGGCTGGCACCCGGTCGATCTGGCAGCACGCGTACTGGACGCACTGGTAGACCAAACAGGTATTGACCCCCAAGCCATTGAGGACGTGATCATGGGTTGTGTGGGTCAAGTGGGCGAGCAGTCCACCAACGTGGCCCGCAATGCCGTGTTGGCATCGAAGTTACCAGAATCTGTTCCTGCTACCTCACTGGACCGTCAGTGTGGTTCCTCACAACAGGCGTTGCACTTTGCTGCGCAAGCCGTGATGTCGGGCACTATGGACTGCGTGATCGCCTCGGGTGTTGAAAGCATGACTCGCGTCCCGATGTTCACCGCCAGCGAATTGCCGCTCAAGGCCGGTCTTGGTGAATACACCAGTCCTGGTATGAAAGAGCGCTACCCCAAAGTGCTCTTCAGCCAGTTCACCGGCGCTGAAATGATCGCCCGTAAATATGGTCTGACCAAAAATGATCTGGACCTCTATGCACTGGAAAGCCACAAGCGTGCCATAGCGGCCACACGTGAGGGTCGATTCAAAAAGGAGATCTTGCAGTTGCAGGCGCGCAGCGCCGATGGCAGCAGTGATGGCGAGATGCATACTGACGACGAAGGCATTCGCTTCGACGCAACACTGGAGTCCATTTCCAGTGTCAAGTTGCTACAGGAAGGCGGCGTCATTACCGCAGCCAATGCCAGCCAGATTTGCGACGGCGCCTCCGGCGTTCTGGTAGTGAGCGCGCAAGCGCTGAAGACGTTCAACCTCAAGCCGCTGGCCCGCATTCACCATATGTCGGTGTTGGGGCATGACCCGATCATCATGTTGGAGGCTCCCATTCCTGCCACCGTAGTCGCGCTGAAAAAAGCCGGCCTCAAAATCGACGATATCGATGCCTACGAGGTTAACGAGGCCTTTGCCCCGGTGCCACTGGCTTGGCTGAAGGCTATCGGTGCAAACCCCGCGCGCCTGAACGTCAATGGCGGTGCTATTGCGTTGGGCCATCCGCTGGGAGCATCCGGTACCAAATTGATGACCACCCTCATCAATGTTCTACAGCATCGCGGCGGGCGCTATGGCCTACAAACGATGTGTGAAGGCGGCGGCATGGCCAATGTCACAATCATTGAGCGCCTCTGACGCAATGTCGCGCAAAAGCCATTCGGCAATTGGAGGAATTACATGAATCACCCGACGGCAGCCGCCCCATTACTGCAAGTTGACGGTATTTCGGTGCGCTTCGGAGGCATCGTGGCGTTGGACGAGGTGAGCTTCGATGTACACCGTGGAGAAGTGCGTGGCCTCATTGGTCCAAACGGCGCAGGCAAGAGCACGCTTTTCAACTGCCTGTCAAGGCTGTACCAGTGCGATAGCGGTGCGATTCGCTTTGATGGACAAGTCCTGTCTGATCTACCCCGTCTCCGGATTGCCGGAATCGGCGTGGGACGGACCTTTCAGAACCTTGCTCTGTTTCGGTCCATGACGGTTCGCGACAATGTACTGGTTGGCACCCACGCCCACCACCATAGCGGATTCCTGCAGGACGCATTTCGCTTTCCTGGGGCTGCGCGCGCAGAGCGCGCTGCCCGGGCCCGCGCCGATGAAGCCATCGAGCTGCTAGGGCTTCAGTCGATGGCTGACCGTATCGTGGCTGACTTGCCCTTTGGCACCCAGAAACGTGTGGAACTAGCACGTGCACTGGCCTGCCAACCCACGCTTTTACTACTGGATGAGCCTGCATGCGGACTCAATCATGAAGAGCTAAAG
Source organism: Sulfuricaulis sp. (assembly GCA_030650525.1). Lineage (GTDB taxonomy): Bacteria > Pseudomonadota > Gammaproteobacteria > Acidiferrobacterales > Sulfurifustaceae > Sulfuricaulis. Next base: position 10,642 of record JAUSDQ010000208.1, read on the forward strand.
GGGCTTGGGGAACTGATTCTTGACATCCGTGATCGACTAAAACTCACGGTCTTACTGGTGGAGCATCACATGGGCCTAGTCATGGGGGTGTGCGACCGCATCGTTGCCCTGAATTTCGGCAAGAAGATCGCAGACGGAACACCAGCAGAAGTACGCAATCATCCAGAGGTGATTCGAGCCTATCTGGGTGACGAAGAAGGAGCCGCCGCATGACCCGCATTTTAGAAGTTCGGGGCCTGAAGGCCCACTATGGATCGACTGAAGTACTGCACGGCATTGACCTTGATGTGGAAGCAGGCAAGGTTACTGCACTGCTAGGTGCCAACGGTGCAGGAAAAACCACCACATTGCGAGCCATCTGCCACTTTCAGGTCAAAACCAGCGGTAGCGTTTCCTTCAAGGGAGAGCGCATCGACACGCTGTCCACTGAGCAGATAGCAATGCTGGGCGTTGGACACGTTCCGGATGGCCGTGGCACCTTCCTTGGGTTGACAACCGAGGAAAATCTGCGCTTGGGCAGTCATCGCCGTGGCAATAGCCAAGAGGTTGCGCAGGATCTTGAACGCATGTATGGCTATTTTCCTCGCCTCAAAGAGCGTCGTGGCCAACAGGCTGGCACCCTCTCGGGCGGCGAACAGCAGATGCTGGCGATCGCACGAGCGCTGATGGCACGCCCCACCCTGCTGCTGCTGGATGAACCCTCATTTGGTCTCGCGCCTCTGGTGGTGAAAGACATCTTTACCATCATGCGGCGTATCCGCGACGAGCAAAAAGTCTCAATCCTTCTGGTAGAGCAAAACGCCAGGATCGCCCTTGAACTGGCCGACAGTGCCTATCTGCTTGAAACTGGCCGCATCGTGAAGCACGGCTCCAGTACCGAAATGCGCAACGATGACGCCGTGCGCCGGGCCTACCTAGGAGAGTGAGTATGGAGACCTTTATTCAACAATTTGCAGCAGGTTTGTCCACCGGTGGAATTTATGCAAGCCTGGCCCTAGCACTGGTGATGATCTATCAGGCCACACACCAGGTGAATTTTGCTCAAGGCGAGATGGCCATGTTTTCCACCTTCATTGCTTGGGCACTCATCCAGTCAGGGCTTTCCTACTGGGTTGCTTTCTTTGCCACCATTGCAATTTCCTTTGTTATAGCCGGAGTGATCGAGTTCACGGTAATACGCCCCCTGCACAAAGCTCCAGAGCTTAGCGTCGTGGTGGTCTTCATCGGCTTGCTGATGATCTTCCATAGTGCAGCGGGATGGATCTTCGGAAGCTCCATCAAAGAATTTCCCAGCCCTTTCTCCAAAGACGCATGGTATGGGGGCTCGCTGATGTCGCCTCACCAAGTAGGAACCATCTTTGTTGCTCTCTGTATAGTAGCAGCGCTGTTCACGTTCTTTCGTTTTACGACACTGGGGCTAACCATGCGCGCCGCTGCACAGAATCCTGGCTCATCGCGGCTTCTCGGTGTCAACGTCGGCCGCATGCTCATGCTCGGTTGGGGACTTGCCGGAGCCATTGGTGCAGTCGCAGGAATGATGGTAGCGCCCGTCGTTTTTCTTGACCCTGGAATGATGTCGGGTGTTCTGATTTATGCATTTGCCGGTGCTCTGATCGGCGGCATTGACAACCCGGTTGGGGCCATCGTTGGTGGCTTTTTAGTTGGCGTTCTTGAAAACCTGATTGGCACCTATCTGGTAGGTACTGAACTAAAACTTTCCGTAGCCCTCGTATTGATCGTGGTGGTTCTCATTGTGCGTCCAGCAGGTCTGTTGGGGCGCCGCATTGTGCAGCGCGTGTAAGGAAATCTGATGCAAACCAAATCCACTTCACTCCCTCGCACGGACCGCGCAGAAGCTCTTTGGGCGTTGGCCTTATTGGCGGGCGCTGCTTTGCTGACTTTTGTTGTAAAGGGCTATTTTCTTTTCCAAGCTTCGATGATTCTGTCCTATGCTATCGCGCTGATTGGGCTCAATCTACTCACAGGCTACAACGGACAAATCTCTCTGGGGCATGGTGCGTTCTTCGCTATCGGTGCCTATACGACTGGCATCCTGATGGACCGCGTCGGCGCGCCCTATTGGGTGGGTGTGCCTGCGGCAGGACTCGTTTGCCTGATTGTTGGTTACGCCTTTGGCAGACCGGCCCTAAAGCTTCAAGGTTTGTACCTTGCTCTAGCCACTTTTGCGCTGGGGGTGGTAACGCCACAGTTGCTCAAGTACAAGCATCTGGAGAGCTGGACTGGTGGTGTAGGTGGTATCGTGCTGACCAAGCCTAATGCGCCATTTGGGCTACCGCTAAGTGACGATCAGTGGTTCTACCTATTTTCGGTGGTAGTGACTGTTTTTATGTTCGTGATTGCCCGAAACCTGATTGGCAGCGGTTCGGGTCGTGCGATGCGCGCAATTCGCGACCATGAAATCGCCGCAGAATCGATGGGTATCGATAACAGTCATTACAAATCAATGACCTTCGGCATATCCGCCGCATACACCGGCGTTGGCGGTGCACTCTCCGCCATCTCTGTGCAGTTTGTGTCACCTGACTCTTTTACTATGTTCCTTTCAATATCCTTGCTGGTTGGGATGGTGGTCGGAGGTGTGGGCACTTTATGGGGAAGCCTCTTTGGAGCAGCCTTCATCATGTTCGTTCCGAGTATTGCGGAAAGCATTTCCAAGGATGCAGCTTGGGGCGTCTATGGGGTAGTGCTCATCGTGTTCATGTTTATCATGCCCGGAGGAGTCATGGGTTTGATTGCAAAAGTGCGTGGTATTTCAGGCCAATCTGGCCAGAAAGGACACGTGTGACCATGATCGCAGAATTCGATCCCGAGAGACTGGCTGCATATCTGCGCAATGAATTGCCCTCATTAAAGGGAGCCATGCGCCTACAGCGCATTGGGGGAGGTCAATCCAACCCGACATTCTTCGTAACGTTCGAACAGGGACCAGAACTGGTTTTGCGCAAGCAACCTACCGGAGACTTGCTCAAGTCAGCACATGCGGTGGACCGGGAGTATCGAATCATGTGTGCGCTGCAAACTACTGACGTGCCGGTTCCAAACGCCCTGTTTTTCTGCGATGACCGGGATGTCATCGGAACACCATTTTATGTCATGGAGCGCCTACAGGGGCGTGTTCTGAGCAATTACGCTCTTCCTGAAATTGCCCCTGCCGAGCGCCGCTCTTATTTGCTGGCACTGGCTGAAACGCTCGCGAAGCTGCATGCGGTTAACTGGAAAAATGTGGGACTTTCGGACTACGGTAGACCCGGCAACTTCTTCGCCCGTCAGATCACGCGCTGGACCGGCCAGTGGGAAGCTAGCAAGATGGCGGAAAACGACGACATCAATCAACTCATTGAATGGTTACCTGCACATATTCCTGCGGGCGACGAAACAACGATCGCTCATGGCGACTACCGCATGGGCAATGTGATGTTCCACCCGACGCAGCCGCGCATCATCGCCGTGCTCGACTGGGAACTCTCGACGCTGGGCCACCCGCTGGCAGACGCTGCTTACAGCAGCTTGCCCTGGCTCACCGAGCCCGATGTGTTTGAAGGCATACGTGGCATGGACCTCGAAAAGCTGTGCCTTCCTTCGCAGCAGGAATACCTGGAGGCATACCGCGCCTGCAGCGGGCGATCCGCCAGCGCGGAGCCCTTCCATCATGCGTTCTCGCTGTTTCGCTTTGCAGTCATTCTCGAAGGAATTACAGCCAGGGCACGTGCTGGTAATGCAGCCGGTGAAAACGCCCAGGCGGTGGGGCAGCTCAGCTCCCGGTTTGCGCGTTACGCGGCTGAAATCATCGCGTCTCACTAACAGAACGGAACGAACATGAGTGGCCCTCTATCAAAACTGAAGGTGTTGGAGTTTGCTGGCATCGGGCCCGGACCGTTCTGCGCCATGGTGCTTGGTGACCTCGGAGCTGACGTCATCCGCATTGCCAGACCCGGCTCCCAGCCGGATGCGCGCGACATTACCACGCGCAACCGCAGAACCGTAGCCATTGACCTGCGCAGCCCAGAGGCAGCAGAGCATGTGCTGCCTCTGGTCGCGAATGCGGACATTTTGATCGAGGGTTTCCGACCGGGCGTGATGGAAAAGCTCGGCCTAGGCCCCGAGCCTTGCTTGAAAGCCAATCCCCGACTTGTATATGGACGCATGACCGGATGGGGGCAGAGCGGACCGCTGGCCAATGCCGCCGGTCACGACATCAACTACATCGCCATCACCGGTGCGCTGCATGCCATCGGCCGTGCCGATGAGGCTCCGCCACCGCCTCTGAATTTCGTTGGCGACTTTGGAGGTGGAGGCATGCTTTTGGCTGTCGGTTTGCTGGCCGCGCTCCACGAGAGCCGAACCTCTGGGCAGGGACAAGTGGTTGATGCGGCCATGACGGATGGTACAGCCATGCTCTCAGCGTTCATGTACGGCATGAAGGCCATGGGCCAATGGACCAACCAGCGCGGTGAAAACCTACTGGACGGCGGCGCACACTTCTATGACACGTATGCGTGCGCTGACGGAAAGTTCGTCGCCGTGGGAGCGATTGAACCGCAGTTCTACGCTGAGTTGCGCAAGCGCTGCGGTATCGATGACCCGCTGTTCGACGGACAAATGGACCGTGCGCGCTGGCCCCTTCTGAAACTGCGTCTGTCGGACATTTTCCGCACCCGAACGCGGGATGAGTGGTGTGAAATGCTGGAGGGCACCGACGCCTGTTTTGCACCGGTACTGGACTGGGACGAGGCCCCCCTGCATCCCCACAACGTGCACCGAGGCACCTATCTCACCAAGGATGGTGTGTTACAGCCTGCGCCGGCTCCCCGGTTCTCGCGTACACAAAACGCCCAACCGACCCCTGCACAGCCCGCGTCGCTGCAGGAAGCCCTACAGGCTTGGCAGTCTTCGTAACGTCAGCACGCCCCAATATATGGGGTGATGATTTACGCGGAGCATGACCCCTCACGGGCAGCCTCGTACTCCCCGCGAAGTGTCTCCACGAGCTCGCCTGCGCTACAAACTGCCCGAACACCCGATACCGAGTGCCCTGCGCTCCAGATATCTTTCCAACGGGACACTTCCTGGCCACCGGCGCCGTACAGTTTTGCGGCACCATCCTGTTTCAATCCAACCGGTAATTCCTGTGGGTTCAACCCCGCCACCACCACCGACGGGCGGAGCATATTTGCTGGCAGACCGGTAAACGCGTCGCTGAGCAGCACATCGTCCAGTTCGGAATCCACTAGCATCTGCTTGTACCCCGGCTCGGCCATACTCTCTTGGGTCGCGATGAAACGCGTTCCCATATAGGCCAGATCGCAGCCCAAGGCCCGCGCCGCCCACACTGCCTGGCCGTCTGACATGCCACCGGACAATACCAGAGGTCCATCAAAAAATGACCGCACTGCGCGAACAAAGGCAAACCCGTTGACCCAACCGGTTTGACCACCGGCCCCGGCGCCCAGCAGCACGAGCCCGTCCGCACCTGCATCCAAGGCCTTGTGTGCATGTCGCAGAGACGCCACGTCTGCAAAAACCTTGCATCCCACGGCGTGCAGCGGCGCAATCACTGACGACGGCGAGCCCACGCTGGTTATAACCATTTCCACACCGTGGCGCAACAACACCTCCATTTGTTGCTCCATGGAGCCGTGTCGAATGATCAAATTGGGACAAAACGGAGCATCTGCTGGCGTAAGTGCGCTGGCTATCCTGGTCATCCACTCGTCGAGTTCCTGCGGGCTGCGGCAGTTAGCGGTCGGGAATGCCCCAATCACTCCGGCCCGGCAAGCGGCAATCACAAGGTCGGGACCCGACACCCGGAACATGGGGGCGCTGATAACCGGCAGGCGCAGTCGGCCAGGATACAAAGAGGGGCGCGCCATCTCAGGCCACCTCTCGGCCCATGCCTGTCCAATGCGGGGCCCTGAGCGCCTTTTTATCAACCTTTCCCAATGCCGTAAGAGGCAGTGCATCGACCACGGCAATGCGCTTGGGCGCATGCTGGGCCCCCTTCATCTGCTTGACGCGTTGGATCAGGCCCTCTGTGTCAACGCTCGCTCCAGGCTTCGCAACGACCACCGCCATCACGGCTTCGCCCCACTTCGCGTCCGGAACTCCGATCACGGCGGCCATGGCCACCGACGGGTCGGAGCTAAGAACATCCTCCACCTCTCGCGGATAGATGTTGAAGCCGCCACTGACGATCATATCTTTCTTGCGGTCCACAATGAACAGATGGCCGGTGTGGTCCGCCCGCGCAATATCACCAGTGTGCAGCCAGTCGTCCACCAGGGCTGCTCGGGTCAATGCCTCCTGCTGCCAGTAGCCCTCCATCGCATGCGGCGCACGGATGCAGATTTCACCGGGTTCCCCCGTGGGCACCGGCTGCCCCTCGTCATCGAGCAGACAGACCTCGGTGGCAGACACCGGTATGCCGCAAGAGGCAAACAGTTCGGGCCTTGCCAAGTCGTGGTCGCTCTTGCTCAAAAGGCTGATGGGGTAGCACTCCGTCTGTCCATAGAGCTGCGAGAACACGGGCCCTATGCGCTCGATGCCTTCCCGCAACCGCGTGGGCGACATGGGCGATGCGCCATAGAGTAGCAATTCGAGGCTGGACAGGTTCTTGTGCCCCAATTGAGGATCGTCCAGCAATGCGTAAATCATGGTCGGCACCAACAGACTCATGTTTATCCGCTCACGCTCCACGGTTTCAAGGAATTGCGAAGGCTCAAAGCGCTGCATCAAATGGATGGTGCCGCCGCGCAAAAGTACAGGCGCGATCTTCGTCCCGGCGACGTGACTGATGGGGGCGGCCGCCAGGTAACGCGGGGTTGCCGGCAGCTCGAAATCGCTGAGGATGGCCCGCCACATGGCGGCATGTGCGCGTTGCCTGCGCACTGCCGCCTTGGCTTTTCCTGTGGTGCCGCCGGTGTAGTTCAGCGTGGCTACATCGTCAGGGTGCGAGAGGTCGCGCGCGGGCGGTGTGCCGTACGCCATGGCCAGAGCCAGAAGATCTTGGCCAAATTCCGCTGGCCCTAGAGTCCATATCGCCTTAAGATTCTCAGCCTGTTGCGTTAATTCGGCCCCTCTCTCTCGAAACGTCAGCGCATCCACCACCAGTGCGTCGGCACAGGCATCGCTCAACTGCTCCACTTGGTCGTGCAGCGCGCCCATGGGATGCAGCCAGGTGACAGAGCCACCCAGGGCCTGCACGGCAGCTTCGACGCACCACACTTCGGCGCGGTTGCCGCTGAGCAGCGCCACTCGGGGCCGGCCCGCGCCAAGGCGGCAAAGCACCGCTTGAAGGCTGCCTATCCACTGCAATGTGTCCGCATAGGAAAGGCTACCGCCGTCCCAGGCAAAAGCGGTGCGCTGCGGATATCTGCGAAGCGCGCGCAACACCAGCGACGAAGCGGTGGGTCCCTCCAAGCTTGATATCAGAACAGCCATGTTTCATCTCCCTTTTTCAAATTGCAACCGACCAGTCGAGGACCACCCGGCCCATGGTTTCCCGTCGCGCCGCAGCCTCCATCGCCGTGGCCCACGCACGCGCGGGATACACCCCAGAAAGCTCCGGTTTTAATAAGCCCCGGGAAAATAGATCGACCACCTCCGACAGGTTTTTCCATGCGGCTTGCGGCTCACGTTCGCGGAACTGGCGCACATCCACGCCAATCAGGGAGGCCCCTTTGAGCAGAGGCAAATTCGCCCGCAAGGCCGGGATGGCCCCTTGCGCGAAACCCACCACGAGGTGGCGTCCACCCCAGCACAGTGTGCGAAAAGCCGTGTCTGTCAGATCCCCACCTACGGGGTCCACGACCACATCGACCCCACGCTTCGCAAAAGCTTCCAGTTCGGCCCGCCACCCAGCCTCGGAGGTATCTACGGAAAAATCCGCTCCAAGACGCAATGCTGCGCTGCATTTGACGCGCCCACTCACCCCGGCGATCACGCGCGCGCCCATCGCCTTGGCGACCTGGACCGCTGCCATGCCCACCCCGCCCAGCGCGCCAAGAACCAGTACAGTCTCACCAGCTTGCAGGTCACCCCGTCGCTTGAGGGCGTACATCGCGGTGGCGTAGGTAATCGGCAAGGTACAAGCCGCCTTAACGTCGTCGGATGGCGCAAGAGGCGCCACTGCTGCCCAGGGCGCACACACCTGCTCGGCCCATGCGCCACCGAAGACCGTACCTGTCACCCACTGTCCCACTTGCAGCCTTTGTGCAGCATTGGAACCGCATGCCGTGATCACGCCACAGAACTCGGTACCCGGCACAAAGGGCAAGGCGGGCTGGATTTGATAGCGCCCCTTGACTAACAGTTGGTCCACATAAGAGACAGCGGTGGAAGCCACCTTGACCAGAACATCGTCATCGCCGGGATGCGGGTCGGCCACGGCATCCATTCGCCACTGATGAAGACCTTCGAAACCATGAACGCGAAGGGCTCGCATGTCTCAGACTGCCCATGTCGAAGCCCTGGCCAGGGCTGCCCGGCAGTCATTCACCATGCGCTGCATCAATTCGGCGCAAGTGGGAATGTCCTGAATCAGACCAACCACCTGCCCTGCCCACACCAGACCTGAGTCCACTTCTCCGGTTTGGAGCGCGGAACGACCTCTCTGCCCGGATACCAGCGGCTGAACGTCCTTGAATTCGCAGCCTCCTGGTCGCCATTCGGTGCTTACCACTTCGTCCGAGACCGCATTCTTGAGTACCCTGCCGGTGTTGTGCAATGTGCGGAAGATCAGGTTGGTTTCGCGTTCGGACGCACGTACCAGCGCCTGCTTGATATTTGGATGGATGGGCGCCTCAGCGGTTGCGCAAAAGCGCGTGCCCATGTTCACACCTTCAGCACCAAGTGCCAGTGCTGCGGCAAGCCCACGGCCATCGGCAATGCCGCCGGATGCAATGACCGGAATCTTCAGGGCCTGAGCGGCAAGCGGGATCAGCACCAATCCTCCGACATCGTCTTCGCCCGGATGGCCCGCGCATTCAAACCCGTCAATGCTGACCACGTCAACACCATTACGCTCGGCCGACAAGGCGTGGCGAATGCTGGTGCACTTGTGGATGATTCGCACTCCGGCCGCCTTCAACTGACTGGTGAACTCCTTCGGGCTGTTTCCGGCGGTTTCAACCACACGGATGCCTTTGGCAATGACCATCTCAATGTATTGGGCGTATGGCGGCGGATTGACCGAGGGAAGAATGGTGATGTTCACGCCGAAGGGGCGATCAGTCATTGTGCGGCAGCGGTCAATTTCAACGCCAAGCGCTTCGGGTGTGGGTTGTGTGAGGGCGGTCAAGATGCCAAAGCCACCAGCGTTGGATACGGCGGATGCCATCTCGGCTGTGCCCACCCACATCATGCCTCCCTGGATGATCGGGTACTGGATGCCAAGCATCTCAGTGATTTTGGTTTTCATTGTCAATGTCCTTTGAACTGGGCGGGACGCTTTGCGAGAAATGCAGCGACACCCTCCGTGAAATCCGCCGTTCCGGCGCACGCTTTGAACCCATCGGCCTCGGCGTCGAGGTGGCTGTCCAGATTGCTATGCAATGAAGCACGGATCAGTCGCCGCAAATTGCCGTACGCCAGAGTCGGCCCAGCAGCAATGCGTTCCACGAGCTTGCGCGTTTGCGCCTCAAGCTCTTCGAGCGGATAGACTCGATTGCACAGCCCGAGGGAGAGGGCTTCGCTGGCTTCAATCGTGTCTCCGAGAATGGCCAGTTCCATGGCCTTGTGCATGCCAACAAGGCGTGGCAAGGTCCAAGAGGTGGAACAGTCGCAACTCGCCCCGATCAGCGGATATGCAACACCAAAGCGTGTTTCCTCTGCCGCCAGAACCATGTCGCAACTCATCGCCAGGCCAAGGCCTCCACCAGCCACAGCGCCTTGGACACTGGCGACTACGGGCGCATCCAGCCCGGCCAAAATGCGCAGGCCACCGTGCATGCCATCGATCAGCTCTTGTGCCACTGCAACGGGATCGACCTGCATCGCGGCCAGATCACCGCCAGCCATGAAGGCCCGCCCTTCTCCGGAAACCCAAACAACACGCACCTCGCGGTCAGCTGCAATATCCTGGCAGGCCTTCAAAAAACCTGCCGCCATGACGGTGTCAATGGCGTTGAGCGCACGAGGACGGTTGAAGCGGATGTGTGCAATGCTGCCCTCACGCCAATGCAGCACGGTGCCGTCAGCGGGTTTTTGTGGATAGGTCACGGCAGTCTCCTCAAGCCACATTGTAGTAGGGTGCAGTCGCCCCCAGATTTGCCTTGGCTCGAGACAGCTCAGAACGAGCGATGGCGCGCAGATGCACTTCATCCGGACCGTCAAAGAAGCGCATGGCACGTCCCCAGGTCCAGAGGTAGGACAGCGGAGTGTCCGGCGTTATGCCCATCGCACCAAACACTTGAATGGCCCGGTCCACCACACGGGTCTGCAGCTGGGCGGCCACCAACTTGATGGCGGATACGTCCAAGTGCGCCGACTTGTTGCCATAGGCGTCCATCTTCCAGGCGGCCTGCAGCACAAACAGACGAGCCTGGTCAATCTCCACCCGCGAGTACGCAATCCAGTCTTGCACGTTGGCATAGTCACTCAGATTTTTGCCGAAGGCGCGCCGGGTCAGTGCACGGTCGCACATCAGCTCCACCGCCAATTCGCACTGGCCGATAGTGCGCATGCAGTGGTGTACGCGCCCGGGTCCCAGGCGTGCTTGTGCCAGTGCGAAACCGGCGTTTTCCTCACCCAGAAGATTGCTCACGGGGACGCGGACATTGCTAAAAGTCACCTCACAATGACCTTCTGGCGCATGATGATTCATGATGGGCACGTTGCGCACAATTCGGAATCCAGGCGTATCCATAGGAACCAGCACCATAGAGTGCCGCTGATGGCGCGGGGCATCAGTGGCGTCATTGGTGACACCCATTACGATCGTAACTTTGCAATTCGGATGCAGTGCCCCAGTAGTGAACCATTTGCGACCATTGATCACGTACTGGTCGCCCTCACGCCTGATGGTGGTCTCAATGTTGGTTGCATCCGACGATGCAACGTCCGGTTCGGTCATCGAAAAGCACGAACGAATCTCGCCTTCGAGTAAAGGTTTGAGCCAGCGCTCGCGCTGCTCGGGTGTGGCAAACAGGTGCAACAACTCCATGTTGCCGGTGTCCGGGGCGTTGCAGTTAAAAATCTCAGCGGCCCAAGGGATGCGCCCCATGATTTCTGCAAGAGGGGCGTACTGCATATTGGAAAGCTGCGTACCGGGTTCATCCTCACGCAATCCTGGCAAAAAGATGTTCCAAAAACCAGCTTCACGCGCCAGCTTTTTCAAAGGCTCCACCATTGCAGTGGGGAAAACCCCTGTGGCGGCAATGCGCTCAAATTCTGCGTTGCGTGGCAGCACCTGTTCGTCCATGAAACGACGCATCGTTTTCTGCATCTGCTGCACATCTTCAGGAAGTTCAAAATTCATGCATTTTTCCTATAAAGTAATCGTGTTCAATAAAAGCGCAAACCCGATGCGGCAAGTTCACGCATGCGTTGTGTTGGCGCATAAGCGGCACCCAGGTGTTGCAGGCGATCGCATCGGGCCACCACGTCGGGCAATCCGAGCCAATCAGCGAATTTCAGTGGCCCACCGGCATAAGCCGGGAAACCCAGACCCAGAAGCATCGCCATATCAACCTCAGTAGGTGTTTCAACTACCCCCTCCTCCAAGGCGTGCGCTGCTTCCACAATCATGGGCATCATCATCCGGTCGATAATCTCATCGTCAGAGAATTCATGCGACCCATTTGGTTGAATCTGCGCGAGCAAAGCATGGGTGTCACCAGTGGACATGCGACGCAACTTACCCTCTGGGCTGACTTCGTAACGATAGAAACCCAGCCCATTTTTCTGGCCAAGACGCCCTCGTCGGACCATTAACCGAAGCGCGTCATCCTTGAATACAGGCATGCGATGCGGATATCCCGCCGATATGACATCGTTCACATGGCTACCGGTGTCCATGCCAATGACATCTTCAAGGTAAGCCGGACCCATGGGCCAGCCAAATGACTCCATGACCTGGTCTACCTTCACAAAGTCTGCGCCTTCAGCCAGTAGTTGAAGGAACGCACGCACGTATGCGGTAAATACCCTGTTTACGAGAAAGCCGGGGCAATCCTTCACCACAATCGGTGTTTTCCCCATGGTCACTGCATAGGTAACTGCCGTCGCAACCGTACGATCCGAGGTCTTGCTGCCCTTGACGACTTCCACCAGTGGCATCATCGGAACCGGATTAAAAAAGTGCATCCCAACCAAATTCTCCGGCCGCAGAAGTGCCGCCCCAATGTCATCTATGCGCAGACTCGACGTGTTGGATGCAATGACAGTGCCCTCGCCCAGCGTGGATTCCAGCTCTGTAAGCACCTTTTGTTTGATGTCCAGGTTCTCCACGATCGCTTCAATCACAAAGTCAAGCTCTGAGAAATCGTGACTGTCCATTTGAGGCGTAATGGCGGCCCGCACTGATGAGGCTTTGGTCTCGCTCAGCCGGCCCGACTTCATCAAGCGCTTGAGCTGCTTATCAGCTTCGGCCATGCCTTGGTCAAGCGCCTCCTGCCGTATGTCTTTCATCCGAACTGGGACGCCCTTCAGCGCGCTGGCATACGCGATGCCCCCGCCCATGATCCCCGCGCCCAGCACTGCGGCCCTAGTTACGGGCTGAGCCCCCTTGGCGAAACGTTTGGCGATTCGCTTGAGTGCCTGTTCACTGAGGAAAGTCTGGACCATGGAAACAGCGGCTTGGGTCCGCGCAATTTCGCCAAAGACCTTGGCCTCAAGCCACAGAGCCCCCGCTCGATCCAGTTGTGAACCAGCCTGCATCATGTCGATTGCCGCAAGGGCTGCCGGTTGGTGGGGCGACGTATTGCGCGTTGTCGCGATCCGTGCTGCCTCAAAAGCCGCAGTCGACTCACTCTCGCCCATTGCAAGCGGCTTGCGTTTGCGCTCTTGCCGGGACTGCCAGTCCACACTGCCAGCCATAGCGCGGTCAAGCCAGTCAAGCGCAGTCTCACGAAGTAGCTCAGGAGGCACAATGGCATCCACTACTGCAGAAGCCAGTGCAAGATCGGCTTTCACGGGTCTTCCGCTAGCAACCCATTCGCAGGCCATAGCCGGTCCCACCACCCGCACAAGACGCACGGTTCCGCCGAAGCCAGGGAATAGCCCCAGCTTGACCTCGGGCACCCCCACCTGTGCTAGCGTGGACATCACCCGAATACTATTGGTCAGTGCAAATTCCAGTCCGCCCCCCAATGCAAATCCATTGATGGCCACCACAGTGGGGACTGATAAATCCTCAAACAATACAAATACGTCGTTACTATGTCGTACGTCCTCAGCAATGTCCTCCGACGCCTTATTGAACTTTTCTCCAAACTCAGTGATATCAGCGCCTACAATGAATACGCCTTTCGCACTGGTTACCAGTACACCGCGTAGATCTAACTGATCCCTCAGAAACCGGGTTGCTTCACCCAACTCGGCAACAGTTCGCGCATCAAACTTATTGATAGCTTCGCCCTGACGATCAAAACACAATTCGTATATACCCGATTCACCGAGCGCAGAAACCTGCAAACTTTTTCCTATGTACACATCTCACCTCCTCGCTGGCGAGGGCCTGCGACTCTAATCGAGTCTAGAGAAATATCAGTTTAGATGCCATCGTCCAAACCGACGAAAAGGAAAAGACTGGAGTATTTGGATAGGTATATGGCTCACTTACGGAAGGTCTGCACAACCCCGCCAAATTTAGCGGTGGTTGATCCAAAAGGTTTTGGAATCTGATTTTTCACAGATTTGCTGATTTATTGATGTAACCGAGCATGTTTTGAGTGTTTTTACCCCGCTTTGGGGTGATTGTGCCCTTTGCAGACGCACTCATCCCTGTGTCCTCAGTTGCTGACCCAAGAGCAAACGCCTAGCCATCCATAAATTGGACAGGGCAAACAAAGTAGTGATCTGCGCTGTGTTCTTTGCCAAACCTTTGTAGCGTGTCTTGCGATACCCAAACTGGCACTTAGAACTTATTCGTAAATAATGTTTACGTCCAGTTTGATTTTTCTGAACGCCATGATTGATGCAGCCAAGTGGTTTAGTGCCAAGAAGCTGCAGTCAAGTTTCTCGTACCGCACAGGAGCTTTCGGAATCGGTTGAACCAACCGTGTAGGTCACCACCCCCTTGCGTCGCTGCTCAATCAGTGCATCCAGCAGCTTGGACATCTTTTCGTAATAGGCCGGGTCTACCGGGGACTCGTTGATGATCAGCTTACGCATGTTGTTTTCAATCGTCTCTGCCACCGCGTCATCGCTTTTCATGATGCCTTTGAGCTTGGCTTTATCTTCGTTCTCGGCGTTTTGCTTGCACTCATAACGGTAACAGGACTCGCTGACCATAAATGCGGTAGAGGCCAGCCGTATGGGGATGCTGCGCTGTTTAACCGCCTGGAGGGCCATCTCACGCCTGCGAGACGGCCTCACCACTTTTTTGCAAGCGCCTCCGACACGATCTCGGTCTTGATCTTTTCTTCGATGTACAGCTTCCTGAGCCGTTGGTTTTTGATTCGCGATTTCTATAGCCGCTCGCGTACATCGGCCCGGAGAAGGTCTTTCCTCACCTTGCCTGATGCGGTACTAGGGAACTGGTCCACAAATAAGATGTGTTCGGGATACTTCTGCTTCGCGACGCCGACAGCGTCGAGAAGTTCATAGATGTCTGCAGCGCTCACAGTGCGACCAGGCCGGACAATAACATAGGCACAGACGGTTTCGCCAAGGCGTGCATGCGGCATCGCGATTACGGCTGCGCCAAGTACCGCCGGGTGCTGGTGCAGCAAGTCCTCGACTTCCTTGGCACTTATTTTCTCACCGCCTCGGTTGATCAGATCCTTGATGCGGCCGGTGAACACCACGGCGTTCTCGGCCGTGAGATAGCCAATATCGCCAGTGTGGAAGTAGCCTTCGCTGTCGAAGGCCTCTGCGCTTTGACCCGCATCGGCATACCCCAGGCACAGCGATGGACCACGGGCGCAGAGCTCACCCTCCTGTCCAATCGGCAATAGACGCCCGTCAAGGTCTACCGCGCGCACATCATAATCGATCACTTCTCCATCGGTCTCGGCTGCTAGTTGTTCCTGTCCGGGTGCGCAGAATCCCAGCGTGATCATGGGTGCCTCGCTCGATCCGTAGACGCGGAACGCACGGCAGTTCGGCAGCACGCGCGCAACGCGGTAGATGATCTCGGGCGCTACTGCGGCGCCACCACAGGGGAAGAGCCGCAGAGATGGCAGCGTTCGCCCCTGCGCCTCTACCACGTCCATCAGCTCCTGGAGGAAGGGCGTGGCGCCGATCGTGAACGACACCTGCTCGCGCTCAATGATGTCGGCCGCCTTCGTGGCATCCCACCTTTCCATCAATACGCATCGCGTACCAACGTAGAACGGCATCTCGATGCCGTGGCTGAACCCGGTAACGTGCGTCACTGGGGACGGCATCAGTGTCGTGTCTCCGGGTCGGATGCCCCAGTGCTTGGCACACATCAGTGTGGCCCGGATCAGCGAGTTATGTGAGTGCAGAACGGCTTTCGGCCGCCCGGTGGTGCCCGAGGTATAGAGCACCAGTTTGACCGCGTCGGGCGACACCGGCGGCAACACAGGGAGCGGCGGCGCATTGGCGACCAAGCCACGTAGATCGCCGGGTCCATCGGTAGCGCCGCGCACGGTCCACACATGCTCGAGCTTCGGCAGGGTTGGCCGCAGGCGTGCCAGCATGGCCGCGAAGTCGAAGCCCCGAAAGTTCTCGGCGATGAAGATACCTTTGGCGCGGCTGTCCGACAGGATCAACTCCACCTCGCGGTCGCGGTAGATCGTGACGATCGGGCACACCACCAGGCCGAGCAGGCAGGCTGCGACATCGATGAACACGCTCTCGTGCCAGTTGGGTGTCTGGAAGGCCACCACGTCGCCCGCGCGAAAGCCGTGCTGCCATAGGGCGGAGGCGAGGCGCGTGGCCTTGGTCCACACTTCGCCAGCCGTGACCTCGCGGCCGGCGCATACCTGCGTGACACGTTCAGGCGATGCTTGCGCGAGCTCACGAGCGGCATCGGCCACGGTGCGATTGAGCCACTTACCCTCACGCACCCACTGGTCGGCCCGTGCCTGGTCCCATTGAACCTCCCAACCACTGATATCTTGTCGCAAATCTGTCTCCTGAAGTTCCGCGGGCTATACCGCGAGGTAGCGTGATTTGAGTTCGGGCCGCGCGTCGAAAGTTTGCCAGTCGCCTTCGAACACCAGCGTGCCGCTGTCGAGCAGATAGACATACTCGGTGCATCGCCGGGCATAGGCGATGCTTTGCTCGGCCACAAGGACCGTGAGCCCAAGCTTTTCACGGGCCTGACGCACCTGCAGTGCGAGGTCCTGTGCCACCTTGGGCGCAAGCCCCTCGGCGGGCTCGTCGAGCAGCAAAACGGTCGGCGACGCCATCAATCCGCGCGCCACGGCTACGAGCTGTTGCTGCCCGCCCGAGAGTTGGTAACCGAGGCGCTCTAACAAGTCCTTGAGCAGCGGGAACAGCTGGCAAACGTGGTCGACGCTCATGGTCGGACGCTGGCTCCCGGCCGCATGCCAGGCAAGCTCAAGGTTCTGCCGCACCGTCAGGGTCGTGAAGATGCGGCGGTCTTCCGGCACCAGCGCAAGGCCAAGTCGCGCTCGCGCTTCCGTCGACAGGCCGTCCAGCGACCGGCCGTTGAGGTGGATATCGCCCGTGGTTTGCGGACCGGCATCGAGCAGCGACTTCAATAGCGTTGACTTACCCGCGCCATTGCGACCAAGCAAGGCTACGCCACCTTGCGCCGGCACGCTCAGGTCGATGCCGAATAGCGCTTTGCTGTCACCGTAGCGCGCATGGAGGTCCCGTACTTCAAGCATCGTCATCTCCATGGCCCAGGTAGACCTCCTTGACGCTTTCGTTTTGTCGTATCTGTTCGGGCGTCCCTGATGCGATCAGCTGACCGTAGTGCAGCACAGAGATACGGTCAGCCAGACCGAAAACTACGTCCATATCGTGTTCGGTCATCAGCATTGACAGGCTGCGCTTGCGCTTTACGCTCTGAAGCAACTTCACGGTGGCATGCCGTTCGGCGGCCGACATGCCTGCTGTAGGTTCGTCGAGGAACAGCACGGTGGGCTCTAGCGCCAGCACCATGGCCATTTCGAGCCGCTTGCGGTCACCATAAGCCAGTGTGCCCGAGATGCTGGCGCGGTGCGCGTCGAGCCCGGTGTCGGCGAGCAATCCGTCGATTTCGACCGGAAAGCTAGTGGCGTCTTGTCGGGACACTCTCGCGAGCGGGTTCTTCTGCCGGACCCGGGCTTCAAGCGCTACCAACAGATTGTCCTGCACGCTCAATTTTGTAAAGACTTTGGCAACCTGGAAGGTGCGCCCGAACCCACGGTGCACACGTTGGTATGCCGGCATGCGCGTGATATCCTCACCGTTGAAGCGCACGAACCCGCGATCGGCATACAGCTCGCCGGTAAGCACCTTGAACAGCGTCGTCTTGCCAGCACCGTTCGGACCGATCACCACATGCGATTCGCCTGCGGCGATGGTCAGGTTCACATCGCGCAGCACACGGATCTTGCCGTAAGACTTGTCGAGCTGGCTCGCGTCAAGTAACGTTTTGACTTCGCTCATACCGAACGCTCCCGGCCCGGCTCAAGCGTTGGGGTTGCGGTCGGTGGGTCGACCCGTCGGGTCCACCGTGCCAACAGACCGAGAATACCGCCCGGTAGCGAGACCACAACCACTAGCAGAAGCAGTCCGGTCACCATGTCCGACATGCCGACGAGCGTGCGCGTAAGATAGAACACCGCCGACAGCACCAGCGCCCCAAGCACCGGCCCCCAGAAGTACGCGCTGCCGCCTAGCAAGGTGTAGAGAATAGGATTGGTGGAATTGGACCAGTGGCCGAGTTCAGGCGTGACGATTTGCGCCCAAGGTGCGACCAGCGCACCGGCCGCGGCCGTCGTCGCACCAGCCAGGACGAAGATCACAAGACGGTGCAGCCGCACTGGAATGCCAAGGAACTCGGCACGATCAGGGTCTTGCTTGACGGCCTGAAGCGCCCGTCCGAAGGGTGTGTCGAGCACCCAACGGATCAGCGCGATCAGCAGGCCGCAAATCAGCACGATGAAATAGTAGAAATTGTCGCCGGCCGCGAGGTCGAGCTGCCAGTTGCCGACCGCGATCTGGGGGCGCTGCAGGCCGTTCAGGCCGTCGTTGCGTCCAAGTATGGCGGTGTTGGAGACCAACAGATGCAGCAGTTCGGCAAAGGCCAGCGTGAGGATAGCGAAGTACACGCCCTCGCTGCGGCGCAGCGCCACCGCGCCGACCAGTCCGGCCAGCACGGCCCCGACCGCTGCCGAGAGCACCAGCGTGAGCAGGAACGGCACGCCCAGTTGCTGCGTGAACACGGCCGACGCGTAGGCACCCGCTGCGAAGAACATGGCCTGGCCGAAGCTCAGCACCCCGGACAGGCCGAACAGCAGGTTGAATGACAGGCCGAATACCGCATTGATCCAGATCATGCCGGCGATGAAGACCAGCCCGCGGTTGAGCACGCTGGGCACAAATAGCGCAGCAAGCATTAGGAACAGAAGGATGATCCAGTCGCGGCGCGAGTCGGCCCCGATGAAGCTTGTGGTGCCCATGTCAGTGCCGTTCCTTGCCCATGAGGCCTTGGGGACGCAGCAACAAGATCAGCGTCATCGCAATGAAGAATGGAAGGCCCGGCAGGCTCGGCAGGAACCACTGGCCGACCGCATCGATCAACCCGAGCAGGATGGAGCCCAGGAACGCACCGCTGATGCTGCCCATACCACCGATGATGATCACGCCAAAGGCCTGGATCACGAAGGCGCTTGCCAGTGTGGGCGACAGCGTCTGGTTCGACACCAACAGACCGCCAGCCAGTCCCGCAAGCGCGAAGCCGATCGCCACCGTGGCGGTATAGACCAGCCGCACGTTGATGCCGAGCAACCGAGCCATCCACGGATCAACTGCAATAGCTTTCACAAGACGGCCGGGGCCAGTGCGGTTCAGAAAGAACTCGAGCAGGAGGTACACGACCACGCCTGCGCCAACGATAAACATTGAAAGCTTGGGCACCACTGCGGCACCTAACAGCCAGGCACCGTCGAGCACCGCCGGTGGCATCACGCTGTGGTAGTTGAGGCCCCAGACCAGCTTTGTCGATCCCTCGCATACTAGCAGCAGTGCATAAGTGGCGATCAACACGTATGCATCTTCTACACCGGCCAGTCGTCGCAAGACCAACCGGTCGACCACCAACCCGAGCAGCGCAACCAACACACCCGCAGCCAGCGACCCGAACAAATAGAGCGCCATTGAGGAACTCCCACCCAAGGCATTCGTCAATGAATAGGCCGCGTAGGCACCGATCATAAAGAAACCACCGTGAGAAAAATTAAGAATGTGCAGCGTACCAAACACCAGAGTAAGACCTGCGGCGACCAGAAAGGTCGCCATGGCCCACGTCAGGCTGTTGACCAGCAGCGTTGTAATGTCGGCAACTTGCATTTGTGCAGCTCGTTCCCGTCAGGCGGTACGAAGCGTGAGCTTCTTGCCCGGGCTTGGCGGAAATATGACAGACTTCCCGTCGATCTTGGTGTACTGACTAACTTTGTAGCCTTTGTCCGTGTTATCTGGTTCAATATAGACCAGCTCCACGTCCTTGATCGCTTGGTTGTCCTCAGCTCGCATGGTGCGCGGACCAGTCACTGTGTCCCAGGTCAACCCCTTAAGATTCGCGACGACCGACTTGGTCTCGGTTGACTTACCCTTTTCAATTGCTTTCATAAGTGCGTAGATGCTTGCATGCGCCTCAGCTGCCCAGCCCAGCGGCTCGGCATCCTTTGTCTTCGCAAAGTAGTCGGCAACGAACCGGTCGCTCAGAGGGTTACCCTTGTTGGCCTCGGCGTAATAGTGCATGCCGGTCCAGTGTGGCGGCAGCTGTTGTTTCATGCCCCGCGCCACGAGAAACTCGTTGGCGGCATCGCACACCACCTTGTAGCGCTGCATCAGGCCGAAGCCGCGGGCCTGCTGGAACATGGTGATGGCGTCGCCGCCATAAGTGCAATTGAAAACGCCATCGGCCTGCTGGCGCAACGCCTGTGCGATCGGATTTCGGTAGTCGGTCACGCCATAGGTCATCATGATCGGATCGAGAATCTCCGGCTTCTTCTTCGCAATCGACGGATAGAATTCCAGGAGCGCGTCGACAAAGATGCTCCAGGTGGTCCGGCCGTATTCATGATCGGGCACCAGACCGGTCCAGCGTGTGATGTTCGGGTACTTCTGCGCCATCAGCTGGGCCTGCGCCCGTGTGCGCGCATCCGGTGAGTCGCCGGTGCGGAACAGATTGGGCGAGTAGTTCTCATGGTTCATCTTCTCGGTGCCGGCACCGCAGGTCATGAATACACCGCTTTCCTGCTGCATCACCGGGATCAGGGCCAGCACCACCGCGCTCGAGATTCCACCGGTGTGCAGGTTGATACCGGCGCCGAGCAGCTCGCGCGCGGCGGCCAATGCCGCAGCCGGATTGGCTTTGTCGTCACGGATTTCGAGCATTACTTGGCGGCCCAGGATGCCGCCAGCCTTGTTGATCTGCGCGACCGCGATCTCGGCGCCGTTTTTGACATAGGAGCCAATGAATTCCTGCGGGCCGCTCAGTGGCGTGATCAGGCCGATTTTCAGTGGTCCACCCTGCGCGCGCACCAGCCCCGGAAGCCCAGTGGCCGCTGCGGCGGCGGCCGCGGAATACTTGAGGACGCTTCTGCGATCGATACGGTTCATGTCTATCTCCTTGGGTTGGTCTTGAATGATGCGCGGTGAAGGGATCGGCTACTTGCCGGTAAATACAGGTTTGCGACGTTCGCGGAAAGCCTTGACGGCTTCGGCATGGTCGGCCGTGAGGTTCGATAGGCACTCATAGGCCACGCCGGCGTCAAAGTAGCTGTGGAACAGCTGGCGCAACGGCAGGTTGATCGTGACCTTGCTCCAGCGGATGGCTTTGGTGGCGCCGGACACCAGACGCTGCGCCATCGCGTCGACTGCTGTATCGAGTTTTGCGAGCGGCACGACATCAGTCACGAGGCCTATGCGCTCGGCCTCGACCGCCAGCATGAGCTCACCCGTCAGCAGATATTTCTTAGCCTTGGCATAGCCGACCAATTGCGGCCAGATGAGTGCGCCGCCATCCCCAGCCACCAAGCCAACGCTCACATGCGGATCCCCGATCTTGGCCTCATCCGACGCGATGATGATGTCACAGAGCAAGGCCAGACTCGCCCCGAGGCCGGTGGCGTGGCCGTTTAGCTTGCAGATCAGCGGCTTCTCAAGGTCCAGCTGCGAGTAGACGATATCCTTGGCTTCGCGTGCCGTCTTCTCAAATTCGTCGGGCTGGTCGACAGACAGCTGCATCCAGTCGATGTCACCACCCGCGCAGAACGCAGTCCCGTTGCCGGTAAGCACCACCACATCCGAGTCCGAGTCGCGCTGCGCATCGGAGAACACCCGCGACAGCTCATGGTGCAAGCGCGCATTGACTGCATTGCGCTGTTCCGGGCGGTTTAATGCGATGGTCAAAATGCGACCAGATCGGTGAAATTCGATGCATTCGTAAGAGGAAAAATCCATGTGAGTCCTAGGGCAAGTGCGGTTTCAATGGAGGTTTGACGATGTCGAGGTGGCGAAGGACCTGAAATGCTGCTCAGCGGAGCCGTAAAGCTGTTCATTCACGCGAACGCGGCGCAGATAGTGGCTCACCATGTATTCGTCAGTGATGCCTATTCCCCCATGCAACTGTATGGCTTCCTGCAGCACCTTGCGCGCGGCCTGGCAAATGAAAGTCTTCGCCGCATGCACATCGCGTTCAGCTGTTACCGCATCTGCCTGCACTGACTCGATTGCTTGATCGAGTACCGCTCGGCTCTCACTAAGCTGCAGGTACATGTCTACCGCCCGATGCTGCAGCGCCTGGTATGTACCCAAGGGTTTGCCAAACTGTCTGCGCGTCTTCAGGTAGTCAAGCGTAAGGTCGAACGCTGCGGACATAGCGCCAAGCGAATCTGCTGCTGTCGCCAGTACTGCCAACCATAGCGCTGGCTGTGCGTTTGCGGTCATGTCCGCATTACCCAGGAGGATTGCTGCGCAGCCTTTCAAGGTCACGGTGGCGCCGCTGCGGCCGTCCAACAGCGGAAAGCTCTTACGATTGACCCCGCCGCCGTTCGCATCAACCAGATAGAGCGCCTCCGCTTTGTCGCCGTCACGGGCCAGCACCAACAAATGATCGGCCATATCTCCATCAACCACCACCGCTTGTCGGCCATGCAGCGCACCGCTTTCAACGTGCATCGCCTCCGACACAGGGCCGAGCACACAAGCGACCGGTAAATGGCCGCTCAGCAACCTGGGCAGTAACTCGGCGCGTTGCGCGGGACTGCCATTGTGCGCAACCAGGAACGGCGCCAAAAAGCCGCATGACGTCAGCGGCTCATTGATAAGCGCCCTGCCTGCAACTTCAGCGAGCAGGCAGATCGACGTCAAACGAACCCCCAGTCCACCATCTTCCTCCGGTGTCGACACCCCAAGCCACCCCATTTCGGCCATATCCATCCAAACGTCATTGCTAAAGCGGCGCTGTGACGGCGTCAATAGATGGCGGTCTTCAAAGCGATATCGATCCCGCGTATAGCGCGTAGCCGCGTCGTCGAGTGCGGCATCCGTTTCGTCAAGCCACAACTTGTTTTTCATAAACCCAGCTCCGCCTTGCTGATGATGTTGCGTTGGATCTCGTTCGATCCACCGTAAATGGTGGAGGCCCGCCCGTGCAGGTACTCGCGCACGGCGCCGCTCGTGCTGGCGGGTCCCACGTGCGACGCCGCGTGCTGTCCATGAACCTGAACCGGGTCATACACGATGGCGCTGCTGCCCAACCAGTCGAGCGTGGCCTCAGCTATCTCCTGCTGCAGCTCTGAACCCCGGATCTTCATGATTGAAGCCTCAACGCCGGGGGGCTGACTCGGATTCATGGCACGGGCATAAGCCAGGCAGAAGGCCCGAAGCGCATGCAGCTTCAACTCCATCTGCACGATGCGGCGATCGAAGGCAGCTCTGTCCTGCACGCCATCACTCGGCGTGCTGTTGACAAGCGTTTTGAGGTGGTTGAGCTGGCGCATCGATCGACCGGTTTCCGACGAAAGGATTCGCTCGTTGCTCAGAAGGAACTTGGCATAACTCCAGCCACTACCCTCTTCGCCAACCATGTTTTCGACAGGCACCTTCACCTCATCAAGGAACACCTCGTTGACATGGTGGCACCCGTCCATGGTTCTGATGGGGCGAACCGTGATACCTGGTGTATGCATGTCGATCAACAGAAAGGAGATGCCCTGTTGTGGCCGCGACTCATCGCTCGTTCTGACCAGACAGAACATCCAATCAGCCCATTGGGCGTAACTGGTCCATACTTTTTGACCGGTGACGACGTAGTGGTCACCACAGCGGATGGCGCGCGTCTTCAGTCCAGCCAGATCCGAACCGGCATTTGGCTCTGAGTAGCCTTGAGCCCACCACTCTTGTGAAGCAAGTATCGGAGGGAGAAAGCGTGACTTTTGGGCCGAAGACCCGAAGGTGTAGATCACAGGTCCAACGTAGTTCACGCCAAAGGGAATCAACCACGGCGCACCACCCAGCATGCTTTCTTCCTCAAAGATAAAACGCTGCAGCGGTGTCCATTCGGCGCCGCCATAGGCCTTCGGCCAATGTCCCGCAACCCATCCGCGACCGGCGAGCGATTTCAAGAATTCAAGGTTGTCGTCCTTACTGAGGAACAAATTGCCACGCACCTTTTCGCGTACATGTGGCGGCAACTCTTGCTCACAATAGGCTCTCACCTGCTGCCTGAACTCGTTTTCATTCGCGCGCGCGCTACGCGACCCATTGGTTGCCGGGACTGACGGAGCCTTCAACGGGTTTTGCTGGATCATGGTTAGTTTCACGATGCTTTAAACATAAAATGAATGGTGAGTCATTGTTCATTCTAAATGCAACATTTAGATTTGCACCATAGGGAAAACACTAGGTGGAGTCTACTCAGCGTTTTCCGTTAGACTAAAAACAAGGGGTGACGGTCAGCTGATGTAGGCTACACGCCATGAAAGAAATGGATCCATTTATGCAGGTGACAATGAAAAAAACACGCCGTGAGCTGGTCGGTGCACGGCTGACGCGTAATGAACGCGCCGCAAGAACGCGCGAGCAGATACTTGTTTCAACGGCACACGTGGTTGGCGAATTCGGGTACCGGGATTCATCCATCCAGCGCATCACGTCCGACGCGGGGATAGCGCAAGGTACTTTCTATCTTTATTTCGAATCGCGGCAGGCATTGTTTGACGAACTACTTCCCCACTTCGGCGTACAGATGCTCGAACGAGTTCGCGAGCGGGCTCATGGCGCAAAAGGCTTCTTCGACGTGGAGGAGATCGGCGTCCGTGCCGTCTTCGAGTACCTATATGAGAATCCTTGGTTCTGGAGGGTCCTAAATGAGGCCGAGATCGAGGCCCCGGCGGCTTGGGCGCAGCACCACAATGAAGTTACCAGCCGCTATATGAAGTTTCTGAAGCGAGCTCGCGCAGATGGTGAAATTTCGACTTATGGTGAAAGCGAACTTGGGACGCTGGCATATCTTCTCATTGCGGCGCGGGATTACCTTTACGTTTATCACCTCAACAGACCAAAACGCAGTGAAGGCATCCCAGAGTCGGTCATCAAAACATATATGCATTTTCTCAAACATGGACTTGGCCCGTCTGCATAGTTGATCGCCG
Source organism: Sulfuricaulis sp. (assembly GCA_030650525.1). GTDB lineage: Bacteria > Pseudomonadota > Gammaproteobacteria > Acidiferrobacterales > Sulfurifustaceae > Sulfuricaulis. Next base: position 35,625 of record JAUSDQ010000208.1, read on the forward strand.
CATATCCCTGCCGGTGATGCACCGCACCGAATCGGTAATAATGTGCTTCCGCAATGGGCGCGTAACCAGTCGTCTCGGAACGACCGCTCTAAAGGTGCCTACTGAAGTTTACGCAAGCAGTCTTTGGCATTTTCCCGCTTCCGCACACCCATTGCAGACACACATTGGTATGACGGCAGCAGACTGACTCCAGTCATTTAAGGTTTCTGATCGACGGGCAGTTCCCGACCCATTGCAGACCGTGACGAAATTAAAGAACGGACATTCGCGGTCAGGGTCTGAAAGTCCAAAGCTGTCATTGGCGATACCAAAGTCGCGTTCTCATCTGGCGGGCTGATCTGCAGCGGGCGCGTTCGGTAGCATTTACAGTTCAATTGAACAAAACTAAAAGAACGAAGCTATGTCCTAATTCGATGAGTCTGGGTTGGACAGAATTCCACAACTGCGCATTCCGCATCGCGGGAACGGGAAGACAGCAGGGTCGACTATCGGCGCCTAGCTTGTTTCCTGGCGACCTTTTTCGCCGTCGCAAGCCTGGACGACCTATCAGAGTGGCCCATGGCCGTTAGTAGCGACTCTTCGAGGTTCAATGCGGCGAACTCCAGCTGGATCGCATCGACCAGCTTAACGCTCGCCGCCGAAACCTTACGATCGCTGGGCCACGCCACAACCCATCCCGTATCGAAGCCGGCGATGGGCGCTATGGAGAGGAAGCCGGCTTCGTACTCCCGCAGCACGGCGGAGAATGGGACGACGGCAAAGGCGATACCTCGGCAGACCAGGTCAATGCTCAGGTGAAGGGGCTGAACGTCCATCACGACATTGAGTGTCAGACCAATCCGATTCGCCGCCTTTTCGAGTCCGCTCGTGACGCGGTTCGACCGAGAAATCAGCAAGGGATGCTGCGAAACAAAGGCCAGATCGACCGGCGTGTCCATGCGTAGGCCGGCACGGGCCGGGCCGGCAATCACAAGCGGCTCATTGATTAGCGTACGCGTGGACAGAGCCTTGCCGTTGGCGTCATCGCGAATGACAACCGCGACGTCGCATAATCCCCTGGCCAGGGAATCGGCCATGGTGTGAGACAGGCCCTCAATCACACCGAGGTGGACCTTCGGGTAGCGACGCAGGTATCCTTCGACCAGGCCGCCGCCCAGCAGCACGCGGATCGACGGCGTCATTCCCAGCACCAGGTGGCCGGTCGGCGTTTCCGACTCAGCCAGCACGTCTTCCCTGAGCAGCGCGACGTCCCGGAACAGTTGGCTGGCGCGGTCGCGCAGGATCTCGCCTGCGTGCGTCAGCACGACGCCGCGTGAGGTCCGATCGAGCAGCTTGGCACCGATTTCCTCCTCCAGTAGCTGCACCTGCCGCGTCAGCGCGGATTGCGAGATGTAGCGGGCGCGCGCCGCGGCGGCGAAGCCCCCGTGTTCCGCGATCGAGATGAAGTAGCCAAGCTGTCGCAGGTCCATGATGGCAGTATAAGCGGAGATAGCGAATTATTCGATAGCTGCCAGCCGTAAATTGAATTTCCCAGCAAGTGCCATTCTCGTTACAGTGAATCACGGACTCAACGGGCGCCCTGCCTCCAGATTCCCGGATGGTCTCGCATCGAAGACCACCTACCGGAGACAAACACAATGTTCACCCAGCCACCAGTGGTGCAGCCGCTGCCGCCACTGGCCGACCGCCATTTTGGAACGGTCTTCAAGACAGCGCTCGCCCATTACCCGGACAAGATCGCCATCCGCGACCCGGAACGCTGCCTCAGCTACGCCGGTCTTTACGAAAACGCACTGCAGCTGGCCGGCGGCCTGACGCGCCTCGGCGTGGAGCGACAGCAGGCGGTGCTGATGATGCTCGATAACCACGTGGACTTCGTCGTCTTCTGGTGCGCCCTGAGCCTGACTGCGCGCATCGAAGTGCCGGTGAACACCGCATACAAGGGGGCGTCGCTGGCACATCAGGCGAACAACTCCCGTGCCCGCACGATGGTGATCGAGGCTGCATATATAGAACGCCTCTCCGATGTGGCGGGTGAACTCGAGTTCCTGGAGACGGTGATCGTCCGGGGCGGCGGCGCGATCGCACGGGCCGCCGTGCCGAAACAATTCCGCGTGCTGACGTGGGAAGACCTGGCCGTCGGCGCACCGGACGCGCCGGCGGACCTTCACCCTTCCGACGTGATGGCGATCCTCTACACCTCCGGCACCACCGGCCCATCCAAGGGCTCGGTGAACAGCCATGCGCACGGCTACACCTACGCGCATCCCTCGAATTTCGGCGCGGCGGGGCCCAACGACGTGACGCTGGTGCCTCTCCCGCTGTTCCACATGGGTGGGCAATGGGCGGCAGTCTACAACGCCTTCATCGGCGGAGCGACTGCCGTAGTCCTGCCCCGCTTCAGTGCATCCAGCTTCTGGGAACAGGCGCGCGAATACGGCGCCACCTACTGCTTCCTCCTCGGGGCGATGACGCACTTTCTGCTGAGGCAGCCTGTACGCCTGGGTGACCGCGATCATCCGCTGAAGAACATGCTGCTGGTGCCGATCCCGGCCGAGATCGAGGAGTTCAAGGCCCGCTTCGGAGTGGAGAACCTCGCCGCCGCCTTCGGCGCCACCGAGTCGGGTGTGATCGCCCATGCACCGTTGGGAACCGGCGTCGCCGGCCGCGTTGGCTGGCTGCGCAAAGGCGTCGAAGCCATCATCGTGGACGAATTCGGAATGGAAGTTGCGCCCGGCGAAACTGGCGAGATGTGGGCCCGGGCCCGCGAGCCCTGGACCATGACCAACGGCTATTTCGGCATGCCGGAAGCCACCGCCGCAGCCTGGCAGAACTTGTGGTTCCACACCGGCGACGCCGTGCGCCTGGCGGACGACGGCCAGTACGTGTTCGTCGACCGGGTCAAGGACGCGATCCGCCGGCGCGGCGAGAACGTCTCCAGCTTCGAGGTAGAACGCGAGATCAATACCCACCCCGCAGTCGTCGAGTGCGCGATCGTGGCCGTGCCCAGTGAATACGTGGAGGACGAGATCAAGGCCTGCGTGGTCTGCAAGGAAGGAATCGAACTGACGCCCGAGGCGCTGCTCACTTTCCTGATGCCACGGCTGCCCCACTTTGCCGTGCCGCGCTATGTCGAATTCCTGCGCAGCCTGCCCAAGACCCCGACCGAAAAGGTGCGCAAGACAGAACTGCGCAAGGCCGGCGTCACCGCCATTACCTGGGACCGCGAAGCCGCCGGCTTCACGGTCGTCCATTAACCCACATCTGAGAAAGAGCCGCCATGGAGACAATGGAAATGAACAATCTGCATGCCACCTTCACGAAGGACGGCGTGGTCCGCGTCAAGCAGGCGCTGGATGCGGACTGGCTGAAGGAGGCCGAGGCGGCCTTCAACTGGAGCCTGGCGAACCAGAGCGCCACCTCGGCCCACTACAACAAAGAAACCGAGTCGGGCAGGTTCTATGTCGATACCGCCAACCCCGAATCTCTGCCGGTGTACCGCAAGCTGCTGGAGAACTCCCTGCTGGCCGACCTTGTCGCCAGCGCCTGGGGTTCGGATAAGGTCTGGTACGCCTTCGAGCAGATCTTCTACAAGGAAGGCGGCTCGGTTCGCAGCCAGCGCACAGGCTGGCACCAGGATTCCTCCTACCTCTCCTTCGACGGCGAGGACCTGGCCGTCATGTGGATCACCTTCGACGCCCTGCCTAAGGAGGCGGCGCTGGAACTGGTGCGCTGCTCCCATCGCGGCCCGCTGTACGAGCAGCGCGGCGTCAAGAACGACACCGGCCGGCCGACTGTGCCGCACATCGAGGCTGCGCGCGACCAGTACGACATCGTGTCCTGGCCGATCGAGCCCGGTGACGTGCTGATCTTCCATCCGGCCATGCTGCATGGCGGTGGCGGCACCGAGGCTGGCAAGCGCCGCCGCACCCTGTCGCTGCGCTTCTTCGGCGAGGATGTGAAGTTCATCCGCCGGCCGCAGACGCACGACACGCCGCCGCAGTTCCTGCGGCTGAACGAGCAACTGAACGACGGCGACCCGTTCCGACATCCCGATTTTCTGCAACTGCGCTGACCCACACAACCCGGAGACAAACCATGACCATCGACCGCCGCACCTTCCTCGCCCGCGCTTCTGCCGCGGCCACCGCGACCATCGCCGCGCCCTTCGTCGGCAGCGCCCATGCCCAGGCGCCGCAGTTCTCGTTTAAGTACGCGCACAATGCGCCGGTCACCCACCCGCTGCACATCCACGCAGCCAAGGCCTGCGAGCAGATCAAGGAGCAGACCAAGGGTCGCGTGGTCATCGAGGTGTTTCCCAACAATCAGCTCGGTGGCGACACCGACATGTTGTCGCAGCTGCGCTCGGGCGCGATCCATTTCCAGACGCTGTCGCCGCTGATCCTGTCCACACTGGTGCCGGCCGCCTCAATCAGCGGCATCGGCTTCGCGTTCTCAAACTACGACCAGGTCTGGGCCGCGATGGATGGCGAACTAGGCGCCTATGTGCGCTCGGCGATCGGCACCACCGGCCTGGTGGCGATGGAGAAGATCTACGACAACGGCTTCCGCCAGATCACCACCAGCAACCGGCCGATCAAGACGGCGGAAGACCTCAAGGGCCTGAAGATCCGGGTGCCGGTCAGCCCGCTCTGGACCTCGCTGTTTAAGGCGCTGGGCGCATCGCCCACAGGCATCAACTGGGCCGACGCCTACGTCGCCATGCAGTCCAAGGTCGTGGATGGCCAGGAGAATGCGTTGGGGATCGTCAGCATCGCCAAACTCTACGAAGTGCAGAAGTTCTGCTCCGAAACCAACCATGTCTGGGACGGCATCTGGTTCCTGGCCAACGGAAAGGCCTGGAATTCCATGCCGGCCGACTTGCAGCAGATCTGCGCGAAGAACTTCAACGAGCAGGCGCTGGCCCAGCGCGTCACCAACCGCAAGCTTAACGAATCGCTGGAGAGCGAGCTGACCGCCAAGGGCATGGTCTTCAACCGGCCCGACCTCCCGAGCTTCAAGAAGGCGTTGCAACGCGCCGGCTTCTACCAGGAGTGGAAGACCAAGTACGGCGGCGAGGCCTGGGCGCTGCTGGAAAAACGGGTCGGCGCGCTGGCCTGAGGCCGGCGTCCGTGGCCCATCTCATTTTTCGATGGCTTCTAGCCTCAAATTGAATTTCCAGATTTGCGCACCAGGGCCGACACTGCATCCCAGAGGACCGGCGGCAATGTACCGCGTGGTCCCGACGGCTCACCCAGAAACCTTCCATCCGGAGACAACAAACCCATGCTGACCCAGCAACAGATCACCCAGTACGAGCGCCAGGGCCTGCTCGTGCTCCCCTCCTTCTTCAGCGCCGACGAGATCGGCTCGCTGATGGCCGACATGCCTCGCATCGTGGCGATGGACCGGCCCGAGGTGGCCAAGTCCGCCGAATGCGAGACCCGCACCGCGCTGGCCCTGCACCGCTACAGCGACGCGTTCCAGCGCTTCATGCACAACCCGAAGCTGATCGCGCTGGCCAGGCAACTGCTGGGCGGCGACATCTACTGCCACCAGTACAAGATCGTCTGCAAGGATCCGATGGGCACGCTGGACTTTCCGTGGCACCAGGACTTCGCCAACTGGCACGACCTGGACGGCATGCCCGAGCCGCTGGCGCTGAACATCTCGATCTACCTCGACCCGGTGACCGAGTTCAACGGCCCCGTCGCCTTCATCCCCGGTTCGCACCACCGCGGCCGCATCCCTTCGCTGGTGGAGACGCCCGCCGGCCTGGAGAACATGACGACGCTGGCGCGCCTGAACCGCGGCGCGATCGAGGACATGGTCAACGAATACGGCCTGGTGGCGCCCAAGGGCCCGGCCGGCACCATCGCGATCTTCCACGGCCTCACGGCCCATGCGTCCACGCCCAACATCAGCCCGTGGACGCGCCACATCCTGTACTTCACGGCCAACCGCGTCAGCAACGCGATCCGCAAGCCCACCCGGCCCGACTACGTGGCCCACCGCGATTTCGCGCCGCTCGAGCCCGAGACGGCCCTGGCCTGAACCTTCCTGGAGACCGACATGAACGACAACACTTCCGGCGCAACCGGCCGGCGCGGCTTTCTGACGACCGCGGGGGCACTCGGCGCCGCCGCGGCCCTGCCGCTCATCACCCTGCCGCGCTATGCGAAGGCCGCGGAGTTCAACCTCAAGTACGGCAGCGAACTGCCGCTCTCCCACCCGCAGGTGGCCCGCATCAAGGAAGCGACGGAGGCGATCCGCAAGGAGACCGGCGGGCGCGTCGACATCGAGGTGTTCGCCGCCGGCGCGCTGGGCAGCATCACCGACATGATCTCGCAGACCCGCTCGGGCGCGATCCAGATGCTGAGCGTCGCAATGGCCAACATGACCACCTTCGACCCCAAAGCATCGCTGACCATCCCCTATGCCTTCAAGGACTACAACGCGGTCTGGGCGGCGATGGACGGCGAACTCGGCGCCTACTCGCGCCGCGTCATCAGCCGCTTCGGCTTCCACGTGTTCGACCACATGTGGGACCACGGCTTCCGCCAGATGACCACCCGCACCAAGCCGATCAATTCGCCCGACGACCTCAAGGGCTTCAAGATCCGGGTGGCGGTGGTGCCGATGTATGTCTCGCTGTTCAAGGCGCTGGGCGCCGCACCGACGGCGATCAACTTCAGCGAGCTGTACTCCGCGCTGCAGACCCGCGTGGTGGACGGCCAGGAGAACTCGTTGGCCCTGATCGACAGCGCCCGCTTCTACGAAGTGCAGACCCACGTCTCGATGACCAACCACATCTGGGAAGGCTACGTCACCGCCTTCAACGATGCCGCCTGGAAGAAGCTGCCCGGCAACCTCCAGGACACCATCAAGAAGCACTTCCGCGACGCCACGCTGGCCCAGCGGCAGGACATGGTGGCCCTCTCCGGCACGCTGCAGGCCCAGCTGCAGGCCAAGGGCATGAAGTTCAACCCGGCCGACTCGGCCCCGTTCCGCGTCGCGCTCAGCAGCGCCGGCTTCTACAAGGAATGGAAAGAGAAGTTCGGCCCCGAAGTCTGGGCCGTGCTCGAGAAGTATTCCGGTAACCTCGCCTGAAGAACAAGGACAACATGCTGACCAAAGAACAAATTGCCACCTACGAGCGCGACGGCTATCTGGTGCTGCCCGAACTGTTCCGCCCCGAGGAGATCGCCGTGGTGCGGCGCGCCGCCTCCGAGATCTACGAAATGAACCGGCCAGAGGTCTGGCGCGGCACCGGCGGCGAGTTCCGCCTGGCCTTCGGCGTGCAGCACTACCACCCGGTGTTCGACCTGTTCTTACGCCACCCGCGCCTGATCGAGCCGACCCGCGATCTGCTGGGCGGCGACGTCTACTGCCACCAGTACAAGCTGATCAACAAGCAGCCTTTCGGCAAGCTTGACTTCCCCTGGCACCAGGACTTCGCCAACTGGAACGTGTTCGACGGCATGCCGGAGCCGCGGGCGCTGAACATCTCGGTATTCCTGGATGAAGTGACCGAGTTCAACGGCCCGGTGATCTTCATCCCCGGCGCCCACAAGGAAGGCCTGATCAAGGCCGACGTGCTGCCGATGGACGGGGTTGACCAGGACGGCGCCCACACCATCAGCGGCAAGGAACTGGAGCGGCTGGCCAGGGCCAACGGCATGGTCGCACCCAAGGGCAAGCCGGGCACCGCGGTGCTGTTCCATCCCTACATGCCGCATGCGTCCTCGCCCAACCAGTCGCCCTGGTCGCGCAGCACCATCTACCTCACCAGCAACCGGGTGGACAACTACCTGCGCAAGCCGACGCGTCCCGAGTACGTGGCCCACACCGATTTCACGCCACTGAAAGCGGTATCCGAGAACGCGCTGCTGGAATACGAAGCGACCGCGGCGGCCTGATGTCAAACATTCCCCCGCCGAATCAAGCCCTGGACGCGCAGCGCCTCGGCCTGTACCTCCAGATCCAGGGCATCTTCGACACGCCGGAGATCCGCCTGGAGAAGATCGGCGGCGGCCAGTCGAATCCAACCTATTTCGTCACCGGCGGCAAGCGCACGGTGGTCCTGCGCAAGCAACCGGACGGCGATGTCCTGCCCTCGGCCCATCGCATGGACCGCGAGCACCGGGTGTTGACGGCCTTGCGCGACGCGACGGATGTTCCGGTGCCGCGCACCCTGCTGTACTGCGCCGACGCCAGCGTCTTCGGCACGCCCTTCTACCTGATGGAGAAGCTGGAAGGCCGGATCTTCCCGGACTACCGGCTGGACGGCGTGTCGCCTGCCGAGCGCACCGCCATGTACCGCTCGATGGCGGAAACCTTCGCGGCGCTGCACAGGGTGGACTGGCGCGCCGCCGGCCTGGCCGACTACGGCCGCCACAGCGGTTTCTTCGCCCGCCAGATAGCGCGCTGGACCGAGCAGTGGCGCCTGTCCAAGACCGGGGAGAGCGCAGACATCGATGCGCTGATCGCCCGCCTGCCGGCGATGGTTCCGCAGGACGATGAAACCGTGCTGTGTCACGGCGACTTCCGGATGGGCAACCTGATGTTCCACCCCACCGAGCCGCGCGTCGTCGGCGTGCTGGACTGGGAACTGTCCACCCTGGGCCATCCCATGTCGGACCTGGCTTTCAACTGCATCGCCTGGCACACCGCACCGTCGGAATACGGCGGCCTCGCCGACCTCGACCTCGCAGCGCTCGGCATCCCGACCGAGGCCGAGTACCTGGCGCATTACTGCAAGGCCGCCGGCCGCGCCGACGCGACCACGCCCTTCCACCTGGCCTTCGCGATGTTCCGCTTCGCGGTGATCTTCGAAGGCATCGCGGCGCGGGCCCTGGCGGGCAGCGCAGCCTCGGACAACGCAGCGTCCGTCGGCCAGCTCAGCGCCGCCTTCGCCCGCCGCGCCGTCGAATGCCTGGATTCGCGCGACCTCGCGCCGGCCTGACCGCCACTTCACCTTCAAGGACCATATGGACTTCGCAATCTCAGACAAGACAAAACGCCTCCAGCAGGAGCTGGAGTTCTTCATCCGCGAGTTCGTCGCTCCCGCCGACGCCGAATGGAACCGGCTGGCGCACGCCGGCACCTTTCCCACCGAAATCGTCGAGAACCTCAAGGCCAAGGCCAAGGCACGCGGCCTGTGGAACCTGTTCCATCCCGGCCTGAAGGAAACCGACCCCGGCACGCGGCTGACCAACCTCGAGTACGCGCCGCTGGCGGAAATGATGGGGCGCTATCCTTGGTCCCCCGAGGTCTTCAACTGCAATGCGCCCGACACCGGCAACATGGAGCTACTGGACCTGTTCGCCACGCCGGCCCAGCGCCACGACTGGCTGGAACCGCTGCTTCGCGGCGAGATCCGCTCCTGCTTCGCGATGACCGAGCCGGAGGTCGCCTCCTCGGACGCGACCAACATCGTCACCAAGATCGAGCGCGACGGCGACCATTACGTCATCAGCGGCCGCAAGTGGTTCACCAGCGGGGCCCTGAATCCGCTCTGCAAGTTCGCCATTGTGATGGGCGTCACCAACACCACCGCCGATGCGCCGGCCCACCAGCGCCACACCATGGTGATCGTGCCGATGGGTACACCCGGCTTCAACATCGTGCGCAACGTCCCCATCATGAATCACCTGGCGGTGGACGGCCATTGCGAAGTGCTGTTCGACAATGTGCGGGTGCCGGTGTCCAACCTGCTCGGCACCGAGGGCGACGGTTTCGCCCTCGCGCAGGCACGACTTGGCCCGGGCCGGGTGCACCACTGCATGCGCACCATCGGCCAGTGCGAGTTCGCCATGGAACTGATGTGCGACCGCGCCCTAGCCCGCCGCGCCTTCGGCCGCCAGCTGTCCGAATACGCCAACATCCAGGACTGGATCGCCCAGGCCCGGGTGGACATCGACCAGTGCCGGCTGCTGGTGCTGCGCGCCGCCTGGCTGATGGACACGCAGAGCAACAAGGCCGCGCGCATCGACGTGTCGGCCATCAAGCTGGTCGCAGCGCAGCTCCACTGCAAGGTCCTGGACAAAGCGATCCAGGTGTTCGGCGCGAAGGGCCTGACCGACGAAACGCCGCTGGCCTTCTTCGCGACCTGGGGCCGCGCCATGCGCTTCCTGGACGGCCCCGATGAAGTGCACCTGCGCACCGTCGCCCGCGACGAGCTGGGCAAGGCCAAGGCGCGCCAGCGCCAGCACGCGGAAGCCTGAGCATGGCCAGCACCGAATTCAGCCTCGAGAGTGGCATCGCCACCATCTGCTTCAACCGCCCGCAGGTGCTGAATGCGCTGGACGTTGCGTCGGCGCAGGAATTCCTCGCGGCCTGTGAGCAGATCGCCCGGCATTCGGGTCCGGACGGTGTGCGCGTGGTCGTGATCCGGGGTTCGGGCCGCGGCTTCATGGCCGGCGGCGACCTCTCGGTGATGCAGGACGACCCGCAGGGCGGCGCCAGCGCCCTGATCGAACCGATGCACCGCGGCCTCAGCTTGCTTGCGGAGCAACCGGCGCCAGTGCTGGCCTCGCTGCAAGGTGCGGTGGCGGGAGCCGGCTTGAGCCTGGCCCTGGGCGCCGACCTGGCCATCGCGGCCGAGGACGCCGTCTTCAATCTCGCCTATTCGAAGGTCGGCGCCAGCTGCGACCTCGGCGGCTCCTGGGCCCTTCCCCGCGTCGTGGGGCTGCGGCGTGCAATGGAGATATCGTTGCTGAGCGATCCCGTCAATGCGCTGCAGGCGCTCGATTGGGGCCTGGTCAACCGGGTGGTCCCCGCCGCCGAACTCGACGTGCAGACGCGGGCGCTCGCGCTGCGCCTGGCGAATGGCCCGACAGCCGCCTACGGCCGCATGCGGCAGCTGATGCGAACCTCGCTGGACCACGGCTACGCCGAACAGCTCGACGCCGAGCGCGACGCCTTCCTGGCCGGCACCACCACAAATGACTTCCGCGAAGGCGTCGCCGCCTTCCTCGGACGCCGCAAACCCGCCTTCCGGGGCAACTGAGAACACACATGAACGAGCCAGTCATCATCGACGCCATCCGCACGTCCTACGGCCGCCGCAAGGGTGCGCTGCGGAACACCCGCCCCGACGACCTGCTAGCCACCACGCTCGACCAGCTGGTGCAGCGCAGCGGCGTGGCCGCAAAAAGCGTGGACGACGTCATCGCGGGTTGCGTCAGCCAGGCCGGAGAGCAGGCCGCAAACATCGGCCGCATCTCGGCGCTGCTAAGCGGCCTGCCGTTGTCCGTGCCGGGCGTGGCGCTGAATCGCATGTGCGGCTCCAGCCAGCAGGCCATGCACTTCGCGGCGCAGGCCGTCGCGGCCGGCGACGCCAACTACGTGATCGCCTGCGGCGCGGAGAGCATGACGCGGGTGCCGATGTTCCTGGACGTCACGCTCGGCCAGCACGCATTCCGCGGCTTCCAGGACCTCAACCCGAAGCTGATGGAGAAGCACCAGCTGGTGCACCAGGTGGAAAGCGCGGAACTGATCGCAAAGAAATGGGGCATTTCGCGCGAAGCCTGCGACGCCTATGCGCGCGAGAGCCATACGCGGGCCGCCCGCGCGGCCGCAGCCGGCCAGCACAAGGAGATCGTCGGCACGGCCGCGATCGATTCCGACGGCATCGCCTTCACGCTGCAGCGCGACGAAGGCATCCGCGAGAACCTGGATGTCGCAAAGATGGCCTCGTTGGCGCCGGTGTTTCGCGCGCCCGGCGAAGGCGTGGTGACGGCTGCCAATTCGAGCCAGCTGTCGGACGGCGCATCGGCGCTGCTGGTTGCGGATGCCGCCGTCGCCCGCTCGGACGGCCTCAAGGCCCGCGCGCGCTTTCGCGCCCGGGTGGTCTGCGGCTCCGACCCGGTGCTGCAGCTCACCGGCGTGATCCCTGCGACGCGCAAGGCGCTGGAGAAATCGGGACTGCAGCTCGCCGACATCCACTGGATCGAGATCAACGAGGCATTCGCCAGCGTGGTGCTGGCCTGGTCGCGCGAATTTGGCGCCGATATGGAGCGGGTCAATCCCTGGGGCGGCGCAATCGCCCACGGCCATCCTCTCGGTGCTTCTGGTACCGGCCTGATGGCCAAGATGCTCACAGGATTGGAGGCCACTGGCGGCACAATCGGCCTGCAGCTGATGTGCATCGGCCACGGCATGGCCACGGCCACTATCGTGGAGCGCGTGTGAAGGCGCCTTGCTTACCTTGCCTGCTTGGGCAGCGCCGTCGCCGCCCAGGCCGCCAGTACCCACGCGCCGTTCTCGCGCACCCACGTGCTGGTGAATGCAGCCTGCGTGCGGAAGGGTCTGTCGTCGACCTCCGCCGTCACCTGAACGCTGCCCTGCATCACGGCGCAGTCGGTCCAGGCATGGAATTGCGCCACTTCTCTTTCCATCCGGATGTACTTGACCCGGCCGCTGCGCAGCGCCTCCATGTACTGCGCTTTGCTCTCGACCGCGCCAGTGGAGTGGCAATAGCTCAGCGCGTCAGCCAACACGCTGTCCAGCGCGGCGAAATCACCTTCGATCATCGCCTTGTACCTGGCGTCGTCGCGGGCCACTACGAGCTGTTCGACAGACTGGATAGTCATCTGGGGTCCTTCGGCTCGGTTGAATTGAATTCTATTTCAATGAGGATACAACATGAACGTTGAACACGCTCTGCCCCCACAATCCGCGGACGCGGCCACCCGCAACTCCGTCACTGAGATCGTAACTGATAGCGTGGTGAAGGTGATCGAGGTGGTGTGTGCTGCCGTGCTGGTGGTGGAGATCTGCCTGCTGTTTGCCGGCGTGATCTGCCGCTACGTCCTGCACTACCCGCTGGTCTGGTCGGACGAACTGGCGTCCATCCTATTCATCTGGCTGACCATGCTCGGGGCTGTGCTGGCGCTGCACAAGGGCGCGCACCTGCGGCTGACGGCCTTCGTCACCCGCATGCCACGATGGTCGCCGCTGCTGGCCACCATGACGTCGCTGCTCGTCGTGGTCTTCCTGGCGGCGCTGATGCATCCGGTCTGGGAGCACGTGCAGTCCGAGTCCATCCTCACCACTCCGGCGATGGGCATCCAGAACACCTGGCGTGTCTCCTCGCTGGCGGTAGGCCTGGGCCTGATGCTGCTGCTGGCCGCGCTGGACCTCGCCAGCCGGATCACATCCCGTGACTTCCTGATCTCTGTCGTGGTCGTTGCTACTGTCACCGGCGTCCTGTGGATGGCCGGCCCGTCGCTGCGCGCCGTCGGCAACTACAACCTCATCCTGTTCTTCCTCGTCCTGGTCGGCCTGTGCGTGGCCGGCGGCATGCCGATCGCCTTCGCCTTCGGCATCTGCACCGTCGCCTATCTGGCCTTCGTCACCGACGCGCCAATGACCATCGTGATCAGCCGGATCGACGAGGGCATGTCGCACATCATCCTGCTGGCGGTTCCGCTGTTCGTGGTCCTGGGCCTGCTGCTACAGATCACCGGAATCGCCAAGGCCATGATCGAGTTTCTCGCTTCCATGCTGGGCCACGTTAAGGGCGGCCTGTCGTACGTGCTGCTGGCCGGCATTTATGTCGTATCCGGCATCTCGGGCTCCAAAGCTGCCGACATCGCCGCCATCGCGCCGGCACTCTTCCCGGAGATGCAGAAGCGCGGCTACAACAGCGGCGAGATGGGCGCCCTGCTCTCGGCGTCAGCAGCCATGTCCGAAACCATCCCGCCCAGCCTAGTGCTGATCACCATCGGCTCGGTCGTCGGCGTCTCGATCTCCGCGCTGTTCACCGGCGGCGTGATCCCGGCCCTGGTGCTGGCGATCGCGCTGTCCGTAGTGGTCTATTTCAAGTCCAAGGGCACAGCGCCCGCCGTGTCCGAGAAGATGAGCAAGAAGGCGATCTTCAAGCTTTTCCTGATCGCGCTGCCCGCCCTGTCGCTGCCGCTGGTGATCCGCGGCGCGGTGGTCGAGGGCGTGGCCACTGCCACCGAGGTCGCCACCGTCGGCATCGTCTACTCGATCATCATCGGCATCTTCATCTACCGCAGTTTCGATCCGCGGCGCATCTACCCGATGCTGGTGGACACGGCGACACTGTCGGGCGCCATCCTGCTGATCATGGGCATGGCCACCGCCATGGGCTGGGGCCTGAGCCAGTCGGGCTTCTCGCGCCAGCTGGTCGCGGCCATGGCCGGCATGCCCGGCGGCGCCTACGGCTTCCTGGCCGTGAGCATCGTCGCCTTCATCGTGCTGGGCTCGCTGCTGGAAGGCATCCCGGCTATCGTGCTATTCGGGCCCCTGCTGTTCCCGGCCGCGCGGGCCCTGGGCATCCACGACGTCCACTACTCGATGGTCGTCGTCCTGGCAATGGGCATCGGCCTGTTCGCGCCGCCGTTCGGCGTCGGCTTCTTCGGGGCCTGCGCGATCGGGAAGATCGACCCCGACGAGGCAACCAGCTACATCTGGCCCTACATGGCGGCACTGCTGGCCGGCTTGGTGCTGGTCGCCGCCTTCCCCTGGCTGTCGATCGGCTTCCTGTAACCCACCGCCTCCCACACTAGGACCATCATGGCCATCACCCAGCTTTTCTCCCGCGGCGCCTCGCTTTACCCGGATCGGATGTGCCTGCAGGACGCGAACGGAAGCCGCACTTACGCCCAGGTGCGCGAGCACGTGACCCGTTTCGCCGGCCGCCTGAACGCCAGCGACCAGCCCACCGGCGAGAAGTGCGCGGTTTACTCGCCCAATGCCTCCATCGCCATGGAATGCCTGATCGGCATCCAGTGGGCCGGCGCGGTCTACGTGCCGCTCAATCCCAAGAACCACGCGCAGGAGAACATCACCATTCTGGACAACTGCGACGTCGGCACGCTGTTCTTCCACAGCAGCCTGGCCGACCAGGTGGAGCTGCTGCGCGCCGGCTGCCCCAAGTTGACGCGCTTCATCTCCATCGACCAGCCGGTACCGGACGCCGAGTTCCTGGACTCCTGGATCGGCAACGCCGCCCCGCGCCCCACGCCTTTCCCGTACGAGCCCAACGACGTGGTCGCCATCTATTCGACCGGCGGCACGACGGGGTCGCCCAAGGGCGTGATGCTGACCAGCGTCAACTGGGACATCACCGCGGCGAACTTCCACGCCCACACCCCGGTGAAGAAGCCCCCGGTGTTCCTGGCCGTGTCGCCGATCACCCATGCATCCGGCACCTTCGCCTTCATGGTGATGGCGCTGGGCGGCAAGACCGTGATCCTGCCCGGCTTCGACGCCGAGGCCATCCTCACGGCCATCGAGCGCGAGAAGGTCACCCATGTGTACCTGCCGCCGACCGCCATCTACATGCTGCTGGAACATCCGGGCGTGCGCGGGCGCGACTACTCGTCGCTGGAATACTTCATCTACACGTCGGCGCCGATGTCGGTGACCAAGCTGCACGAGTGCCTGGAGATCTTCGGCCCGGTGATGATCCAGTTCTGGGGCCAGACCGAGGCGCCGAGCTTTTGCACCTGCCTCTCGCGCGAGGACCACCTGAATCTCACACCCAAGCGCGAGCAGCGGCTCCTGAGCTGCGGCCAGCCCATGCTGCTGACGCCGGTGGCGGCGATGGACGACGACGGCAAGCTGTTGCCGGCCGGCGAGAAGGGCGAGCTGGTGGTCAACGGCCCGCTGGTGATGGCCGGCTACTACAAGAATCCCGCGGCGACGGCCGGTGTCTCCGGCCAAGGCTGGCACCACACCGGCGACATCGGCTACGTCGACGAGGACGGCTACGTCTTCATCGTCGACCGCAAGAAGGAAATGATCATCACCGGCGGCTACAACGTCTACCCGCGCGAGGTGGAACGTGTGCTGCTGGCCCACCCCGCGATCCAGGAGTGCGCGGTGGTCGGAACCCCGCACGAGAAGTGGGGCGAAGCGGTGACCGGCGTGATCGAGCTCAAGGCCGGCAGCGCGCTGGGCGCCGAAGAACTGATGGCGTTCTGCAAGGCACAACTGGGCAGCATCAAGGCGCCCAAGTCCATCGAGTTCTGGGCCGAGCTGCCCCGCACAGCCGTTGGCAAGGTCGACAAGAAACTGATCCGGCAGAGCTTTTGGCAAGGCATGGAACGTGCCATCTGAACCCGCGCTCCCCAATTTTTAACCTGTAACGAAAGTCAAATATGGATGTCTATGTCATCGGAACCGCCTGCACGGCGTTCGGAAAATTTCCCAACAAGAGCTTCAAGCAACTGACCCGCGAGGTCTACACCGAGCTGCTGGAGGACGCCGGCATGGACGATGGCGACCGGATCCAGACCTCTTGGTTCGCCAACGTCAAGATGGAAATGTTCAAGCAGCCCAACATCCGCGGCCAGGTCTGTTTCTCGGAGCTCGTCGCCGAAGGGCTATTCCCCGAGTACGCGCCGATGATCAACGTCGAGGGCGCCTGCGCTACCGGCTCGCTCGCCTTCCACGGCGCCTGCAAGGACATCTTGTCCGGCGAGGCCGAGCTGTCGCTGGCGATCGGCGTGGAAAAGACCTTCATTCCCGATGACCCGGAGCGCCAGTACCAGCTGTTCACCGGTGGCCTGGACCAGATGAACCCCGAGGTCTGGCAGGAGTACTACCGCAAGGCCGGCGAGAAGATGAACCGGCCGTGGACGCTGAACGTGGCCGGCGGCACGCTCAACATGGACACCTACGCGATCCAGGCCGCCTACCACATGAGGAAGTACGGCAGCACGCAGAAGCAGTTCGCCATCGCCGCTTCCAAGACGCACCACAACGGCAGCCTGAACCCGCTGGCGCAATACCAGTTCGAGGTCAGCGTGGAGAAGGCCATGACGGACCGCGAGATCAGCTTCCCGCTCACCCGCTCGATGTGCGCACCCATCGGCGACGGCGCGGCCGCGGCCCTCGTGTGTTCGAAGAAGCTTTTCGACACCCTGCCCGCCGCGGTGCGCGAGCGCGCCGTCAAGGTGCGCGCCAGGGGCCTGGCCAACGGCAAGTACCGCGACATCGACGAGCCGGGCGTGAGCCACATCGCCGCCAAGCGCGCCTATGCGGCGGGCGGCCTGACGCCCGCGGACATCGACCTGGCCGAAGTGCACGACGCCACGACCTTCGGCGAGATCTACCAGCCCGAAATGCTCGGTTTCTGCGACTTCGGCGGCGGCGGCAAGCTGCACGAATCGGGCGCCACCGCCATCGGCGGACGGATTCCGATCAACACCTCGGGCGGCCTGATTTCCAAGGGCCACCCGGTCGGCGCCACCGGCCTGTCGATGATCCATGAGATCACCAAGCAGCTGCGCGGCGAGGCGGGCGCGCGTCAGGTCAAGAATGCCGACATCGGACTCGCCGAAAACGGCGGCGGCACGATGGGCTTCGACGACGCGATCTGCGCCATCACAATCCTTCAGCGCGCCTGACCGCACCGCCACCGGAAAAATGCGCACACGGTTTCATTTCCCCAGCCCTTCCCCCACCCATAGGAGACTTTCATCATGAACAAGACAATTTCCCGCAGGACACTGATCACCGGCTCCCTGCAAGCCGGCGCGGCGATGGCCGCGTTCGGCATTCCCCGCTTCGGCAACGCGGCGGAATTCAACTACAAATTCGGCAGCTCGATGGCCGCCAACCATCCCTCGACGCTACGCAACGAGGAAGCCTTCAAGAAGATCCGTGAGGAGTCGGGCGGCCGGGTCGACATCCAATCCTTCCCCGGCGGCGCGCTGGGCAGCGACATCGACATGGTCTCGCAGGTGCGCTCGGGCGCGATGCACTTCATGTACCTGCCGCAGGGCCACCTCTCCAGCATGGACCCGCGCGGCGCGCTGCACAGTGTCCCATTCGCCTTCAAGGATTACAACGACGTGTGGACCGCAATGGACGGCGACCTGGGCGCCTACCTGCGCACCATCTACACCAAGGTCGGCCTGCATGCCTTCGAGAAGGCCAGCGACCACGGCTTCATGCACATGACGACGCGCTCCAAGCCCATCGTCACGCCCGACGACTTCAAGGGCCTGAAGGTGCGTGCCTCGGTCGTCCCGCTGTACGTGTCGCTGTTCCGCGCCCTGGGCGCCTCGCCCGCGGCCATCCCGTTCCCGGAGCTGTATGTGGCGCTGCAGACCCGCATCGTCGACGCCCAGACCAATCCGCTGCAGTTGCTGGAGATCGCCAAGCTGTACGAGGTGCAGAGCTTCTGTTCGCTGACCGGCCATACCTGGGAAGGCTATTTCAACTGCGCCAA
This sequence comes from Sulfuricaulis sp., assembly GCA_030650525.1. Classification (GTDB taxonomy): domain Bacteria; phylum Pseudomonadota; class Gammaproteobacteria; order Acidiferrobacterales; family Sulfurifustaceae; genus Sulfuricaulis. The sequence goes on from JAUSDQ010000208.1 coordinate 53,839, forward strand.
CGGCAAGGTGTGGGCGGCCCTGCCGGCCAACCTGCAGGCAATCGTCTCGAAGAACATCAACGCCGCGACGCTCAACACCCGCGACGACCTGGCGAAGTTCAACACCACGGTGGAGGCCAACCTGACCGCCAAGGGCATGAAGTTCAACCGCCCCGATCGCGAGCCCTTCCGCCTCGCGTTGCAGAAGGCAGGCTTCTACAAGGAGTGGAAGGAAAAGTTCGGTGCCGAGGCCTGGGGCGTGGTCGAGAAATACTCCGGCGGCCTGGCCTGAGCGCAAGGGGCATTGCGATGCAACTGAACGCCGAGCAACTAAAGTCGTTCCAGGACGACGGCTACATCTTCTTTCCGGACTGCTTCGACCCGCAGGAGATGGCCCTACTGCAGGCCGAGGCGACGCGCGTGCTGGCCGAGCCGCGCGAGGAAATCCGCCGCGAGAAGTCGGGCGTGCCCCGCACGGCTTTCGCTGCGCACCGCTACAGCGAGATCTTCAACATCTTGGCGCATGACCCGCGCCTGGTCGAACCGCTGGAGCAGATCTTCGGCGAGCCGGTGTACATGCACCAGTTCAAGATCAACGCCATGACCGCCTTCACTGGCGAGACCTGGCAGTGGCACCAGGACTTCCCTTCCTGGAACCGCTTTGACGGCATGCCTGAGCCGAGGGCCATGAACATCGCGCTGTTCCTCGACGAAGTGAAACCCATCAATGGCGCGCTGATGCTGATCCCGAAGAGCCATCGCCACGGGGCACTGCCGGACGCCTATGACGACATGACGACGTCGCACCCAGGCTGGTACCTCACACCCCAGGTCGTGTCAGAAATGGCGGAACAGGGCGGGATCATCGCGCCGACCGGCATGCCCGGCTGCATGCTTATGTTTCACGCCAACCTGGCACACGGATCTCCCCCTAATATGACGCCCTATCCGCGACGCATCGTCTACCTTACGCTGTCGGCGGTGTCAAACCACCTGCGCGGCAAGCAGCTGCGGCCGGAATTCATCGCTCACACCGACTTCACGCCGATGAAGGCCGGCCGGTCCGGCTCCCTGGTTGCCACCGCGGCAGCTGCACAACGGGCGCCGAAGCCTTCCTGATGGACAACGACGCCATGCACACAGCATCAGGAACAAATTTTTTCCAGGACCGCGGCTTTGAGCTAAGACTGTCAAGCCGCTCACGGTGCCAATGGCCGGGCCGCCATGGTCCGCCGCAAAAAAGAGGCGCAAGCTTCCCCGCTACACAAACGACGGCTATGAGGTGAAACTGAACCTTGTCAACCAATGTCCGGTATCTGCAAGGCATCTCGTCGAACGACTGCAATGGGAAGCACCGATGAATGACCCTTGATGGACGAGTCCGGCAGGTCCAGCAGCCAACGCCACTGTCCGCTTCCGCGCCCATTCCAGATAGTCGAGTATCGAAATTACTTGTTGAAGACCGGTCATTCAAGGATGCTGGCATTGGTTCAGAATACGGTCACGATTTCTAAGGCCCAACCTCTCCCATGGGCCAGCAATTGGCAATCAGCGGAC
>JAUSDQ010000261.1 GCA_030650525.1 Sulfuricaulis sp.
ACCGAAATTTGCCGCCTATCCACTGTCCGCTGCGCCGAAGGCCGGGAACAATCGGAAGCTACCCAATGACCCCTATCCCTATCACCGCCGAGGAAATCGCCGCCTGCAGCGCCGCCCTGCGCTACCAGGCCAACGACATGCGGGCCAACATCTTGGCCCGCCACGAACGCGCCCAGATCACCGGCCTGCTGCTGCTGGCCAATCAGATCGAGGATCGCTTTACCGCCGCCGCCACCTACGCCGCCGGGCTAGAGATGATTACCGGAGACGACGAATGACAACCCCCCGCGTCGCCGCCCAGATCGCCATCTCTGTGGCCGGATTTACGGCCGCTACCGAACGCAACGCCATGCGCCTGCTGGCCCGCGCCGCCGAGGAAAACGGCCACGTCGCCATCACGCTGGACGCCCTCTGCCGGCTGTTCGACGTCAAAAATCCGGCCGTCACGCGCCGTCATCTGGGACTCATACAGGCGGCCGGGATCATCCACTACAGCACCAATCAGGATGTTTATATCAACTTTCGGGCCTGGCCTGCGCGCGTGGGTGATACTGAAACAGTGATCCAGGATCACTTAAAGCGCGCGCCCACGCGCGCAGATGACCATGAACCGACCGAAAATACCGCCCCGGAGCGCGCGCCCACGCGCGCAGATGACCCCGCCGAAGACCCGCAGCGCGCGCCTGATCTACTAAAAGCGCGCGTGGGTGATACTGAAAGCGCGCGTGGGCGCGCGCATGGGGGGGATAATAGGGGGGGTAGGTTGGTAGGTATTAATTATTTTCCCCTCCCCGGAGAAAATCTTTTACCAACCAACCAACCGGTAAACGCGCACGCGCCAAAACTCGCCGCCTGGGAAGCGGAAGCCAGCGAGGGACTCCTCCTCGCCCTCGGCTGCGAGAATCTGCCCACACTGCGCACCCTGGCCGCCACCGTGACCTTCGAGGAGATACGCGCTCACGCCCTGGCCTGGCAGCGCGACCCAAAAACCACCGGGCCAGGAGGCCTGCTGCACCGTATCCGCTCCGCGGATTTTGCCCTCCCGGAGCTAACCGACGACGACCGGCGCAGCAGCCTATTCCTGCGCCATCGAACGCCCGCCGAGATCGCCGCCGACGAGCAACGCCAGGCCGCGATGGACGCGCACAATGCCGAGTGCGACGCCGCGAGAGAACAGGACCGCCAGGTCCAGCCCGCCGTATCCACGTCCGTAGCGCCAGGCCCAACGAGCGGATATCGATTTTTTGCCTGGGAGTTGCCCGAGGAACCAGACTTGGTCGAAGCCAAAATCATCTGGCAACATGCCCTCGACGACCTGGCCCTCTCCATGCCCGCACCCACCTACGAAACCTGGGTGCGTGACACAAACGTTCTGAGCTACGAGCCCGCCTGTGCGGACAGGGACGGCAAGTTCGTGATCGGCGTACCCCACGCCTACGCCCGGGATTGGCTACAAAAGCGGCTGCGACCCCAGGTCAAACGCATTTTGAGCCGCCTGCTGCAACGCTCCACAGAAGTCACCTTCGCCGTGCGACCCCGGCCTAATCCGAACGGAGACCAGTAATGAATACCTACATTTGCGTTGAAGAGGGAGATCCGGAATCAGAATCGACTGAACATATAGCCGAAACCGCGGCTGCCGCCGCAATCGATTTCTGTAAAAACAGAGACGCCAAAGGCGGATATGGGATTGTTGCCAGAGGATACGCAGATGTCGTCGTAACTGACGACGATGGCAACTTCGAGACCATTTTTGTAAAAGCCGAAACAATACCGTGTTACTACATATAATCCTGTCCGCCCACGGCCCACACTGAACGGAGACCACCCATGACCATGACCGCCGAATTAGCTTACCAGACCGTAGCCCGATTCATAGACCGTGAGCGCAACATGCGGGATCAGGTCTTCCGCAACAATCCCAAAAAACTCGCCATCAAAATCACCGAGGCGGATGACGCCCTGGCCGCCCTGGAAATCCTGCGTAATGCGGCCACGCCCGCAACGCCCACACCCCACCGGCAGGGCGGCCTGTTCTAGTCCAGTACCTGTCTGCTACAGGCAGGCCGGTAGCGCCCGCCTGTGCGGACAGGTTAGCGCCCGGCCATCACCCACCCATGAGGCTCCACAAATGACATGTCCCACAACCGGCCACCCAAACAACCCCATCCTCCACACTGCGAAGCCCGCGGCTGCCGCCGCACCGACAAATGCCAGTGGACAATCACCGGCATCCATGCCGGAATCCCAACC
>JAUSDQ010000262.1 GCA_030650525.1 Sulfuricaulis sp.
ACCGAAATTTGCCGCCTATCCACTGTCCGCTGCGCCGAAGGCCGGGAACAATCGGAAGCTACCCAATGACCCCTATCCCTATCACCGCCGAGGAAATCGCCGCCTGCAGCGCCGCCCTGCGCTACCAGGCCAACGACATGCAGTCCAACATCTTGGCCCGCCACGAACGCGCCAAAATCGCCGGGTTGCTACTACTCGCCAACCAGATCGAGGATCGCTTTATCGCCGCCGCCACCTGCGCCGCGGGGATGGAGATGTTGACCGGAGAAGACGAATGACCACCCCCCGCGCCGCCGCCCAGATCGCCATCTCTACCGCTGGCCTCACCGCCGCCACCGAACGCAACGCCATGCGCCTGCTGGCCCGCGCCGCCGAGGAAAACGGCAGCGTTATCCTCACGTGGCCGGCCATCTCGGAACTATTCGGTGTCACCAATGTTGGCGTCATCCGGCGTCACCTCAGCCGGATACAGGACGCCGATATTATCCACTACAACAGCAACGAGTGGGTGTATGTAACATTCCGCCAGTGGCCCCCGCTCACATTTGACGCGCCGAATCGGCGCGTGGAGATCACCGAATCGGCGCGTGGGGACCACCGAATCGGCGCGCAGGAATCACCGGAAGTCCCGGAAGAACCCCCGCCCGCCGCCACGTCTGACGAGCCACGCGCCGAATCGGCGCGTGGAGATCACCGAATCGGCGCGTGGCGATCACCGAATCGGCGCGTGGAGATCACCGAATCGGCGCGTGGGGGGGATAATAGGGGGGAAATGTTTGTTTGTTTGTTTATTGATCCTACTCTTCCACTTTTTGAAATTTTAGAAAAACAAACAAACAAACAGCGCAGCGCCTACGAATTTCTGATTGACCCGGAAATCGCCATCGCCCCACTCGTAGCCGCCGATCTGGCCACCGGCTACGAACTCGACGACATCCAGCGCCAGGTCTGCGCCTGGCTGCGCGACCTGGCCGCCGGCCGCGTCACCAGCCCCGGAGCCCTCATCAACCGCATCCGTAACGGATTTTCTGCACGCGCCATCACCGACCAGGATCGCCAATCAGAACTCTGGCGACAGTATTTCCCAGACGATTACGGCAAAAACTACATCCCGGCAGAATATGAGCATCTCATCTACCACTAATCGGGAGCGTCCTGCTACAACGCTCTACCGAAGTCACCTTTGCCGTGCGACCACGGCCCAACCTGAACGGAGACCAACCATGAAAATGTACATCGATCTAACACCAGAACAGGTAAAGCAGCTCCAACCGTTCTTCGAAAAACTCAAAGAGATGCTTATCGCGGGCACTTCGGGATTTATACTCGCCCAGCCGCTCTACCCAGGCAGCATGCAGGTGGTGTTGCTCACAAGGGAGCAAGGCGAGGCCATCCAAAAAATTACCGGCATGTCAGACAGCGCCATCGAGTACGGAAAGCAACGACTGGAGAAAAGCCGCAAGCAACTACAGGCCAATACCTAAACGTTCAAGCGCTCAAACGTTCAAGCGCTCAAACGTTCTTCAATCACCCACACCCATGAGGCTCCACAAATGACATGTCCCACAACCGGCCACCCAAACAACCCCATCCTCCACACTGCGAAGCCCGCGGCTGCCGCCGCACCGACAAATGCCAGTGGACAATCACCGGCATCCATGCCGGAATCCCAACC
>JAUSDQ010000276.1 GCA_030650525.1 Sulfuricaulis sp.
AATCGAGCGTCCGCTCGGCGTATAGTAGCGCGCGGTGGTGATCTTGAGCGCGGCACCGTTGCTGATCGGAATAATGGTCTGTACCGAGCCCTTGCCAAAACTTTTGGTGCCCATGATGACGGCGCGTTTGTGATCCTGCAGCGCGCCGGCGACGATTTCCGAGGCCGAGGCCGAACCGCCGTTGATCAGCACCACGATCGGCGCGCCATTCAGCAGGTCCCCGGGGGTGGCGGACAATTTCATTTTTGAATCGGTCACGCGACCTTCGGTGTAAACGATCAGACCCGAGTCAAGGAATGTGTCGCTCACGCCCACGGCCGAATTGAGAACCCCGCCGGGATTGTTGCGCAGATCGAGGATCATGCCACGGAGATTGCCCTTGTTTTCCACCTCCAGTTTTTTGATCGCCTCGGCCAGGCCCTTGTCAGTGCCGGCCTGGAACTGGGTAATGCGCACGTAGCCAAAGCCCGGCTCAAGTATCCGGTTCTTTACGCTCTGGATTTTGATGACGGCGCGCGTGAGCGTGAGCTTGAGTGGCTTGCTCTCGCCTTCGCGTACGATGGTGAGGGTAATGTCGGTGCCCGGCTTGCCGCGCATGATGCGCACGGCCTCGGTGAGCGTCAGGCCCTTGACGGCCTTGTCATCGAGGCGGATAACGAGATCCCCGGGTTTCACGCCGGCCCGCGCGGCGGGGGTGTCCTCGATCGGCGAGACCACCTTGATGAAGCCGTTTTCCATCGTGACCTCGATGCCGAGTCCGCCGAACAGTCCCTCGGTTTCCACGCGCATGTCCTTGAAGCTCTGGGCATCGAGATAGGCGGAATGCGGATCGAGTCCCGAGAGCATGCCCTGGACCGAATCTTCGAGCAGTTTCTTGTCTTCGACCGGTTCGACGTAATCGGACTTGATACGGCTGAACACCTCGGTAAAGGTGCGCAGTTCATCGAGCGGCAGCGGCGCCAGTGCTTCCTTGGGTGCTTCGCGCTCGGCCAGTACTCCCATATCGAGGATGATCGCGGCGCCGACAAACATCCCGAGAAACAGGACCAGAATATAACGTGTTGCAAGTTTCATTAATGATGCTCCGTTTGATGAACCGCTGCGCCTTGCCGGCGGGCGGTAATAATAGCCGTCGTTATCGTGTTTTACACCAGATGAGTGGATCGCGCGGCGCTCCGTTCTGACGAATTTCAAAATACAGCCCCGGTTTCGCCGCGTCACCGGTGTTGCCCAAGCTGGCGATGACCTCACCGGCCTCGACCCAGTCGCCAACCCCTTTGCGCAGGCCTTGATTGTGGCCGTAAAGCGTCATATAGCCATCTCCGTGTTCCAGAATCAAGAGTAGTCCAAATCCCCGCAGCCAGTCGGCGTACACCACGCGTCCGTGAAACACGGAAATTACATTCTGGCCTTCGTGCCCGGTGATAAAAAGACCGCGCCATTTCAGGTTCCCCACGTTTTTTTGAGCGCCATAACGCGCCAGGATCCGTCCCTGGGTAGGCAGTGGCAGACGCCCGCGCCATTTGGCGAAATGTCTGTCAGCGCCGGAGGGCAGGGGCGATTCAGGCAGAACCGTTTTCAGTTCCTCCAGCAGGTTTTCCAGACGCTTTTCATCGGCGTGCAGTCGGTCAATTTCCTGTGTGCGGTTGCGCACCTCGCGGTTGAGACTCGCCAGCAGTTGGCCGCGGCGCGTACGCGCCGTCTCGAACGCCGTTTTCTGCTCGCGCTGGGTGGCGCGCAACGCTTCCAGTTCGCGTGTTTGTTCCTGAATTTGCCGCTCGAGAATATCGAGCCGGGCCAGGGTCGTCTGGGTGGCGGCGATGCGCTCGGCGCGGTCGCGGTTGAGATACCGATAATAAGTCATCACGCGCGCCACGCCCGCGGGGCTTTCCTGATTGAGCAGCATTTTGGGGTATCCCCCGCGGTCCATGACGTAGGCCGTGTGAATCTGACGTCCGAGTTGTTGCCGATGTCCGGCGATATGGCCGCGCTCGCGGGCGGCGTGTGCCTGGAGCTCATCCAGTTTATTGCCATTGGCGCGCACGCGCGCGTCGGTCTGGCTCAAGCTCTGCAACAGTTTGCCGATGCGCCGTTCAAGGTCGCGCACTTCCTCGCGCACCGAGTCGCGCTGCCCACGGGTTTCGTTGAGCCGCTCCTGCAGCGCATCGATGTGCGCGCGCAGTTTCTGCAGCCGCGCCTCGTCCCGGCCGGTATCGGAGAAGGATGCCGGGCAGAGGACCGCGAATAACAGCGTGGACAGAATCGCCACACCGGTCCAGCGTAACCAATCCATAGGTCGGGGATTCATTTGCGTTTGCCACCGCCGAGAGGCCTGACAGCGGGAGCGGCTGGTCCGTCAGGCGTGGTTGCCAGCGGCCGTGGCCTGCTCGCTTGGCAGCTCGATCAGCGGCCGGCCGGTCATTTCCGTTGGCTTGGGCAGGCCCAGGAGGTAGAGCATGGTCGGCGCGATATCTTCCAGTGCCCCGCTCGGTGCGAGCGTGGCGGGACGGCCTATATAAAGGAATGGCACGGGGTTGGTGGTGTGTGCCGTGTGCGGCTGGCCGGTTTCGAAATCGAACATCTGTTCGGCGTTGCCGTGGTCGGCGGTAATGAGTATTTCGCCGTTCGTGGGCGCGGTCGCCTCGTAGATGCGCCCGAGACATTCATCCACCGACTCGATGGCCTTGACCGTGGCGTCGAAATCGCCGGTGTGGCCCACCATGTCCGGGTTGGCGAAGTTGCAGACGATGACATCGTAATGCCCGCCACGGACAGCCTTGATCACTTCGTCGGTGAGGCGCGACGCGCTCATTTCTGGTTTCAAGTTATAGGTGCGCACGTCGGTCGGCGACGGGATCAGGATGCGGTCCTCGAACTCGAACGGGGTTTCCACGCCGCCGTTGAAGAAGAACGTTACGTGCGCGTATTTCTCCGTTTCCGCGATGCGCAACTGGTGCATGCCGAGGCTGGCCAGATGGGCGCCCAGCACGTTGCGCAGGCGATCCGGCGGAAACGCCACCGGTACGTGGAACTCGGAGTTGTATTCGGTCAGGCTGACAAAGGCCGCCAGTTTGGGGATAAGCTCGCGAGGGAAGGCATCGAAATCTTTTTCGATAAAAGGCCGCGTGATCTGGCGCGCGCGGTCGGAACGAAAATTCATGAAGATGACGACATCGCCGTCGGAAATGCGGCCCGATTCCTCACCAGGCGGCAAGATGGCCGTGGCCTTCACGAATTCATCGGTTTCGCCCCGGGCATAGGCCATTTCCAGCGCTTCCGAAGCGGTGGCCGCGCTGAATTCCGCCTTGCCTTGCGTCAATAGGTCGTAGGCCGCCTGGATGCGTGGCCAGCGGTGATCGCGGTCCATGGCGTAGTGACGGCCGATGATCGAGGCGAAGCGGCCATGCTTGAGCGACGTGAATTTTTTTTGCATCGCCTTGATCGAGGCCGTGGCGCTTCGTGGCGGTGTGTCGCGTCCGTCGAGAAACGCGTGCAGATAAAGCCTGAAAGCGCCGCGCTTCGCCGCCAGTTCAGCGACGGCATGGATGTGATCTTCGTGGCTGTGTACGCCGCCGGGGGAAAGCAGCCCCATGACGTGCACCGCCTTGCCGGTCTTGAGTGCTAGGTCAACGGCGTCGGTGAGCGTTTTGTTGGTGAAAAAAGTCCCGGTGCTGTTCGCCCGGTTGATGCGCGTGTATTCCTGGTACACGACGCGGCCGGCACCGAGATTGAGATGCCCGACCTCCGAATTTCCCATCTGGCTGGAGGGCAGGCCCACTGCGGCTTCCGAGGCGTGGATCAGGGTATGGGGGTACTGTTTCCAGAGCCTGTCCCAGGTGGGTTTGCGTGCCGCGGCAATGGCGTTGTGTTCGGGATTTTCCCGGTAACCCCAGCCGTCCATCACGATCAACATCAGTGGTTTCGGGGTTGCTGGCATGTATTTACTTTAAGCCGGGTTCTCTATATTAGATTAGTCTTTTCAAATCCACTAATATTATATAGCGTTTCCAGAGCAATAGCAGCAGCATTCAAGGACGAATACCCTTGATCGGCGCAGGGTGGGGCATGCGAAATGCATCATGTGTAGAATTTCCGACTTGATATGACAGCATGTATCAGATGCCAATTACTGGATAGTGCCAAGAGCTGTCATGCACCAAGTGCAAGGGGTGGGGCCCACTTCTGAATGTCTGGTTGGTACTTAAAGCGGTCATCGAAATTATAGACAATGATAAGCGACCTGGTTCACAAGACAGACATTCAATGTTCGAGCTAGCCGGCGCAATAAAGGCAACTTTTTATGTCCGTTTGATCGAATTGATATATCCTATTTCGTCTCGACGAGGAACAAGAACTCCTTGTTTGGAAGTTCTGCATCCTTAACCCACTCGTTCGTCCACCGCATATCAGCCATTACGTTTTTCTTGTAGTCAATTTCTACAAGCTCAATGAGCTTCCCATTCTCAGAAATAACCGCGTTGAGCTCCTCGGCAGTAGCGCGACCGCAAGAGCTATAGGAAAGCAAAACGTGTTTAGCTCTAGCGCCCTTCAATATTTTTCTAATCGCTTCAACTGCAATCAGGCGACCGCTCTCATCTCTTCTGAACTCCTCGAAAACCGAAGAGCCGATGACGTCAGAAGTATCCGATCTACGCTTTGCTTTTCCGAATACATCCGGTCGATCATTCAAACATACACTCGTCCAGACGTGGTAATAGGCCGAATAGCGAACACGCGAGGGTGGCATTTTCTCGTTATTTGATCCATAGGGTGGATCAAAATATGCCAAGTCCACCTCGATATCAGGCAGCAAATCAAATATGTTTTTCCGGTGTACCTGATGAGATGCAAGCTTAGGTGCAATTGCTGGCGGCCTTAGATGCAATGTCTTATACGACCGTGCCGACCATTCATTCAAATAAGAAGCAAAGTGACCAAGTGTGCTGTC
>JAUSDQ010000279.1 GCA_030650525.1 Sulfuricaulis sp.
GGCATTTACGACCCCACATGCGGCTCCGCCGGCCTACTCATCAAGTGCGAGCTGAGGCTGGAGGCGAAAATGAAGGCCGCCGGGAAGAAAACCTACGCCCCGCTCAAGCTCTACGGCCAGGAATACACCGCCTCGACCTGGGCCATGGCCAACATGAACATGATCATCCACGACATGGAAGGCAAGATCGAGATCGGCGACACCCTGCGCAATCCGAAGTTGCGCGAGAAGGGGAAACTCAAGACCTTCGACCGTGTGGTTGCAAATCCGATGTGGAACCAGACCGGCTTCGACGAGAAGGTGTACGAAACCGACGAACTGGAGCGCTTTCCCAAAGGCGCAGGCTTTCCGGGCGGCAAGGCCGACTGGGGCTGGATGCAGCACATCCTCGCCAGCCTCAACGACAAGGGCCGCGCCGCCGTGGTGCTCGACACCGGTGCCGCCTCGCGCGGCAGCGGCAATGCCAACACCAACAAGGAAAAGGACGTGCGCCGCTGGTTCGTGGAGCAGGACCTCATCGAAGGCGTGCTCTACCTGCCGGAGAACCTGTTCTACAACACCACCGCGCCGGGCATTGTCATCGTCCTCAACAAGGCGAAGCCGAAGGAGCGCCAGGGCAAGCTGTTCCTGCTCAACGTCAGCCGCGAGTTCGTGAAGGGCGATCCCAAGAACTACATTCCGGAAGACGCCATCGCCCGTATAGCTCACACCTTTACCGCGTGGAATGAAGTGGAGAAGTATTCGCGCATCGTCTCCCGCGAGGAGATCGCCGAAAAAGACTTCAATATCTCTCCCAGCCGTTACATCCATACGGATGAGGGCGATGAGAATCGATCCATCACTGAAATCATCGAGGAACTTGATGCGCTTGAAGATGAAGCTCAAGAGACATCTCTTTCGCTGAGAGCTATTCTCAGCAAATTGATGATCTGAATATGGATGCTCTACGGGACATCGAGTTCACGCAGATTGCTGCCGACTGGGATTCCGCTCCTCTCGGGAGAGAGAAAGAACCTCTTTTGTTACTAATGCGGAATGGGTTGACCGTAGAGCAAAGCAAAGAACGAGGAGAGCTGCGAGTCACGCGAACTGAAACCATTTCGGATGGGTTCATCGACGAGAAAAAAGTTCGCTCAGTTTCCGGTCTCAGCCCAGAACAAGTTGAAAAGTATCGTATCCACAAGGGCGATATCCTTTTCAGTCACATCAACAGCGACCCACATCTCGGCAAAACCGCTATCGCGTCTCGGGATTACGCAGACCTGTTGCACGGTATGAACCTGTTGCTCTTGCGAGCAAATAAGAAGGTCCTCGAACCGCAGTTCCTTCACTTCGTGTGTTGTTACTACCGCATGAAAGGTGTGTTTGTGAAGATTTGTAGCCGCTCGGTTAATCAATCTTCAATCAATCAAGCGAAGCTGAAAGCTCTTGTGATTCCGCTTCCACCCCTCCCCGAGCAGCACAAGATTGCAGGGGTGTTGGGTGTATTGCAACGAACGATCGAGCAGCAGGAGCGGCTGCTTCAGCTCACCGCCGAACTGAAAAAGACGCTCCTCCACCAACTCTTCACCCAAGGCCTGCGCGGCGAACCCCAAAAACAAACCAAAATCGGCCTTATGCCACAGAGTTGGGAGCCAACCCCATTGGGGACGTGTTGTGACATTGTTAGCGGTTCCTTGTCATACACAGATTTTCTAAAGATGGCATTAGTGGATGACAGCGATACGACCGAGTGCATGGGAGTCAAAGTCTCAGACATGAATCTGCCGGGTAATGAGAACAAGTTTGTCACTGCCAACGCAGTGCGCCACATCTTGCTGGCGACGGCGCATCGCAAATTGATTCCGCCCAATACGGTCGTTTTCCCGAAGAGAGGGGCGGCGATTGCAACTAACAAGAAACGCTTAACGACAACTTGGACAGTCCTCGATCCAAATCTGATTGGAGTCCATGCGAAGGATTCGCTCGATGCAGACTTCTTGTTCCATTGGCTTCAAACCTTTGATCTGCGGAGGATCACTGATCCCGGACCAACGCCCCAGCTAAACAAGAAGGATTTGATTCCCATTTGCCTGCCGCTTCCCAAGGAGATTGACGAGCGCACCGCGCCGCAATAGAGCCGCTGGAATACGCACAAGCTATACGTGAACGGCTGGAAAAGCTCAAACAGACGCAACAAATGGCAGCCGAGGCAGCATTCTGGGACAGCATGCTTCCCGCGTTTACGCCGCTCCTAAAGAAGATTACGGACGCGGCAAAAAAGGCTCACGAAGAGTTGGTCGTGACGGACTTTGAGAAGCGCCTGAACGCGGAATACATAACTCTCACGGAAAAAGACATGGCTGCGTTCGGAGTGACGCTCGCCAGGAAAGGAAGCGATGCGCTAGTGACGGTGTTGCCACAGATAGGCGGCAAGGAAATTGAAGGCGTCTTGAGCGAAGGTGAGCAAAGGGTTCATGCCCTTGCTCTTTTTTTCGCAGAACTCGAAACCTGTCCTCAATCGGTCTTGGTGTTCGACGACCCCATTTCCAGCTTCGACTACAACTACATCGCAAATTACTGCGCCAGGCTCCGGGACTTTGCGCTTAAACACCCGGGTCATCAGACAATTGTCCTCACCCACAACTGGGAGTTTTTCGTTCAGCTTCAAACAACGCTCAATTCTGGCGGTCTAGACCCACACGTCTCTGTGCAGGTGTTGGAGAATTGCTCCGTTGTCGCGGACTACAGCGAGAAAAGTGACGAACTGAAAGCTGACATTACAGCCGTGTTGAACCTCCCCGGTGAGCCAACAAAAGCGCAAAAGGAGGACATGGCCGGGAAGATGCGACGACTAATCGAGGCGGTTGTGAACACCCACGTGTTCAACAGCACGCGACAGCAATACAAGCAGCGGAAACACTCAGTTTCAGAGTTTCACCGCTACACAAAGCTTGTTCGCCTCGAAACGGCAGAAGCAACTACGCTGCGCGACCTTTACGCAAAGCTGAGCATCACTGAACACGACGACACTAGGAACGCCTACGTCAATACCGACAAGGCAACGTTTCAGAGTCGATACGGTGCTGTCGTTGCCGTGGAAAACGCGGTGATATCAAGGAAATAGCCATGCCCACACCCGGCGAACACAAAACTGTCCACGCCCGCATCCTGCACTACGTGCAGGTAATCGGATGGCGCTTTGTGCCGCGCGCTAATGCGGAGAAGCGACGTGGCTTCGACCGTGATGGCGCTACTCCCGAGAAACGCACCCGCTCGGCGTTGGATTAATCGGGTTTCAAACCTGTCAGCAACTTGACCAGTGTGTCTACGGCGGTAAACGGATTTTCGTTGCCGTGGCGTTTCTGTTCCGCAGCCAGCGTTGCCGCGTTCCGATAGGCCGTGTCGAGCAGGTGGCGGGTTCTGGCAAAGTGACCGCCTTGGCTTTTGTCGTATCCTGGCAGACGGCCAGGCTGCCGCAGAAGGTTATAGACCTCATTGCGATGACACTCGCGGGTAATGCGCTCGAAATGCAGTAACAGCCATAACTCGAAGCAGGGGATGGATGGAATGGCGGTGAAGCGAATGGGCTGTTTAAGCTCATTCCTGTGTTTCTTGTCCAGAGCGGCGGCGCTCGCCATGGCGTTATCGAAGTTGGCCCTGGGATGGTCGTCGCGGTCAAAAACACAAAACACCTGCTCCCAAGCCCGCGTTTTCAGACATTGGTCTCTGGCGAAATCCACCACCTGCTGTGGTGTGGTGCCATAGACACTTGGCATCACACAGACATTGGCCGTGTGCAAGCGGTAGTGTTGGCGAATCTCATCGAAATACAGCGGTTCGGTCTTTTCGCCTTCGCTGACAATCAGGATGCGTTCGTAGCTGGCGCGGTTGGCTTTCTTGCGCGCCAGTGCGCGAGCTTGGCGTTCCTTTGGGCTGATTATCGCGCCCCATGGGGTCTCTTACGACTCCAGATCGCGGAAGAAAGGTAGCGCGCCGAATCGGCCCATGAGATAGCCACGTTCCCATGCCTCCTTCTTGCGGGGACTGAAATCAGTAAACGGGTAAATCGTGGTGGCCTGCTCGCGATTTTTCTCGACAAACCAGATCTGGTCGCGGCGAAGCAGATCGGGGTCGAGCAGTGTGGTGTCGTGAGTAGTAAAAACGAGCTGTGCGTTGGCCGTGTTGATCTTGGGATTGTGAAACAGACTTACCAGTCGCCTCACCAGCAAAGGATGCAGACTGCTATCTAGCTCATCCACGATCAGGATGCGCCCGGCCTTGAGAATGTCCAGCACCGGTCCCGCCAATGCAAACAGCCGTTGAGTGCCCAAGGATTCATCACCGAGTTCGAAGGTGGCCGAGCCGTGTTCGGTTTCGTGACGAAACTGCGGCATCAGAAAGTCACGTTCTTCGGTACGGACATCGGACTTGCCAGTGGCGGCGTCAAAGTTGAATGTCTGTGCCACGCCCTTGCGTGGGGCTACGTCAATATCGGTAATGCTGATGTCAGCGGAGGCCATAAACTCGCGTATGGCCTGCTTGCCCTCGCTCTGCTGGAGCATGCCAACGGAGAAGTCAATCTGAGGAAGTACACCGGCGCTGAAAACGACCAGCTTATGTACTATCCAGGCAAATACGGGGCGCAGTTGCTCGCTGTTGAGTTGGACGGCGGTGGAGAGAAAGAGGGCATTGGTGCGGGTGGATTCCTGCCACAGCTTGCGCTGGCCGGTCAGGTGCGAACCGAACTCATAGACATCGCGGTTTGAGTCCGGGTCGTAGTGACGAGTGAACCACTGTTGCGGCTTGGCGGTGCGATATGCCAGAAGCCATTCTTCCGTCACGCGCTCGGCTGTTAGCGCGAATCCGTATTGATAGCGAACCCCATCCTCAAGGAATGTTAGCTCGAACCGGGTTGGCTCCTTGGCGGTGTTTGGATTCAGCCGAAAGGGTTGCACATTGAAGGTCTGGCCCAGTTGCATGGTAGTGGCCGAATCGGCCACTACCGCGCGCATGAATGCCGCGGCGTTGACCAGGTTGGACTTTCCTCCGGCATTCGGGCCATATAAGACAGCGCTACGCAGCATGTCCGGGACGGACTTGGGACCGATATGCACCACATGGGTCTCGCGATGCGACTTATCCGTGGATGCAAC
Organism: Sulfuricaulis sp.; assembly: GCA_030650525.1. Classification (GTDB taxonomy): domain Bacteria; phylum Pseudomonadota; class Gammaproteobacteria; order Acidiferrobacterales; family Sulfurifustaceae; genus Sulfuricaulis. Next base: position 5,136 of record JAUSDQ010000279.1, read on the forward strand.
CAGGCTCAAGACAAGCTCGTCCCGGATTGAGCGATAGTTGCCGACGCGGAATTCAATTAGCATGGCTTTAAGACGTATTGTTTATTAGAATAAACTATAATTTCGTATAATAATGTAGAATTGTCAAATAATTTTAAGTGTTAAACATATAATAATGTGAATTTACAGGATTAATGCTGGGAAACTATTGGTGACAAAGCCCACAGAACACAAAACCGTCCAGTCCCGCATCCTCGCCTACGCGCAGGAGATCGGTTGGCGCTATGTTCCGCGCGCCGAGGCGGAGAAGCGACGGGGCTTTGACCCTGGACGGCACCATGCCCGAGTACCACGCCCGTCCGGCGCTGTTCTTAGATTCGGTGATCTGAGGGATAAAAGATCCTTGCGCGCCACTTAAAGTGGCGCAATTGAGCGAATCGCGCCACAACGGAGAGCGGGCATACCGGGCGTGTAGGGCGGCGAGCTTGAACATACCCAAATCGGGGTTTATCATACCCAATATGGGTATAAAGAAACGATCGGCCAAAACCCCTCCATCACCGGTTTCCGGGATCGCCGACGCGCTGTTCACCAAGGTGCAGCAGCGCGTGCTGGCTGTGCTGTTCGGGAATCCGGGCCGGAGTTTTTACGCGAATGAGGTGATCGCCCTCGCGGGTTCCGGCACGGGCGCGGTGCAGCGGGAGTTGGCCCGCCTTGAGACGGCGGGGTTGGCGACCGTCACGCGCGTGGGCAAGCAGAAGCACTATCAGGCCAATGCGGCGGCGCCGGTGTTCGAGGAATTGCGCGGTTTGGTGCTGAAGACCTCCGGCCTTGCCGATGTGCTGCGCAACGCATTGGCGCCGCTGGCGGCGCAGATCAGCGCCGCGTTCGTTTATGGTTCTGTGGCCAAAAGGCAAGACACGGCGAAGAGCGATATCGACCTGATGGTGGTGAGCGACAGCCTGTCTTATGCCGATCTGTTCGCTGCCTTGGAAGAGGCAACGAACCGGCTCGGGCGGCCTGTGAATCCAACGGTGTATTCCCGGCAGGAACTCGACAAGCGTGTTCGGACGGACAATGCCTTCATTAAGCGGGTCTTGGCGCAGCCCAAGCTGTGGGTGATCGGGGAGGAGCATGGCCTCGCCGCTTGAAAACCTGAGTGGACCCGGCAAGTCGCTCCAAAAGGAACCGCCGGATGCAAAAGAATTCGCCGGCCTGAGGCGCTCCGGCCTGGCGCGCTTGTCCGACGCCGCCAATACCGCCAATTCGTTGGAGGGCCGTTTCGATCTCGCCTACAACGCCGCGCATGCCCTGTGCCTGGCCGCATTGCGCTGGCACGGTTACCGGCCGGCCAACCGCTACATTGTCTTTCAGGTGTTGTCGCATACGCTCGGCTTGGGACCGGAGGTCTGGCGTGTGCTGGCCAAGTGTTACGAGAACCGCAATCTGGGCGAGTACGAGGGCGATTTGAATGTGGACGAGCAGCTTGTCGCGGACCTGATCGCGGCATGCCGTGCGGTGGCCGCTAAACTCGATACGCTGAAGCCACCTGTGGGAGCGGAGTAAGCATGCCCGCTCCGGGCGAACATAAAACCGTCCAGGCCCGCATCCTTGTCTATGCGCAGGAGATCGGCTGGCGCAATGTCCCGCGCGCCGAGGCAGAGAAGCGACGGGGCTTTGACCCTGACGGCACCATGCCCGAGGACCGTGCCCGCCCGGCATCTCTCTATTTCGGCGATCTGCTGCACGCCCAAGTGCTTGCCTTCAACCCGAAATACAAAGAGGCCGAGGGCGCCCTGGTCGGAGAGTTTCAGCGGCTGAACGCCGACATCGCCGGCAACCGAGACTTTCTCATCTACCTCCGCAATCAAGGAAAGTTCTTCTGCGCCGAGGAAAACCGCGAGCTGGACCTGACGCTGATTGACTACGGCGATCTGGCCCGCCCGCGCGAACAGTGGTGCAACGTGTACGAGGTGACCGAAGAGTTCTATTTCCACAACGGCCGCCACGGTACGCGTGAGGACGTGGTGTTCCTTATCAACGGCATCCCGGTACTGGTCATCGAGTGCAAGAACGCCACCAAGGACGAGGCGATCGCGCTCGGGGTGGACCAGATTCGCCGCTACCACGCCGAGACGCCGGAGGTGATGGTGCCGGAGATGCTGTTCACCGCCACCGAGGCCATCGGCTTCGCCTACGGGGTGACGTGGAGCACGGTGCGCCGAAACATCTTCCGCTGGAAGAGTGAAGAAGTTGGCAATCTGGAAGCCAAGGTGAAGAGCTTCTGCGCCGTGCCGCACCTGCTGCGCGTCTTGAAGGATTACATCCTCTTCGCCGAGAAGGAGGAGGAACTCCAGAAGTTTATTCTGCACCAGCACCAGACGGCAGCGGTGGACAAGGTCGTGGCGCGCGCCCTCGATCCGAAGCGCTCGCGTGGCTTGGTGTGGCACACGCAGGGCAGCGGCAAGACCTACACGATGATCAAGGCTGCTGAGCTGCTGTTCAAGGCCAACGAGGCGCAGAAGCCGACCATCCTACTGATGATCGACCGCAACGAGCTCGAAGACCAGATGCTCAAGAACCTGACGGCGGTGGGTTTGGGCAACGTGGCGCACGCCGACCGCATCGCCACACTCAACAAGTTGCTGGAGGAGAAGGGGCAGGACTATCGCGGCATCGTTGTGACCATGATCCACAAGTTTCGCGACATGCCGGCGAACCTGAACACGCGCAAGAACATCTTTGTGCTCATCGACGAGGCGCACCGCACCACCGGCGGCGACCTAGGCAATTATCTGATGGCCGGCCTGCCGAACGCGAGCTACATCGGCTTTACCGGTACGCCGGTGGACAAGACCGCCTACGGCAAAGGGACGTTCAAGACCTTCGGCTGCGAGGACGACCAGGGCTATCTGCACAAGTATTCCATCAGCGAAAGTATCGAGGACGGCACCACGCTGCCGCTCTACTACAACCTGGCACCGAACGAGATGCTCGTGCCGCACGAGATCATGGAGAAAGAGTTCCTCGCGCTGGCTGAAGCCCAGGGCATTGCCGATATCGAGGAGCTGAACAAGATTCTCGAACGCGCGGTGAACCTGAAGAACTTCCTCAAGGGCAAGGACCGCGTGCCGCAGGTGGCACAGTTCGTGGCCGATCATTTCCGCCAGAATGTCGAGCCGCTCGGTTACAAGGCGTTCCTCGTGGCCGTGGACCGCGAGGCCTGCGTCTTCTACAAGGAGGCGCTCGACAAGATTCTGTCCCCGGAATATTCCGAGATCGTCTTCACCGGCAACAACAACGACCCGGCGCACTTGAAGAAGTGGCACCTCGACGATAAGAAAGAAAAGCAGATCCGCAAGAACTTCATTAAGGTCGGCGAGCGGCCGAAGATTCTGATCGTGACCGAGAAGCTGCTCACCGGGTTCGATGCGCCGATTCTCTATGCGATGTATCTGGATAAGCCGATGCGCGACCACACGCTGTTGCAGGCCATCGCGCGCGTGAACCGACCCTACGAGAACGAAGCCGCGGAGATGGTGAAGCCGCACGGCTTCGTGCTCGATTTCGTGGGTATATTCGACAAGCTGGAGAAAGCACTTGCCTTCGACAGCGATGAAATAAACGCCATCGTCAAAGACCTCGGCCTGCTCAAGCAGTTGTTCAAGGCGAAGATGGAAACGAAGGCCCCGGCGTATCTGGCGCTGGTGACACGCAAATTCAACGACAAGGACGTGGACAACCTGATCGAGCACTTCCGCGACAAGGAACGGCGCAAGGAGTTTTTCAAGGAGTACAAGGAAATCGAGATGCTCTACGAGATCATCTCACCGGATGCCTTCCTGCGGCCGTTCATTGATAACTACACGACACTCTCAGCTATCTATGCCGTGGTGCGCAATGCATACGCCAAGAAGGTCTATGTAGACCGGGCGTTCCAGAAGAAAACCAACGAGCTGGTGCAGTCGATGATCGGTGTGAAATATATCGAGCCGGTTTTCCAATACATCGAGGTGAACGAGGAAACCATAGAGCAGATAAAGAGCAAGCATGAAAACGATAACACGAAGGTCATCAATCTCGTCAAATCCATCGAAAAGACGGCGGAAGAGAATAGCGACGATCCTTTTCTTGTTGCCCTGGCGGAGCGGGCCAAGGCGGTGCAGGAGAGCTTCGAGGACCGGCAAACGACCACCGCCGAGGCACTGGCCGAACTGCTCAAGCAACTCGAGAAGAACGAACTGCGCAAGAAGGAACAGGCCGCGAAGGGCTTGGACGGGCTCACCTACTTCGTGCTCTGTAAGTTGACCGACGACGGTATCCCAAATCCAGAGGCCGCCAGCCGCAAGGTCGCCGCGGCGTTCGCGAAGTTCTCCAACTGGCAGCGCAGTGAGGCCGAACTGCGCGAGGTGCGTAAACAGGTGACTTCGCGCTCTGTGCGGAGGAAGACGACATCGGCAAGGTCACGGCCACCGTGGAAGCGCTCTTTAACCTGCTGCACAAGAGCTTTCGTCCATGAGAGCCTGGCACGACAAAGAAGAATTCAAGGCCCACGTGTACGAGTGGGCCGATAAGCTGGACGTGAAGGTTCGCTCGCTGACCGTCCGCCCAATGCGCAACAAGTGGGCCTCGTGCTCGACCAACGGTAATCTCAATTTCAATGCCGAACTGCTGGGATTGGACAAGAAGTTGGGCAATTACGTGATTGTCCACGAACTGCTGCACTTCAACGTGCCGAACCACGGCAAACTGTGGAAGAGCCTGATGCGCGCACATCTAGGAAATTACGAGAGGTTGGAAACAAGGCTCCGAAAGATGTCGATGTAATGTCGCCGGTACACATGCCTGTGGGGTCAAGTCCTGAATTATTTTGTTTCAGCGACTAACGTACAAACAAGAAAGCCACCCTCGCGGTGGCTTTCTTGTTTGCTGGTGGAGGTGGGCGGAATCGAACCGCCGTCCGCAAGTCCTACATCTATGGTTCTACATGCGTAGTCTGTCTTCGATTTGACTCAGCGTGTTCCGACAGACAGGACCACTGCTGAGCTGAGCCTGCTTGGATTTAACGCTTGCTCAACAGGCACGAGCCGGCGCGATCCCGTGTGATCGACCTTTCCATCCCAGCCCACGGGCGAAACTTAGGCGGAAAGGTTAGCGGGGATTAAGCCGCTAAGGCGTAGTTGTCGTTGTTGGCAACTATAAGTTTGCAGCTGGATTTACGAGGAGATCTGCACCTCGGCATGCCCCAGAGGTTTCGTAACCCACGTCGAAGCCAGGTCACCCCCCGATACAAATTACAGTATAACGCATTATGAATGGGGTGGCTTCAACGGGATTTCAACACCCGCTGCATTTCCCGATCGGTTTCACGCTCCTTGATGGATGCGCGCTTGTCGTGCGCCTGTTTGCCCTTGGCCAGGGCGATTTCCAGCTTGGCGTGGCCGCGTTGCCAGTAGAGCCGCAGCGGGATGAGCGTGTAGCCCTTGCGCTCGGTGGCGCCAATCAGCTTGTTCAGCTCCTCGCGGTGCAGCAGCAGCTTGCGGCTACGCGTCGGATTCGCCTTGATATGCGTCGACGTTGAAGTCAGCGGCGAAAAATGCGTGCCCACCAGGAACGCCTCGTTGTGCTCGATCACGACGTAGCCTTCCTTGAGCTGCGCGCGTCCGGCGCGCAGGCACTTGACCTCCCAGCCCTGGAGCACGAGCCCGGCCTCGAACTTCTGCTCGATGAAATAGTCGTGCCAGGCCTTGCGGTTCTGGGCGATGACGGGACCGTGCGACTCGCTTTTTTTCTTGCCCATAAGACAGAGTCAGGATTCGACAAAAACCCCAGCATGGCGCGTAATCGAGAAAAAGACGCGCCGCTTCCATGCTGGGGTTAGCCTATGCTTAATCTTTAATAAGGAATGAAAATTCATGAAGACGCTGGACGTTGTTGGCGGTGGACGCTGCGCGATGAGTATGCCACATTCTCGCACCGTGTGAGATAAACGCGGCGGCGATTTGGCGAAAAAACAGCCATGATAACAACCCACAAACATCCTGCGCGTCGGGACCCCTTGCGCAGTGGCAGGAAATCCGTGCACGAGCGCTGGTCCTCGCCGGCCATGTTCGTGCTGGCGGCCGGTGGCGCGGCCATCGGTTTCAACAACTTCTGGCAGTTCCCCCAGCTGGCGGCGCAGTACGGCGGCGGCGCTTATCTGATTGTTTACCTGCTGTGCGTGCTGGTCATCGGCGTGCCGTTGCTCATGACGGAATACGCGCTGGGACGCAGCGGGCGCGCTTCGCCGGTCTTAACGTTTCATTTTCTGGCAAGCCGGGTGCGCGCCGATCCCGCGTGGGCGGTGATCGGCATGATGGGTATCCTCGGTGCGTTCCTGATTTTGTCGTACCTGAGCGTGATCGCCGGCTGGGTGATCGCCTATACATTGCGCGCGGGCTTGGGTATTTTTTCCGGCCTCACCGCCGATGGCTTGAATGCCCAGTTTTCCCAGCTGGTGAAAGACCCGGAAAAGCAGCTGTTCTGGCATACGTGTTTCATGACCATGACCATGGTCGTGGCCAGTCATGGGGTGCGTCATGGCCTCGAAGTGCTCGTGCGCTACACCATGCCGCTGCTGCTGGCACTGTTGCTGGTCTTGACCGTTTACGCGGCGACGTTGGATGCTTTTTCTCATTCCGTCAGCGCGCTGTTCCTGCCGGATTTCAGCAAGCTGTCGGGCATGGGCGTGCTCGCCGCCATGAGTCAAGCCTTTTTCAGTCTGGGATTGGGCGCCGGCGCCATGCTGATGTATGGCGCTTATCTGGGTGCCGACGCGAATATTGCGCGACTCTCGCTCATTGTCGCCGGCGTGGATATCGTTACCGCGCTTTTTGTCAGTCTCGTGGTGTTTTCGGTTTTGTTTTCCGGCGGCGTGGCGGTGACCTCCGGCCCGAGTCTCGTGTTCCAGGCCATGCCGTTGGCATTCGACCATCTGCCTTACGGCCGGGTATTTTTAACAGGATTCTTTGCCCTGCTGGTGCTCGCCGCCTGGACCTCGGCCATTGCGCTGGCCGAACCCGTGATGGTATGGCTCAGCGAACGTTTTAGCATGAGTCTGCGGCGGTCGGCGCTGCTGTGCGGTGCCGGCGCCTGGGCGCTGGGCGTGGTGACCATTTTATCGTTCAACACCTGGGCCTTTTCCTTCAAGTTTTCCGGAATCGTCAAGCAACTCGGATTTTTCGATGTGATGCAGGTGCTGACGGCACAACTGCTGTTGCCGCTCACGGGTATCCTGATTGCGTTGTTTGCCGGCTGGAGGATGAAACCCGACATGATGCGTGAGGCCTTGCGCCTGCGGCCGTTCTGGCTTTACCCCGTGTGGGTTTGGTCGCTGCGCGTGGTGATCCCGGTGCTCCTGCTGATCGTGTTTTTTTATCTTCCCGAGCTGTTTGCATGACCGCGATTCACCGATCGGCGATCGTGCCTTACAGTGCGCGCGCGATGTTCGAGCTGGTGGCGGACATTCCTTCCTATCCAAAATTTCTGCCCTGGTGCGGCGGCGCGCGCATATTATCTTCCCAGGGCGATGAGGTGATTGCCGCCATCGACATCGCTTACAGCGGCGTGCACCGAACTTTTACCACGCGCAATCTGCTGCAGCACAACAAGATGATGGAGATACGACTGCTCGAAGGGCCTTTCAGCAATCTACAGGGCTTCTGGCAGTTCAAATCGCTGGACGAGCATTCCAGCAAGATCTCGCTTGACCTGGAATTCGAAGTGGCCAATAAAATCGTGGGCCTGGCGCTGACGCCGGTGTTCTCAAATATCGCGAACCAGCTGGTGGATCGGTTTCATCGCCGTGCCGTCGAGCTGTACGGCAACCAGGCATGAGCGCGGAAGCAACATGGCATGTGGAAGTGGCTTATGCCACGCCGGCGTGTCAGGAAGCGATTGCCGTCGTGGTACGTCCCGGCATGACGATCGAGCAAACTATCCACCAATCGGGGATTCTCGCGCGGTTTCCGGAAATCGATTTGGCGCGTAATCCCGTGGGGATTTTTGGCGAGTTGGCCGGTCTGCGGGATCCGGTCCACGACCGCGATCGCGTGGAGATTTACCGTCCGCTGATCGCCGACCCGAAAGCAGCGCGCAAACAGCGAGCGGCGCGTGGCGGGAAAAAAGGCGGAGGGAATAAAAAGCTATAACACCCGATAGCGAACAGAATCAGGCTGGGTTGACGGGCCGGTGGCGGGTGCTGGTTTGGCGTTGGCTGGTTTTATCCCGGAATCGCCCGGCGCCGGGGCGTCGGACTTAATCCGGGTATCCTCTTGGACCTTCATTAACAGGTCGTTTTTGAAAATCACCGTCAGTCGCTGGGTCTCAGCGGTTTTCTCGTTCGCGCGCATGAGATAGTAATAATAGTCCCAGCGTGCCGGATGAAACATATCGGTGACGAGCGGCGTCCCCAGCACAAACCTCACTTGACTGCGGGTCATGCCGGGTTTGAGCTTGTCAATCATCTCCTGCGTGACCACGTTGCCTTGCTGAATTTCAGCCTTGTAGACCGAAAGACATCCGGAAAGCAGCGCGGCCAGCACTGACAGCACAAGAACATGGCGCATGGTTTTGGTATTCATCCGCGGGGTGATTTACACTGACGCGATGATAACCCAGAAACCTTTACCGGGTATACTCTCGGCGAATTTCGTTTCCCAAGGATGCCAATGACACCTGCGCGCACGGGTGGCGCCGATCTCAAAAAAGCCGGGCTCAAGGCGACGCTTCCGCGTCTCAAAATTCTGGGCATCCTCGAGGCGGCCGGGCATCCGCACATGAGCGCGGAAGAAGTTTACAAGGAACTCCTGAAGCTGGACGAAGAGGTGGGGCTGGCAACGGTGTACCGCGTGCTGACCCAGTTCGAGGCCGCGGGTCTGGTGATCCGGCATAACTTCGAGGGCGGGCGTTCGGTGTTCGAGATCAACCAGGGCAGCCATCACGATCACATGGTGTGTCTCGAGTGCGGCAAGGTGTTCGAGTTTTATGACACGACGATCGAGGACCGCCAGCACAAGATCGCCGAGAAGGCCGGGTTTCATATCGACGATCACTCGCTCTATCTCTACGGCATGTGTGACGGCATGAAGCAGCACGGCAAGTGCTCTAAGAAATAAGCCGGATTTTCACCGTCTCGCTCTTTTCCGTGATGGCGGGAGAGAGTAAGGGCTGAAGTTTTTGAGGGATTGCTACTTCAATTCCAGCAGCACCGCGGTCTCGTCGCAGTTGTTGAATTTGTAGCACTTGACGCAGATGCCCCAGACTTTCTCGGGCAGCGTGTCCTTGGCCACGGTCGTGAAGCCGAGTTTGTGGAAAAACGGTGCCACGTAAGTCAGCGCCATCAAGCGCTTCAGGCCGATGGTGCGCGCCTCCTCGGCGATGCGTTCCACCAGCATCCGTCCGAATCCCCGGCCCTTGAACACGTCGTCCACCACCAGACTTCTTACCTCGCCAAGATTCTCGGTGAAGATTTCAAGCGCGCCGCAGGCCGCGATCTTGTCGTGTACTTCGATTACAAAAAAGTCGCGCAGGTGGCGATAGAGTTCGCTCATGGGTCGCGGCAGCAGGTTGCCCTGCGCGGCGTAGATCTCGATCAGATGATGAATGTAGGGTACGTCGTCGATCGCCGCCGGCCGGATGATCGGCCTGGCGCTCGGGACGGCGCGGGTCGCGCCGGCGTGCGAAGCGGCACCACTGCTCATAGGCTTCTTGATTGGCATCTTTTAGCTCAGTTCATTCCGGCGCCGCGCCCGACTCGCCACGGTCCTCGCCTCCGGAGTATCCCAGCAATCGATAACTGATCATCGTCGGCGAGCTTGCGGCGATTCGCCGGTCGCATCCCCACGCGCAACGCGCGCGGGGCCCCTGCTCCCTGCTCGCGTGCGCATCAGGCTGAGGCACGTTCGAGCATGTCCTTGGCGTGGGCGAAGGTCTGTTTGCTGATTTCGACCCCGCCAATCATACGCGCGATTTCCGTGATGCGCTCGCGCTCGGTGAGCAGCGCGGCTTCGGCCAGCGCGGTGCCGGCGGCGGATTGTTTGCGGACCAGGACATGCTGGGTACCCTGGGCGGCGACCTGGGCCAGATGGGTGATGCACAGTACTTGGCGCGACTGACCCAGCGCGCGCAGTTTCCGACCCACGACCTCGGCCACGCGTCCGCCGATGCCGACATCGACTTCATCGAAAATCAGGGTGGGAATCCGCCCGGTGCCCGCGAGCACAACTTGCAACGCCAGGCTGATGCGCGACAGTTCACCGCCCGAGGCGACCTTGGCCAACGGCCGCGCCGGTTGGCCGGGATTGGCGCTGACCAGAAACTCCACGCGTTCCAGACCGTAAGCGCTGGTTTCGCCTTCCGGCAGCGGTGTCAGCGCCAGATCGAATTTTCCGCCCGGCATGCCGAGCTCCTGCATTTCCTCGGTGACGGCACGGGCGAGTTTTTTGGCCGCGGTTTCGCGGCGGCGTGAAATATCTTTGGCGGCTTTGAGATAGGCGGCGCGCGCTTGCGTGAGATCTTCTCCCAGCCGGCCAAGGCTGGTGTCGAGATTTTCCACATCGTTCAGTTCGGCGCGCACGCGCTGGTGCACCGCGGGCAGTTCCTCCGGTTTCACCTTGTGCTTGCGCGCCAGGTCGTGCACCGTGGACAGCCGGCGTTCGACCGCTTGCAGACGCGCGGGATCCAACTCAAGACCGTCGAGGTAATGGCGCAGGCGTCCACCGGCCTCGTCGATCTGGATCGCGGCTTCATTGAGCAGCGCGGCGATCTCGCCCAGTTTGGCATCGTACTGTCCCAGCGACTGGAGCCGGCCGATGGCACGCGCCAGTTGTGGTGCCACGGCGGTTTCGTCAGCTTCCTGCACCGCCTGGGCCACGGCCTGGACACCTTCAATCAGTTCGGCGCCGTTGGCGAGGCGCGCGTGCTCTTCCTCGAGCGCGGGTAGCTCATCGGCGGCCAGCCCCAGCGCATCCAGTTCGCGCACCTGGTAGCGCAGCAGTTCAACGCGCGCCTCGCGGTCGGACGACCGCTGCTTCAGCGACTCCAGGCGCTCGTGCAGCGTTTGCATTTCGCGATAACGGCCGGAGAGGGCGTGCACGGAATCCTCCAACCCGGCGTAGTCATCGAGGATCTGCCGTTGGGCGTCGCGCCGCAGCAAGGATTGATGTTCATGTTGCCCGTGAACGTCCACGAGATATTCACCGAGTTCGCGCAACATCTGCATGGGCGCCGGCCGGCCATTGATGAAACCGCGTGACGGTTTATCGGTCTCGACCACGCGCCGCAGCACGCACTCCTGATCGTCAAAGAGATCGTGTTGCTTCAGCCATTGGGCGGCATCGTGCGCCGGCTTCAGCGCGAAGCCGGCCGAGACTTCGGCGCGCGCGCAGCCGTGCCGGATGACATCGCTGTCGGCGCGGTCGCCCAGCACCAGCGCCAGGGCATCGATGAGAATGGATTTACCCGCGCCGGTTTCGCCCGTGAGCACGGTGAATCCCGGCTCGACGGCGAGACTCAACTCGCGCACGATCGCAAAGTCGCGGATGTAAAGTTGCGTGAGCATCAGATTTTTTTGCCCCAGTGCAGCTTGATGCGCATTACCTCGAAGTGACTGCGACCCGAGGGATGCACGAGCTCGACCTCGGTTTCCGCGCGCCGCACGTACACACGGTCATTGTCCTCGAGCATGAAGGTGGACTGGCCGTCGAAGGAGGCGTAGGCGTGCTGATCGGCGATACGGGTAACCAGGATCTCGACGATGCTGTCGCTGGAGAACACGATCGGACGGTTGGAGAGGGTGTGCGGACAGATAGGCACCACGGCGATGGCTTCGAGCGATGGATGCAGAATGGGCCCGCCCGCTGAAAGCGCGTAGGCGGTGGAACCGGTCGGACTGGCGACGATGATGCCGTCGCCGCGGATGCTGTGGACGAACTCGCCGTCGAGGTAGGTCTCGAATTCGATCATGCGCGCGAGTTCACCCTTGCTGACGATCACGTCGTTGAACGCGCTGGCGTTGTGCACGATGCGACCCTTGCGCATGATCTCGGCGTAAAGCAACAGGCGGTTTTCGGTCTGATAGTCACCGTCGAGAATCTTGCCGATTTCCACGTCCATGTGTTCGGCCTGGATGTCGGCAAGAAAACCGAGCCGACCGAGATTGACGCCGATGATGGGAACACGATGCGGCGCGAGATCGCGCGCCACGTTCAGCAGTGTGCCATCGCCACCGACGACGATGGCCAGATCGATCTCGTTTCCGATGACGGCGCGCGGCCGTGCCGGGGACTTGGCCCCGGCGATATGTTCCGCCGTGGCCTGGTCGAACAGTATCTTGAGCTTGCGGCTGCGAAGGAATTCACTCAGCCGCAGGATATGTTCGGCGACGCTCTGGTCCTGGTATTTGCCGAACAGGCCGACGGTCTTGATTGATTTTTCCATGCGTATCTTCCAAAAGTGAATCATAAACCTAACACGCACCAAATCTTTGGGCCAATGCGCTATTTATTGGTTGCAGATCTCGGGCGACAACCAAGGATGTCCGGAAAAACAAAAATCAGACAGGATTTACAGGATTAAGCAAGATTAACAGGATTTTTATTTCCGTAACTTTTCATCCTGTGAATCCTGAAAAATCCTGTTAATCCTGTCTATATATTTTGCCGGAGACTTTAAAGGGGCGCCGGGCTTGGCACTCTACCGGGGGGAGTGCTAAAGTCGCGACTATATATAGAGAATTCGACATGTCCCTGGATGCGCGCGCGGAAATACTGCTGAAAACCCTGATCGAGCGATATATCGCCGAGGGTCTGCCCGTGGGTTCACGCACCCTGGCGCGCCAGGCGGGGCTGGAGCTGTCGCCCGCCACGGTGCGCAATGTGATGGCCGACCTCGAAGACATGGGGCTGGTGCGTTCGCCGCATACCTCGGCCGGGCGTATTCCCACGGAGCGCGGTTATCGGGTTTTCGTGGATACCCTGCTGAAAATCAAGCCCCTGAACGCCATCGATTTGCACAAGCTCGAACAGGAACTGCAGGCCAATCACGACCCCCAGCATCTGCTCGAGAACGCCTCGCATATCATGTCCGAAGTCTGCAAGCTTGCCGGCATTGTGATGGCGCCACGCCGCGAAGAACAGCTGGCTTTCCGCCACATTGATTTTGTCAGCCTCACCGGGCAGCGCATCC
>JAUSDQ010000290.1 GCA_030650525.1 Sulfuricaulis sp.
CTCCTACAATTTGCGAACGACCCAAAGAGTTCTGGTTAATTTCGACCAGCGCAGCTTCAGCAGCAACCGGCAGCCATTTTTCCAGCATCGCTTTCAGGTTGACCAGTTGCACCGGCTTGCTCAGGTAATCGTCCATGCCGATGGCGCGGCAGTGATCGGCCTCGCCTTTGAGCGCATTGGCGGTGAAGGCGATGATCGGAGTGCGGCGCTTGCCGACACCGGTTTTTTCGGCGGCGCGAATAGCGGCGGTCAGTTCGTAGCCATCCATCTCCGGCATGTGCAGGTCGGCGAACAGGACGGCGTAATCGCCGCTCTGCCAGCGCTTCAGCGCCGCGCGGCCATTGTTGGCGATGTCGGCGGTTCTCCCGAGCAACATGAGTTGTTGCAGGATGACTTTCTGGTTGATCTCGTTGTCTTCGGCGACCAGAATCAGGCTACCCCTGCGGCGCGCCTCTTCGCGGGATGGCGGCGCTAATATCGCTTTGGCATCGCCGCGCTTGCCTTTCGAATCTGGCTGTTTGGCCCGGCCTACGGCAATCGCCACCGCCTCCATGAACGCGCGGCGGTGCATCACTTCGGCATCCAGGCCGACCAGGTCGGATGCCACAATTCGGCAGTGCCGCCGCCCGCCGCGTTCGATGGCGGCGAAACGAACATCTACGTTTCGGGCGCGGGCGGCGGCGCGCAAGCCATCCAATAACGGCATGTCCATCGGCGAGTTGGCGCCTGCGGCATCGACAACCACGACGCACAGGCCGGGTGGGCGGCTGGCGATCCATTGCTTGACCGCCATCAGATCTTCTGCCCGTTCGACCATCGCATCCCCATGCACCAGATAAGCGGCAAGGTCATCAGCCAGGCTCTCCTTGCCGCCCACCACCAGACAAGGAAGCCCTGCGATCAGGGATGATGTCTCGTCAGCGGGCTGTTCCGGCGGCAAATCGAACGGCAGGCGCACGCTGAACATCGAGCCTTTGCCCGGCTCGCTTTGCACCGCGATCTTGCCGCCCATGATATCGGCCAACTGGCGGGAAATCGCCAGTCCCAGCCCGGTTCCGCCATAGGTGCGGGTGGTGGACGAATCCGCCTGTGTAAAGGGGGAGAACAACCGCGCTTGAGTCGCTTCATCCATGCCGATACCGTTGTCGGTCACACGAAACTCCAGCGTTACCCGCCTCGCGCTGCTCTTAACCAGCCTGGCGCGTAGCGATACCTTGCCCTGCCGCTGCTGCCCGCCGGAAAACTTGATGGCGTTGTTCGCCAGGTTGACCAGTATCTGGCGCAACCGCCCGGCATCGCCCATGACTGATGCGGGAATAACCGGGTCGGTGAATAACGTCAGTTCCACGCCTTTTTTCAAGGCCATGGAATAAAGGGATTCGCATGACTCCTCCACCACATCGGCAACAGAGGTGGGGATGTTTTCGATCTGGAGCTTGCCGGCATAGATATTGGAGAAATCGAGATTGTCGTTGATGATCGCCTGCAGCGAATACGACGAATCGTGGATGATATTCGCCATTTCCATCTGCGGGCCTGTGAGGCTGCTCTGCTGCAGCACGTCGATCATGCCGACCACGCCGTTCATCGGCGTGCGGATCTCGTGGCTCATGGTGGCGAGAAA
>JAUSDQ010000294.1 GCA_030650525.1 Sulfuricaulis sp.
TTTCTCCCGGTCAGGTGAAATCGAAGCTTGCCGCGGCAGCGGGTACCCAGCTCGATCCGCAGATCGTTTCCGCTTTTGTGAAGTACCTGGACCAGGATCAGGCTACGCCAGGCTGAAGCCAGGCGACATTTCCATGTCTCATCCCCGCAATTTCTCCAGCGCGACGGCATAAAAGCCGTCGGTGTGGTGGCGATGCGGATAAAGCCGCAGGGCGGCGTCGTTCATCGTCAGCGGCACGTGCCGTCGTGCCAGTATCTCGCCCGCCGGCACCATGTTGAATTCGGGATGTACCGACAGAAATTTTTCCACGACATCCTCGTTTTCCTCACGCAACAGACTGCACGTGGCATACACCAGCCGTCCGCCGGGTTTGACGAGTTCCCCCGCGGCGGCCAGGATACGCTGCTGCAAATCCGCGAGCTCCGGCAAATCGATCTCGCGCCATTTGATGTCCGGGTTGCGCCGCAGCGTGCCGGTACCGGAGCAGGGCGCATCCACCAGCACGCGATCGATCTTGCCTTTAAGACGCTGCACCCGCGCATCGCGCTCATGGCTGATCGCGACCATGCGCACGTTGTCGAGCCCCGCGCGCCGCAGCCGTGGTTTGAGCTTCTCCAGACGCTTCGCCAGCACGTCGAAGGCATATACCGTGCCGGTGTTGGCCATGAGCGCGCCGATATACAAGGTCTTGCCGCCGGCGCCGGCGCAAAAATCCACGACCATCTCTTGCCGCTTCGGTTCGAGCAGCAGCGACACCAATTGACTGCCTTCATCCTGCACTTCGAAAAAACCCTGCTTGAAGCATGGGGTCTTGAAAACGGAGGCGCGCTCGTTGCGGCGTAATCCGGTGGCGGAATAAGGCGTGGGCAGGCACGGGAAACCTTCCTCCGCCAGCCGTGCCTGGGCTTCCTCGCGTTTGGCTTTGAGCGTGTTGACGCGCAAGTCCACCGGTGCGGGTTGGTTCAGCGCGAGCGACAGTGTCAGCGCTTCGGCGTCGCCGAATTGCGCGCGCAGACGTTGCGCCAGCCAATCCGGCATATTCGCCTGAGTCGCAAACGGAAGTGAGGATTTTTCAAGCGTGCGCGCACGCTCGACCATTTCGCGCGCAGCGCCGCGAAAACCCGATTCTTCGAGGGCGCGGGCGCTGTAACCATGTGTCAGCAGATAGGCCGCCACAATATCCAGTAACAGCGCGTTGCCGGCAATGTGCTCGAGCAATCGTTTTTCGCGCAGGCAGCCGTAAACCGTCTCCGCCACGAAGCCGCGGTCACGTACGCCCATGTCTCGATGCGCTCGGAAATATCCTTCCATCTGCCGGTCGGCGGGCATTTTTCCGCTGAGAATGCGCTCTAGCAGTTCGGCGGCGGAATTTAGCAGTATCGGTTTGGCCATCGTGGTAACTTGAATAGACAGGATTAACAGGATTTTTCAGGATTGACAGGATTAGTTCTAGATTTTTTTTAGATTTTAATCCTGTTAATCCTGTCTATTTTCCGTAGCGCTTAAGGATATCCTGGTACGCGTCGATGCGCCGGTCGCGGAAAAACGGCCAGATGCGGCGCACGTCCTCGGTGTGCTGGCGGCTGATTTCCGCCACCAACACTTCGGGTTTGTCGGTCGAGGCCTGCGCGAGAAATTCCCCCTGCGGGCCGGCGATAAAGCTCGACCCCCAGAACTGGATGCCGGACGAACGTCCGGAGGGATCGGGCTCGAGCCCCACGCGGTTGCATGTCACCAGGGGCAGGCCGTTGGCGATCGCATGGGCGCGCTGGATGGTGATCCAGGCTTCGCGCTGGCGATTTTTCTCGGCCTCGTCGTCGCGCGGGTCCCAGCCGATGGCGGTGGGGTAGAGCAGGATGTCCGCGCCGTGCATCGCCATCAGGCGCGCCGCTTCCGGGTACCACTGGTCCCAGCACACCAGCACGCCGAGCATGCCGACGGACGTCGAAATCGGTGTGAAACCCTGGTCTCCCGGAGTGAAGAAGAATTTTTCGTGGTAGCCGGGATCGTCCGGAATATGCATCTTGCGGTACTGGCCTTTCAAGCTGCCGTCGGCGTCCAGCACCACGGCGGTGTTATGGTGCACGCCGGGCGCGCGCCGCTCGAACAGCGAGCCGACAATCACGACCGCCAATTCCTTGGCCACTTTACCCAATTCCTGCGTTGTTGGACCAGGAATGGTCTCGGCCAGATCGAAGCGCTTGGTGTCCTCCGTCTGGCAAAAATAGACGCCGGTATGCAGTTCCTGCAGCAGGATCAGACGCGCCCCCCGGCCGGCTGCCTCGCGAATGCCGGCAAGGGTGGCGGCGAGATTTGTGCCGCGGTCTTCGGTGCAGGCGTGTTGCACGAGGCCGATACGGATTGTTGAATTCATGGCGCCAATGGTAGCATGTTCCGGTGCGAATTTTGGTTCGCGCTGCTACAGCAGAGAAGCTGATTTCTATCGTTGTGGGTACCAACCAAATAAAGGAGCGACGTATGAAGCGGACGACAATGATTTTGGCAACAGTGCTGTTACTCGCGAGTCCCTTGGCTATGGCGTATCAGGTCACTGGCCCGGTACTGGAAGTGACGGACAGCAAGATCGTGGTGCAGAAAGGCAAGGAGAAGTGGGAACTGGCCCGTGATGCCGGCACCAAGGTGACGGGTGACGTCAAGGTGGGCGACAAGGTCACGGTCGAGTACAAGATGACCGCTACCAGCATCGAGTCCAAGGGCGGGGGCATGGCCAAGGCCAAAGGCAAGAAGTAAAAGTAAGACGCTCTCGTATTAATAGAACGGGAAGGTTCGTCAGAGCCTTCCCGTTTTTATTTGGCATCGCCTGCGACGGCTCGACCTAGAGCACGCCCTCCGGCAACTGCATTGTGATGCAGTGCAAGCTGCCAAATTGATAAATGAGCGGAAGGCAGTTGATGGCAACGAGCTCGCGGTCAGGGAAGCATTCCTTCAGTCGCGCCAGCGCCAGGCTGTCGGAGGGATCATCATAGGTTGGGACCAGCACTGCGCCATTAATAATAAGGAAGTTCGCGTAGGTGGCGGGTAGACGGTTACCGTCCTCATCGAACTTCGCGCGCGGCCAGGGCAGGGGCACGAGCCGGTAGGGTTGGCCGTCGGCGGCACGGAAGGTTTTCAGCTCATCCTCCATCGCCTTCAGTTCCGTGTAATGCTCGTCCTGGGGGTCGTCACAGCTCACATAGGCAATGGTGCCGCGGTCGCAGAAGCGCGCGAGCGTGTCAATATGACTGTCGGTGTCGTCGCCGGCGAGATAACCGTGTTGCAGCCACAGAATCCGGTTGATGCCGAGCGATTCCATGAGCCGTTCTTCAATCTGTTGCTTCGATAGTTTCGGGTTGCGCGTCGGCGCCAGCAGGCAGCGGGTGGTGGTAAGCAAGGTGCCGGAGCCATCCACCTCGATCGAGCCGCCCTCGAGGACCATGTCCACGGTCTGCATCGGGGCGTGGCCGAAAGCATTCATGCCGTAAAGTTTGCGGCTGATCTGGTTGTCGAGCTCGTAGCCGAATTTCCCGCCCCAGCCGTTGAATCCGAAATCGAGCAACATGGTTTCGCCATGGCACACGACCGCGAGCGGTCCGTGATCGCGCGCCCAGGTGTCGTTCGACGGGACCGTGCGCAGCATGACCCGCCCCATGTCCACGCCGGCTTCGGTCAGCAGTTCGCCGACACGCTCGCGGTGCGCCCGGTCGTAGCAGGAGATCAGCACTTTTTCGCGCAGACTTACCTGCCGCGCGATTTCGGTAAATACCGGTTCCACCTGTTTCAAGCGCTTGGCCCAGTCGCCGTGCGCGTGCGGCCAGGTGAGCATGACGCCGCTTTGCGGCGCCCATTCAGGAGGGAGGTAGTTGCGGCAGCTGTCGGTCACCGGATTCTTACCGTGTCGGGGTTGAAAACCGGCGGTATGCTAGCGTAGTGGCGGCATGGCGCCAAGCACGTAGGGGCGTCATTTATGGTGCCGGCGATTTGAAATGACGGTCATGTAGGGGCGCAATTTATTGCGCCCAGCGACATGTAATTACAGCGCACAGAGCGACACCCAGTTTGATTTCTGAGGCCAACTGGTTTTGAATGGCGCCTCTTTTTGCCCGTACCGGAGTCGAGATGTCCCTGATTCGCCCCTTTACCGGCCTGCGCCCGGCGCCTAGCCGCGCGGCCGATGTGATTGCGCCGCCCTATGACGTCCTGAACACGGACGAGGCGCGCGTACGCGCTGTCGGCAAGCCGTGGAGTTTCCTGCACATCTCCACGCCCGAGATCGACCTGCCCGCGGGCATCGATCCTTGCAGCGCCGCCGTTTATGCCAAGGGTCGGGAGAATTTCCGGAAGATGCTCGACGCCGGCGTGCTGCGGCGCGATCCCGGACCTTATTATTATGTTTATCGTCTCGTGATGGGCGCGCACCAGCAGACCGGCATCGTGGCGGCGGCTTCCGTTCCTGACTACGACACCAACCGCATCCGCAAGCACGAGTTTACCCGCCCGGATAAGGAAGACGATCGCGTGCGGCAGATCGAGGCGCTCAATGCCCAGACCGGCCCAGTGTTTCTGACTTACCGGCGATCATCGGTCGTGGATACGATTATCGACGAGATCGCGCGCGCTGCTCCGGAAGTGGACGTCACCGCCGACGACGGCGTGCGCCACGTGCTATGGTTGATGCGCGATCGTCAACGGATCGACGCGATCACCGCCGCCTTCGATGCCATGCCTTGCCTCTACATCGCCGACGGCCATCACCGCTCGGCCGCGGCCTCGCGCGTGGCGGCGGTCCGGCGTGCCGCCGATCCGATGCATACCGGCAACGAGGCTTACAATTATTTCCTCTCCGTCATTTTTCCCGATAACCAGATGCAGATCCTGGATTACAACCGCGTGGTAAAGGATTTAAATGGATTGGAGCGCGAGGAGTTCCTGCAAAAAATCGCGAACGCTTTCAACGTCAAGCCGGAATCAGCGGCGGTAAAACCGGGACGTACGGGCGAGTTCGGTCTTTACATGACAGGCCAGTGGTATCGCCTGAACATCAAATCCGAACGCATTCCCGCGAATGATCCGGTGAAACGGCTGGACGTGAGCCTGCTTCAGGATAGCCTGATGACGCCGGTACTCGGGATTGGCGATCCGCGCCGTGACAAGCGCATCGATTTCATCGGTGGTATTCGCGGCCTGAAGGAACTGGAACGGCGTGTGGATTCCGGCGATATGGCCTGCGCGTTTTCACTGTTTCCTACTTCCATCGCCGACATGATGGCGGTGGCCGACGCCGGTCAGGTGATGCCGCCCAAGTCCACCTGGTTCGAGCCCAAGCTGGCCGACGGGCTGGTGTCGCACGTATTGGATTGAAGAACTTCCGCCTTTCCCCGCACGCCCGCAGGCAAGTCGACGCACACTTCCCAGACTTAACCTGTTGAAGCGCCGATGAAGCCAAATCGCGCCCCGCAACCGGATGACGCTGTTATACCGTCACATGACTGTTCAATAGGCATAACCCGTAGGTTTGCAGTATATTGCCGCCAAACACTATTCGAGGTATCCGGTACAAATGATTGGTCTCAACCGGCTTTTCCGTATTTTTAACCCACGGTATATTGAATATCCCGTAGTTGGGCCGTTTAATCATCGTTAGACCTTATGACAGATCCTATCGCCGTCACTGTTGCAATTGTTGCGCTGGTCATATCGGCCACGACGGCTTGGCTTACTCTTTTCCGTCGGGGCACAGTGAAGATGACCCAACCGA
>JAUSDQ010000303.1 GCA_030650525.1 Sulfuricaulis sp.
GATCGGCTGGAAAGAGTATGAGATGGAGGTTGTCCGCGATAAGAAGGACAACTGCATCATCGTCTGCTCCATCGAAAACATCGATCCGATGGGCGTGCATACCGGCGACTCGATCACCGTCGCCCCGGCGCAGACGCTGACCGACAAGGAATACCAGATCATGCGCGACGCAAGCATCGCGGTGTTGCGCGAGATCGGCGTGGATACCGGCGGCTCCAACGTGCAGTTCGCCATCAACCCGGACGACGGGCGCATGGTGGTGATCGAGATGAACCCGCGCGTATCGCGCTCTTCCGCGCTGGCTTCCAAGGCCACCGGTTTCCCGATTGCGAAAGTCGCAGCCAAGCTGGCGGTGGGTTACACGCTGGACGAGCTGAAGAACGAGATCACTGGCGGCACCGACCCGGACACGTTAGCGCCGGAGGTGCCCGTTTGCGGGGAGGGTCGGTCAGCCGCTGCTCCCGCAAGCTGCCGCTCCGCGGTATCGTGTCGCAGCGGCACCCCAGCCTCGTTCGAACCGAGCATCGATTATGTGGTCACCAAGATTCCGCGTTTCGCGTTCGAGAAATTCCCACAGGCCAATGACCGCCTGACCACGCAGATGAAATCGGTGGGTGAGGTGATGGCGATTGGCCGCACCTTCCAGGAATCGTTCCAGAAAGCCTTGCGTGGTCTGGAAGTCGGCGTAAACGGGCTGGATCAGAAATTCAATGACCGCGAAACGGTTTGTGCCGAACTCGGCAGCCCGGGGCCGGAGCGCATCTGGGCGGTGTCCGACGCGTTCGGCTTCGGCATGAGCGTGGCCGAAGTATTCGCGCTGAGCAAGATCGACCCGTGGTTCCTGGTGCAAATCGAAGACCTGATCCGCCAGGAAAAAACGCTTGCCGACCGCAATCTGGAAAGCCTGGACGCAGACGAGTTACGCACGCTGAAACGCAACGGATTTTCAGATGCGCGCCTTGCGGATTTGCTGGATACCGATGAGGCCGCGTTGCGCGCCTACCGCCATGCGCTCGGCGTGCGCCCGGTGTTCAAGCGCGTTGATACCTGCGCCGCCGAGTTCGCCACCAATACCGCCTACATGTATTCCACCTACGAGGAAGAGTGCGAAGCGCAACCTTCAGACAAGAAGAAAATCAT
>JAUSDQ010000312.1 GCA_030650525.1 Sulfuricaulis sp.
TACACCTCCGCCAAGATCGCGGAGATAGAAAAAATCCTGTCACAACGCCCCGAGGTGTACAGCTACTTTACCGCCGTCGGCCTGGGCGA
Organism: Sulfuricaulis sp.; assembly: GCA_030650525.1. Taxonomy (GTDB): domain Bacteria; phylum Pseudomonadota; class Gammaproteobacteria; order Acidiferrobacterales; family Sulfurifustaceae; genus Sulfuricaulis. Next base: position 90 of record JAUSDQ010000312.1, read on the forward strand.
AGCCGGGCAAGTGAACTCCGGGCGGCTGTTCGTGCGCTTGCAGGAGCGCGACCAACGCAAGCTCGGGCAGTCCGAGATTATGCGTGAGCTGCGCCGCGGTCTGAACAACATCCCGGGAGTGCAAGCCTTCATCGCGCCGATCAGTTTCATTTCCGGCCAGCGCAGCGAACCGCTGCAGTTCGTCATCCAGGGCACGGACCTGCGCAAGATCGACCAGCTCTCGGACGAGATGGTGACACGGCTGGGCCGCATCGAGGGCATGGCCAAGCTGGACAAGGATCTCAAGCTCGACCTGCCCGAGGTGCGGCTGATCATCGACCGCGAGCGCGCGGCGCAATTGGGGATCAGCGCCCAGGACGTGGCGCTCACGCTCAACACCATGACCGGCGGGGTCGACATCGCCGACTTCAAGGACCAGAGCGAGCGCTACAAGATCCGCCTGCAAACCGAACCGCTGACGCGCGCCACCGTGGACGATCTCAAGCGAATATACGTCAAGAATCGCATGGGCGATCTGGTGCGTCTCGATGCGCTGGTCAAGGTGGAGGAAGGCCTCGGCCCGGCCGTCATCACACGCCGCAACCGTCAATACGCGGGCTTCATCTTCGGCAGCCTGGAGTCATTGCCGCTGGGCGCGGCGACCGAGGCGGTGAAGAAAATCGGCGCCGAAATCCTGCCCGCGGGTTACTCCATCGCCTTCACCGGTCAGGCGGAAGAATTCGCCAAGACCGGCGGCTACGTGCTGTTCGCCTTCGGCATGGCGCTGATCATGATCTACATGGTGCTCGCCAGCCAGTTCAACTCCCTGGTGCAACCGCTCGTGGTGATGGTGGCACAGCCGCTGGCCATCATCGGCGGCGTCGCGGCGTTGTGGATCGCGTCGTTCTGGACCGAAGCCACGCTCAATATCTTCTCCATGATCGGCATGATCCTGCTGATGGGTCTGGTCGCCAAGAACTCGATTCTGCTGGTCGATCTCACCAACCAGTACCGCGCGCTCGGCAAGAGTGTTGACGACGCCCTGAGCGAGGCCTGCCCGCACCGGATGCGGCCGGTGTTGATCACCTCGCTCACCGTCATCGCCGCCATGACCCCGGCCGTGATCGGACTCGGGCCTGGCGTGGAAAGCAATCGTCCGCTCGCCCTGGTGGTCGTGGGCGGCATGATCTCCTCCACGCTGCTGACGCTGGTCGTGGTGCCGGCGGTGTATTCGCTGGTGGAAAACTGGCGCGCCCGCCGGCACGGCGCCAAGGAGGCCGCCGTATGAATCGCCTGATTTTATTCCCGCTGCTCGTGGTGCTGACGACACCGGCCCTGGCCGATGACCTGCGCGAAATTTATCGCCAGGCGCAGACTAATGACACATCATGGCTCGCGGCGCAGGCGAGCCGCCAGGCCGGGATCGAAAAAGCCCCGCAAGGCCGCGCGGCGCTGCTGCCCACGCTCGGGCTGTCCGCGGCCACGACCGAGACCGATCAGCACGTCAAGACGACCAATGTCGACGATACCTACCGTTACGGCACCGACGGCTACAGCGTGCAGTTGACCCAACCGTTGTATCGCAAACAGAACGCGGCGGCTTACGCCCAGGGTGTTTCCGGTGCGAACCAGGCGGAAATAGAACTCGAGCTGGCGCGGCAGGACCTCATGCTGCGCGTGACCCAGGCGTACTTCGCCGTGCTCGCGGCGCAGGACGTGCTCGATTTCGCCATCACGGAAAAAGACGCCGTCAACAAACAGCTGGCGCTCGCCAAACGCAATTTCAACGTGGGCACCGCCACCCTGGTCGACGTGCACGAAGCGCAGGCGCGCCATGACCTGGTGGTCGCGCAGCAGATCACCGCCGCCAACGATCTTGCGGTCAAGCAGGAAGAACTGCGCGTGCTCATCAGCGAGACGCCGGGGACACTGGCACGGCTGACGACCCGGCTCGACTTGCAGCCGCCGGAACCCGCCGACATGGAAAAATGGGTGGAGACCGCGATGAATCAAAGCCCGCGGATCAAGTCGCAGCAAGAGGCGCTGGAGATCGTGCGGCAGGAAGCCGAAAAAAGCCGCGGCGGTCACTATCCCACGCTCGACCTCACCGCCGCGCACAGCTACTCCGACGCCGGCGGCAGTGCGCAAGGTTTCGCGATCGAAACCAAAACCAATCAGGTGGGACTGGTGTTTCAGCTGCCGTTGTACCAGGGCGGCGGCCTTTCCTCCAAGGTGCGCGAAGCCAGCGCGCGCCTCGAGGAAGCGAACCAGCGGCTCGACCAAACGCGCCGCCAGGTGGCGCAGCAGACACGCGCGACCTATCTGGCCGTGATCAATGGCATGGCGCGGGTGCAGGCGCTGGAACAGGCGCGCCTCTCGAACGAGCGCGCACTCGAATCCACCGTGATCGGCTATGAGCGCGGCGTGCGCACCGGTATCGACGTGCTCAACGCCCAGAGCGTACTTTTCCGCACCCGGCGCGATCTCTCGCAAGCGCGCTACGATTACCTGATCAGCCGGTTGCGCCTGAAAGCCGTGGCCGGCACGTTGCAGGAACAGGACCTCGAAGACATCAACCGGCTGTTGGCTCGCAAATCACCAGGTTGATTATATTGTAATGTGTGTGTGCGGTAGTTGTTGACAACTGTACGTGAGTGGCCCGACCAATGCATACGGCGCAATACGCTGCGCTATTGCGCCCTACATGGACTTTTATCGTGCAGCTCGCGTAGGGCGCAATAGCGCAGCGTATTGCGCCGCATGTCAGTCCGGGTAATCCAGCGCATTCGCGCCGTCGCTTCCGCCCCAGTCAATGGGGTAGATACCCTCGGCCGCCAACCGGTGAAAGGTGGAGTACGGCCAATCCGC
>JAUSDQ010000032.1 GCA_030650525.1 Sulfuricaulis sp.
CGTTGACGCTGTAGAAAAACCTATTTTTCACCGATTCCTTGGCGCAATTTTCCATCCCGAAACGTTCCCGTTTCAACTTCAAATTTCTGCTGTGATTTTTGCTGATTCGAGCGAGAACAATTTGTTGCGCCAGTGACGTGAAGCGGTGGACGTTTTGAGGGCGTTTACCTCTTTATTTACTGCGCATACCCGTGATGCGCCAACTTCTCGATGTTGTGTACCAGGCAGAACAGCTTCCATTGCCCATCGACCTTCTTCCGCCCTCTGAGCGTGAAGCGATCCAGCCCTTTGTTGTAGCGCACGTTGCCGAATACCGGCTCAACAGTAGCGAAGCGCTGGCCGTATTGCATGCGCCCCTCCGGGCTGTCGATGCGCGCTTTCATTTTGTCGGTGTAGCTCACGCCATCCCGCTTGCCCTGGAAGAACGATACTTGCCGCACCTTGGTTTTGTCCGGCTTGAGCAGGCAGCGATCCCGGTGCGCACACGGCACGCAGTCGCGTTGCGCGCCCTGAAACTTCACCGCCGCATAGCCGTTGATCGTGCAGCCGCTGCCGTTGCTGTAAAGCTGTTTCCCGGCCGGACAAATACATGTCGCCGCTTGCGGGTCGTAATTGAAATCTTTGGGCCGGTAGCGCGCGACTTTCTTGGGTTTGCCACCCTTGTCGTGGATCGGGTCGGGCAGTGCTTTGTATTTATCCTGCCCGGCAAAGCGTTCGTCGCGGCCCCGCATGTTGGTGTCGGCTATCAGCGCTTCGACTTCCAGTTCCGCCAGTTCCTTGAGGTTGTCCTCGCTGTGGTACCCGGCATCTGCGGTGACGAGGCTGCTATCGTTGATGAGCGGTGTTTTTGTCTTGGCGGCTTTGATTGCCTTGACCACGGGGAGCAGCAGTTCCTGTTCGCTGCCCGTGCCGTGCGCCTGCGCTTCGACGATGATCTGGTGTTTGGCATCGACGGCGGCAACGCCGGTGTAGCCCTGTATCACCCCTTTTGATGTCGCCATCTTGGCGGATTCATTGTCGGTGCGGTTGCTTTTGCGGACTGCGCCTTTGCTGCCCTTGCGATCTGCTTTGTTGTCGGCAAGCCATTGCCGCATTTTGGCCGCATCGTTTTGCAGGCGGGCGATGCGCTGGGTTTCTTTGGCTTGCAGGTCGGGTTCGCTGGCGCGCTGATCTTCTTCGCGATGGCGTTCGAGCATAATTTTGGCGGCTGATTCAAGCTTCGCCGCCTGCCGCTCGAAGTCGGCGCGCGTGCCGCTCTTCGCCTTGGACGCATTGCTTGGCAGCTTCACGCCGTCGATAGCGAACATCTCGCGCCCGATCAAACCTTGCTTGTCGCAGATGAAGAGTATCTGGCTGAAGATGCGGGCGATGTCGTCGCCCAGCGTTGATACGAATCCGGCGATGGTGGTGAAGTGCGGCCCGCTGTCGCCGGACAGCGCGATGAAGGTGACATGTTCGCGGCAGGCGCGCTCGATGTTGCGGCTGCTGACGACGCCCATAGAGTACGCGAACAGGATAACTTTCAGCAGCATGGCGGGCGGATAAGCGGCAGCTCCCGTTACGTCGTTTTTGAAGCGGGCATCGAAGTCGGATAAATCAAGTTCGTTGTCGATCAGGTGGTTCATCGCGTGCTCGAATGTGCCGGGCAGCAACTGCCGCTGCAAATCCACGGCGAGAAACCGGGGGCTGGTGTCGATGTGTTTGTAACGCGCCATTTGCTTCTCCAAAATATCGCCCACAATTGGACATTGATATTTAATTTGGTTCACGGCAAGATGCGGTATGAAGACACTTTTTCTACAGCTTCGTTACTTCCGGAGGGTATAGAAAGTTACGCCGCAATCAGCATCATGCGTTCAAGCTGATCCTCGATGGCGTTACGCGCTTCGCGCAATTCGAATTCGTCCTGCAAGCCCATCCAAAATTGCGTGCCATTGGGGTCCGCAACGCGTTACTTTCTGAAGGCATGAAATAAAAACAATGCGAAGATGCCCGCGCTCCAACCAGCCGCTGCTTGATTATTTATGGCAAAAGGCATAAAGTAAGGATTCCTTACTTTCACAAATTGGGGAAATGTCATGCTTGCCAAAATGACCTCTAAAAACCAACTCACCCTGCCCAAGAGCATCACCGCCGCGGTTGGCACTGCGGAATACTTCGACGTGGAAGCCCGCAATGGGCAGATCGTGCTCACCCCGGTGCGCATCCAGCGCGGCGATGCCGTGCGCGCCAAGTTGGCCGAACTGAACTTGAGCGAACAGGACATTACCGCTGCGGTCACATGGGCGCGGAAACCTCCTGCAACGAAAAAATCCGGCCCTGCATCCAAAAAACCCGCGAAGTAATGCCGCGCTCAAAACGTATACCCCGCGTGGTCATCGACACCAATCTGGTGTTGTCCGCGCTGGTGTTTGCGCAGGGACGATTGCCGCCGCTACGCCTTGCGTGGCAAGGCACGCACTGCCAGCCGCTGCTGTCGAGCGCCACTGCCGCAGAGCTGATACGCGTGCTGGCCTATCCAAAATTCAAACTCTCCGCAGAAGACCAGCAGGAACTGCTGGCCGACTATCTGCCTTACTGCGCCACGGTGCGTATACCCGCCAAGCTGCCCGCAACGCCCGCCTGCCGCGACAAGTTCGACTTGCCGTTTCTGCAACTCGCCGTCGCGGGCAAGGCGGATTATCTGGTGAGCGGCGATCAGGATTTGCTCAGCCTCGACGGCCAGCTTGCCTGCCCGATCATCACCGCCGATCAATTCATGAAAACGCTGGGTAAATGACCGAATTTTCGATTCTTCAATTCCTGAAGGTTGCTAGTGGCTGGCAGATTCGTTGATACAAAAGTCTGCCAGTTGATCCAACACCCGCTGTAACACCCGATTCGCCGCAGCGCTGCCGCCATACGCGTCGTCGCTAACGGCATCTTCAACCTCGTCGAATAGCTTTACGGCGAGCACCCGTTGGTCGGCCACATCGATCAATTGCGCCCGCAGCGTGAGCTGCACCTTGCTTGGCCGTGCCCCGAAATCCTGCTGAAGGCGAATCAATTCGGTGTCGAGCCTGATGTTGGCCGGGATCGTTCCCGGTGACTGCACCACGGCCCGGAAACCCCCGGTTTGCTCCAATGCCTGCACCAGCAGCGGCCCGAGCATGCGCGCCGGGGCGTTCGCCCACCGATTGACCGCAAAGTATTCCAGTTTCTGCGGTTGGCGCAGGTAAACCATCTGGGGCGTATCGAAGCCGGATCTCGCGCGCGGCATGCTGACCGCCAGCACCAGATCGCGCTTTATTTGCACCGCCCTGGCCGATGCCCGTGCGTCGAGCACATAGAGATTGGGTTTTTCCACTTTCGGAGCCTGCAGGCCACCGCACCCGGCGAGCAGCATCGCGCAAACCAGCGTCAGGAGCATCCGGCAGGGTGTGCAATTTTGTCTGTTTATCTTCATCGTTCAGCGGTTTTGGCAGGATAAATCAACGGGCCGGAATCATTCCCCGGGGCCCCGTTGCGCGGCGGGTTTGCCGTACAACAACATGCTCGGATTCTGTTCCAACTCATCGCTGAAGCGCCGTAACGAGCCGGTCAGGTCTCTCAATTCGATGGTCAGCTGGTGTACTTCCGGCAGCGTTTCGCTGGTGAACTGGCGGGTGTTATCAAGCGTGCTTTTTGCGCTCGTTCCCGCGAGGGCCAGCTCGTTGGCCATGCGGTCAAAAGCGTCCGCACTGCGTTGTATGCGCTGTGCGAGCAGCGGCAGTTCATTGGTCAGCCGCGCGGTGTTTTCCATCGTGCTGGCCGCGTTGGTCAGGCTGGCGTCGATCATGGCGGAACGCGACGCAAGCGTTCTCGACAACGTTTCGATATCCTTCAGCGTGTTCTTGACCGCGCGCCGGTTATCTTCATTCATCATGGCATTGAAGCTCTCGCTGGTGCGGTTGAGGTTGGTGAGCAGCGCAGTCACTGCCGAATCGAGCCGCGTCATCAGCGAAGGCCCGGTCTTGATCACCGGGTATTTCTCGTCGGCCTGCGCCTTCAGCGCGGGCGAATCGCGGCCGCCCCCGGTCAATTCGACAGAGGCTAGGCCGGTCAATCCCTGCACTTGGAGCACCGCCACGGTGTCCACTTTGACCGGGGTGCCCCGCTCGATGGACAGCGTCAATTGCACCTGTTCGACATTCCCCGGCGCCAGCATGATCTTCTGCACACGGCCGACCTCGACACCCCGATAGCGTACCGGCGCGTTGAGATTAAGCCCCGCCACCGATTCCTTCATGTAAGTCTGGTAGACATCGTAAACCTTGCGATAGGATTTTCCGCTGCTCAGCCACAGCACGCCGCCGATCAGAGCCGTGCTTAGTATCAGCACAAAAGCGCCCACCACCACAAAGTTTACTTTTTCTTCCATGCCTGCTCCTGCGCGGCGCGCCCGCGCGGCCCGTAAAAATATTCCCTGATGACACGGTGATCCGACTGCGACAGCTCTTTCATCGTACCGACCCCCAGGATATGTCCCTCGCCCAGCACCGCCACGCGATCCGCGGCACGCCACAGCAGATCGAGGTCGTGCGTCACCATCATGATGGTCAATCCGAGCGCATCGCGCAAGCTCCGCACCAATTCGTCTATGCCGCTCGCGCTGAGCGGGTCGAGGCCTGCGGTCGGCTCGTCAAGAAAGAGCAGCTCGGGATCGAGCGCGATGGCGCGCGCCAGTGCAGCGCGTTTGCGCATCCCGCCGCTCAATTCGCTCGGATACTTGGAACCCGCATCCGGGGGCAACCCGGTGAGCGCTATCTTCAGCGCGGCAACCTCGTCGATCAGGCGCGCGCTGAGCCGGGTATGTTCGCGCAACACCATGCTGACGTTCTCCGTCACGGTCAGCGAACCGAATAGTGCGCTGCGCTCGAACATCACGCCCCAGCGCCGCCGTAGCGGCAACGCTTCCTCGTCGCTCAACCCGACCGCTTCCCGTCCGAACACGCGGATCGAACCCGATGTCGGCTGTAAAAGCTGGATGATGGTGCGCAGCATCGTGGATTTGCCGCAGCCGCTGCCGCCGACCAGCGCGAATATCTCGCCCGGCTGCACCGTCAGGCTGACGTTGTCATGCACGACATTCTCGCCGAAGCGAGTGTTCAAATTGCGGATGTCGATCACGGCGCTCATATCTCGAGCCAGTTGAAGACTACCGAGAACAGCGCATCGGCCAGAATCACCAGAAAAATGGACTGCACCACGCTCACCGTCGTCTGCCGCCCGACACTGTCGGCGCTGCCGCTCGCCTGAAACCCCTGATAGCAGCCCACCAGCGCGATGATCACGGCGAATACCGGCGCTTTGCCGATGCCGGTCAGAAAGGAGGACAGGCTGACCGCATCGCCGAGGCGGTTGATGAAAACACTGAAGCTGACATCGAGCTTGGAGCTCGCCATCAGCATGCCGCCGAGCACACCGGTCACGTCGGCATACAGCGTGAGCAGCGGCAACGCGATGATCAGCGCCAGCATCTTGGGCAGAACCAGCAATTCGATCGGCCCAATGCCAATGGTGCGCAATGCGTCGATCTCCTCGGTGACCTTCATCGTGCCGATCTGCGCCGCATAAGCGGAGCCGGATCGCCCGGCGACGATGATGGCGGTCAGCAGCGGCGACAACTCGCGCAGCATCGAAAGCCCGACCAGATCGACAATGAATATATTCGCGCCGAAGCGTTGCAACTGATCCGCGCCCTGATAGGAAATCACGACTCCCATCAGGAACGACAGCAGGCCTGTGATCGGCAATGCCTCGAACCCCGCAGTCTGCAAATTATGAAGGATCGGGCGCCAGCGGATGCGACGCGGCTGGATCAGCGAACGCAGCAGGGCAAGCGCGCATTCGCCGACGAAAGCCAGCATGCCGGATACGCCCAACATGGCTTGCCAGGAATGCTGCCCGAGGCGCGCCAGCCAGCCGGGTTCGGGTGTGTGGGATGTTTTCGGTGCAATTGCGCAGGACGCGATCAACTGCATCAAGGCGCCGAACTCTGGCCGCAGCCCGTTTATCGTGACGTTCCGCCCGCGTTGCTCCATCTCGTTGATGACTCTGTGCAGCAACCACGCACCTGACGTATCCAGCGCAGTGATCGCCGTGCCATCAATTACCAGATCTTTTTCGGCCAGCCCGGAAACAACCTCCAGACGCTGTTCGATCGGTGCGATACCTTGCACGATCCATGCACCCGCGCAGCGCACATTGACCGTCGCCGTATCAGGCGACATATCCGGCTCGATCACCAGAGATGCAATTTGTTCGTCTGTCATCGTCTCGGCAGCGCGCTCCATGAGGGACTTGATCAGAGGTTTACCAACAAGCGCCAACCCGTTTTTTGGTGGGTGATTGGCAGGATAACACAGTTGCTATTAACTGAAGCTTTGCGGGCTACTAAACTAAATAAAAATAGGAGGCGCGCCACAATTGTCTTCCGCTTGCACTATTCGTTATATCAATAGCGACCCCGAATAATAAGCGCCCGGTTGTCGCACGAATAAGTATTATCAACCCAACCGAAACAGGGCCGCGGCCAGATACTCAGATTCATAAACCTTGGCTCAGACTCATTTCCAGATTGAAAAATACTATGCAACCATTTTTATCCTGCGCCGGAGGATGCTCGGAATATTGTGTATTTTGTGAATGACTGCTTTGGTGAAAAATGAAGGGTAGCTATGGGCCGTTAGCCAAACTTCGTGAACGGGAAAAGCTCGCAGTAAAACGGAAAGCCAAGGTGATTGGCGCCCATTATCCAAGCGGCAAAATCATTCTGCCCTCCGCTTGGCGCAAGACAGGTATAATGCCCCCTACCCTGCACCAAACCAATCAGTGCAGCGGTCTATTAATCCACCCCCGATCATCTCTGATCCCTTAATTCGTCTGCCTCGATTGGTGTCGCTCACATTGGGCGGCAGGCCGTCGCAGGAGCCAAACTTTGTCAAATACTGCTATCCCGCTGTCCAATGAAATTACTTTCGCCGATCTGAATCTGGCGCAACCCCTGATGCGCGCGATTGCCGATGCCGGCTACACGCGCCCCACCCCGGTGCAGGCGCAGGCGATCCCGCTGGTGCTGGCCGGCGGCGACCTGCTGGCCGGTGCGCAGACCGGCACCGGCAAGACCGCCGGTTTCACGCTGCCGATCCTGCATCTCCTCACCGCAAAACCCATTGCGAATCAGCGCGCCGGAAGGCCGCGCTGTTTGATCCTCGTCCCGACACGCGAACTTGCCGCACAGGTCGAGGAATCGGTGCAGACCTATGGCAAATACCTGTCGCTGAAATCGATGGTGATGTTCGGCGGCGTGAACATCAACCCGCAGATAAAGGCATTGCGCGGGCAGATGGACATCCTCGTCGCCACGCCGGGCCGCCTGCTCGACCATGTCGGGCAGAAGACGCTCGACCTGTCGGGCGTCGAAATCCTGGTGCTGGACGAAGCCGACCGCATGCTGGACATGGGTTTCATCCGCGACATCAAAAAAATTCTGGCGCTGCTGCCCAGACAGCGCCAGAACCTGCTGTTCTCGGCGACTTTCTCCGACGAGATCAAGACGCTTGCCGATGGCCTGCTGAACAACCCCGGTTATGTCGAAGTGGCGCGCCGCAATTCCACCGTGGAGCTGATCGAGCAAAGCGCTCATCTGGTTCCGCAGAAGCTGAAGAGCTACCTGCTCGCCCACCTGATCAAGCATCACGACTGGAAACAGGTGCTGGTGTTCACGCGCACCAAACACGGCGCGAACCGGCTCGCGGAAAAACTGAACGCGGACGGCATTCCCGCCGCCGCGATCCACGGCAACAAGAGCCAACCGGCGCGCACCAAGGCGCTGGCACAGTTCAAGGACGGCACAATGCCGGTGCTGGTCGCCACCGACATCGCCGCGCGCGGGCTGGACATCGACCAGTTGCCGCATGTGGTGAATTTTGAACTGCCGAACGTGCCAGAAGATTATGTGCACCGCATCGGTCGCACCGGACGCGCAGGCAGCAGCGGCGCGGCGATTTCACTGGTAGACAAGGAAG
>JAUSDQ010000321.1 GCA_030650525.1 Sulfuricaulis sp.
TTTCGTCGCCGCCGCCGAGGCGGGCGTGCCGCTCGTGCCCGTAACGATCCGCGGCACCCGCTCCATCCTGCGCTCGGAACAGTGGTTTCCGCGCCGCGGAACAATCAGCGTGATCATTGGCGCGCCGCTTACGCCGGAAGGGGCGGACTGGTCCGCCGCGATCCGGCTGCGCGATGCCGCACGCGTAGAAGTCCTGCGGCATTGTGGCGAACCCGATCTGGCCTGACCATCGACTTAAGGAAATTGATTAGAACCTATCTCAAAAATACTCTGGCGCATATTCGTAGGGTGGGCATCGCCCACCAACATGGCTTCGCTAGCTGTCCGGCGGTGGGCGGTGCCCACCCTACATGTATTTTGAGATAGGTTCTAGTAATTATTCACCGCAAAGACGCGAAGTACGCAAAGAAAAAACATGAGATTTTATCGGGAAAAACCTTTGCACTCTTTGCGCCTTTGTGGTGAGAAAAAGTATTTCGAGAACTTAGACTCCAGTCAACGCATAATAAAATCCGCGACGTCCTGCATTCGCCGCCGATGGATCTCGGCAGTCGCGTCCTGGAACGGATGCGCCAACTCCGCACGCTGCACGACCCGCGCGCCGCGGAATTTTGCCGCCAACAGCAGCTCTTGTATTTCTTCCGGGCGCACCACGCGGTCGCGCCCACCGGCGATGATCTCGAGGCGGGAGCTGTCCGCCGGTAAATGATTGATGGGATCGTATTGCTCCGGGCAACCCAGCGGCGATATCCGGCTGGGCGAGGAATCCACCACCAGCGCCGAATAATCGCCGTGGTCACCCACCGCATTCAGCAGAATGATTCCGCCCAGGGACATGCCATAAAGCGCGCGGCGTCGGTAACCCTGCGTATTCAGTAATGCAACGATCTCGCGATAATCGGAAACGATCGCCGCCAGCCGACTCTTTCCCTGCGACAGGCCATAGCCGCGATAATCGTAAACGTAAACATCGAATCCCCGATCGCGAAAGTATTGCAACTCGCCCATGATCCGGTCGGCGAGCATCGCATTGCCCTGCGCCACCAGAAGATACCCCTGGGGTGCGGCGGCGCGCAGCCGGTAACCGCCCAGGGTCCGGCCGTCTCCGGCCTTGAATGTCACACGTTCGATAGCGCGAATCCCGGCGACGCGCGCGGCGTCGACCGACCCGGCCGCGCGGCGGAACGACCAGAACGCCAGCGGTTCGCGGATAAAACCGCAGACGCTGGCTTCCGGCGCGCGCGTGCTTGTATCCATTTTCTCAATAGCGAACGTGGCCGCATCGGTCCCGCTGTTTGCGCTCATGGCGACCGATGCTAGCAACAACATTCCTCGCATTCGTTCGAACGGCATGTCCTTAGGCCGCGGCGGTTCGAGATGCACCGAGCCCCGTCGCGGTTTTGCCGTTGCGGGCCCGCAGCAGCGTCCAGTAACCGAGAACGTTGACGGGTATCCGTTCCGCCACGTCCAACCCGGTTTCTTGCAGAAAATTCTCGAGGGAAAAATCCGGATGGAATCCCAGCAGCCGGGACAGCGGGGCCACCAGCCGCTCCAGTCCGCCCACCACCTGGTTGGCGTGCCGAAAATGATTCACCATGAACAGTTCGCCTCCGGGGCGGCAGACACGTCGCATCTCGGACACCAGACGCGCCGGACACGGCACCACCGACACGACGTACATCGCCACTACTTTGTCGAAGCTGTCATCGGGGAATTGCATGGACTCCGCGTTCATCAGGCGCAGCGCCGTCACGTGGTCGAGGTGCAAGCGAGTCTTGCGGACGTGGGCGCGCGCCAGCATTTCGCGCGATATATCGATACCCGTCACCCGCACACCCGGCGGATAAAGCGGCAACGACAGCCCCGTGCCCACGCCGACTTCGAGAATGCGATCATCGGGACGGCAATGCATCTTCTCGATGATCGCCTTGCGTCCGGGCTGAAGCAACGCGCCAAAGTAAAAGTCATAACCCTGGGCGTAACGCCGGTAAACTCTCTGGATGACATCTATGTCCATGCGCGTACTCCCTGACGCAATTTCCTGTCTGAAATCCGGCGGCCATCTCCCTTAGATTGTCGCTTTCAGCGCTTCATCGAAATCCGCCTGGCGTACCTTAACGCGTCGTCAGACGCCGGGCGTCTTGTGCGCCTTTACCTCGCCGCGCTGACGGCGCGCGAAATCCTCAAGCTGGCGCGTGATGGCCATGAAGGCGTCGCGGATCGCGACATATACATCCTCATCCTGCGCGCGGTTGGCCACCAATTCCGCGCCCGGCACCGTGAGGTCGATGCGCACGCTGTAGAGTTTTCCCTGATGCTGATGACGTTGCGGCGATTCCACCACCACGCGGCAGCCCATGATCCGGTCATAAAAGCGGCTGAGTTTTTCGGCCTTCTCGCGGATGCGGGATTCGACCGCCTCGGATTGCGGCATGTCTTTCAAGGTTACCTGCAACGGGGTCTGCATAATCATGCCTCCTCTTGACGCATAGTTGTTGCTGAATAAGGCGACTCCCCACGGTTCAACTGCTTACCATGCGATTAAAGCATACGCCTATTTCAAATCTTTCGCTCCTTGTAGTGCGGATCGACCCAGCAGCGTGGCAATCGCTCACTGGAGAGAAAGACCATATCGGATTTTCTGAACCCGGTCGGATCCGGTAGTTCCTCGCCCGCGTGAAACCGCCCTTTGACTTCGTTTTTAAAGGGATCGAAGAGCGCCTCCAGGTCCAGGATTTCGACAATGTCACCGCTGGATTTGTGCCTTAAAAACATGGCGCCTCCTTTTTTTCTCATCGTCCAGACAGCGGACTCAGAAGTAACTTGATATTTCACGTCACCATCGAAACGAATCGCCATTCATTCCGTTAAAATCATGACGCAGCCAATATCATTCGGCATTGATCGGGGTCAATAAAGCTCGATCCGCGCCGCCGCCCTTACGTCAGCTCCTTACCCCCTAATCTGCCGGTGGGTCTTTACAATTCTGGTAGAGAGTGAAAAGATGCCGATAATTGTTTGGCAGCTATCATCTCCCACCTCGCTCTGTAGTGATTCTAGAAGTAAATGGGTGAGCCTATGGCAACCAAAACTCTCAAAGAACTCCGCGCCGCGGCGAAGGCCCTGGGCATAAAGGGATATTCAACGATGTCGCGCAACGCGCTTGCGCTAAGGCTGGCTGGCGCGGGTGAACCTAAAGCGCCGGCGCCAAAAGCAGCAAAAAAATCGGCGACAAAGAAAAAACCCGCGCCGGTAACCGCCCAAACCGCCCGGTCGGCGGCAAAATCCGCACGCGCCGACGGCAACGTTAAACCATCCCCGCCATTTTCCCCGGTACCGGAAAAACCGCTCGCGACCCATTATCTTTCCAACGAAGAAGAGCGGGTGGAGAATGCAAAATACGCCACGGTTCTCCCCGGTAGCGCGACTCCTTCTATTGTGGCGATCGATCTCGGTGAAGATATCGATAACATGCCACCGGTATCCGAACCCATGCTATGTCTGCTGCCACAGAAGCCCGGGGTCTTGCATGGATAT
>JAUSDQ010000326.1 GCA_030650525.1 Sulfuricaulis sp.
GTGCATCAGCGGGTCGGCGGCCAGACTATTAAGCGCATCGGCATCCACCACCATGGGAAGAGTGGTCTCCAGCGCCGCTCCCAGAAGCGCATCCCCCCACTGGCCCTGTCCGAGACCCGGTCCGATCGCCACGACATCGGCACGTGTCAGCAAGGGACGCAAGTCCTGGGGAGAAGCCACCGCATAAGCAATCAGTTCAGGCCGCGCCGCGCTGATTTGGGCAGCGTGATCCGGATGCGTGGCCAGCGTCACCAGCCCGGCACCGGCACGATAAGCCGCTTCGCCCGCCAAACAGGCCGCCCCCGGCATGCCTCGATCGCCGCCGATGATCAGTACATGACCGGCATTGCCCTTGTGCATGTCGCGCCGGCGCGGACGCAGCAGTCCGTGCAGCGATTGCTCCGTGAGGCGTTGCGCCGAGGGTGGAACTTTGCCGTAAATATCCGGCGGCACGCCCAGATCGTTAAAATAGATTTCGCCGGCATGATCGCGCCCCGCGCCGGTAAATAAACCCGGCTTGAGGCCGATGAACGTCATCGTGGCCTGCGCCCGTATCGCCACGCCCATCACCCGCCCGGTATCGGCGTTCAGGCCCGAAGGGATATCCACCGCCAGCACCGGCAGACGGCTGTGATTAATCGCTTCGATGGCTGCACGCCACTCGCCATTGACCGCGCGCTCTATGCCCGTGCCGAGCATGGCATCGACGATGACATCATTCCCCGCCAGCAACTCGGCATGGAAGTCCTGAATAGCGACACCCGCGGACTGGCAGGCTTTCCGGGCCGAAGCCGCGTCGCCCTTTATTTTGTCGGTCTCGCCCATGCTAATGACGGTTGGAATCAAACCCGCCGCCTGGGCCAGACTGGCCAGCACAAAGCCATCGCCGCCGTTGTTACCCGGACCGCAGAGCACCGCAATGCGCCGCGCCCGCGGCCAACGGCTCCGCAATAATTGCAACGCCGTCTCGCCCGCGCGCTGCATCAGCGTCGCGCCGGGAATGCCGCGCTCCTCGATAGCCAGGCGATCGAGTTCGCGCACCTGGGCGGCGGTGTAGAGGGCTTCGGGTAAAGTCACGTTCGCTCCATTTATTAATGTAGGTTGGGGTGAGGCGTGAAACGCCGAACCCCAACATTATTCGCCTGCGTGTTGGGGTTCGCTTCGCTCACCCCAACCTACCAGGTTATGTATGTATGATAGGCGTACATGCATACCGCACCAAATAACCATCTTGACCTTGTTCAGCTCGCCACTGACATCAAGACCCGGGGTCGCGAGCTGGGCTTTCAGCAGATCGGCATCGCCAATGTCGATCTGAGCGCGGCCGAGACACACTTATTAAATTGGCTCGGCCACGGCCGGCACGGTGAAATGCATTATATGGAATCCCACGGCACCCGCCGCAGCCGCCCGCAGGAGCTGATACCCGGCATTCTGCGCGTGATATCCGCGCGCCTCGACTACTTGCCAGGTCAGGCCACCGATACCGAAGCGGTCCTGCGCGACCCGTCACTCGGGTTCATCTCGCGCTACGCGCTGGGCCGAGATTATCATAAAGTCATGCGCAGCCGCCTGCAGCAACTCGCCGAACGAATCGAGGCGCGTACCGGCCCTTTTCATTACCGCGCCTTCAGCGACAGCGCGCCGGTGCTGGAGAAGGCGCTGGCCGAAAAGGCCGGGCTCGGCTGGATCGGCAAGCATACCAACCTGATAGACAAACAAACCGGCTCATGGTTTTTTCTCGGCGAGCTTTATACCGACCTGCCGCTGCCCGTGGACACACCCGCCGAAAATCACTGCGGCACTTGCCGTGCGTGCCTCGACGTCTGCCCGACCCAAGCGATCGTCGCGCCCTATGAGCTCGACGCGCGCCGCTGTATTTCATACCTGACTATTGAGTTGCGCGGCTCCATTCCCGTGGAGCTGCGCCCGCTGATCGGCAACCGCATCTACGGCTGCGACGATTGCCAGCTGGTCTGCCCGTGGAACCGCTTCGCCCAGCCCACGCGTGAGTCCGGCTTTGCCCCGCGTCACGGCCTCGATGCGCCGGAATTGGTGAAGTTGTTCTCATGGACCGAAGCGGAATTTCTGAAATATACCGAAGGCTCCGCCATCCGGCGGATTGGTTATGAATGCTGGCTGCGGAATATTGCGGTGGCGCTGGGTAATGCGCCGACGGAT
>JAUSDQ010000327.1 GCA_030650525.1 Sulfuricaulis sp.
CGCTCCCAAACCCATCAAGTGGACCTATCGCGACCCCAACCATCGCATCTATTCCGATACCAATGTCACTGTTACAGGCCACTAGAGGATGCCGATCTAAAAGACATGGTGGGAGCTCCAATTCCTTTCGCTATCGTCCACGTTAACAAGCGAACTCAACTTCCCAGTTCCGCGAAAGAGTGGGTTATGACCTGGATCCCAGAGCAGGATAGCGTTCCTACACCCGAGGTCAACAAGCTAAGATCGTGAGTTCACAAGATGTTGCAATCCCAAATTCTCGGTGTGGTTTGCCTGAGACTGGCGACTGGCCGGGGACGCCGCCGCCACGAAATCGAAGCCGCCCGCAGCTTCATAAATCGCAAGCGATGCACCCGCGACCCCCCGCACCCCGTAAACATGCTCCCGGCGATCCAAAAGACTAACGCTTCGATGTTGAGGTATCGAGTCGATTCGAAGTGTCCTCGATAGCGGTGAAAATCGGACGCTCGGCGGGCGCGATACTGATCGTGATTTCAGGCTTTTCGCTGTCAGGCTATTTACTTTTTGTAAGCAGGCAACGTCATCTAGTGGCCTGTAACGTTGAAATCGACAGTAGAATATGCTATCAATCGGCATGCTTGGAACAAGGCTCCGACTGTCGCGGCCCGAATCGCAGGAGTTGCGCGCGCGAGCACGTTCGCGGGTGCTGCGCGCCGGTGACGTGCGCCGCGCGCGGCTGATCCTGATGCTGTCCGAAGGTCAATCATGGTCCGCCATCGAGCAGGCCCTGGGCTGTAGTTCGGCTTACATAGCTCGTTGGCAGGCCCGCTTTGCGCAGCAGCGGCTGGCGGGCCTGTTTGCCCGCCATCAGGGGCGGCCAGTGAGTAAGCGCACTCCGCGGCTGGAAGCCCGCATTCTGGCCTGGACCCGGCGCGCGCCCGCTGATGGTTCCACCCACTGGAGCAGCCGCAAGCTGGCGCAGGCGCTGGGGATCAATCACATGATGGTGGCGCGGGTCTGGCGGCGCGCCGGGCTTAAGCCGCATCGGCTGGAACGCTACATGGCCTCGGATGACCCGGACTTCGAGCGCAAGGCCGCCGATGTGATCGGGCTCTACGTCAATCCGCCGCAGCACGCTGCGGTATTCTGTGTCGACGAGAAGACCGCGATTCAAGCGCTGGATCGCCTCGACCCGGTGCTGCCGCTTAGCCCTGGGCGGGCCGAGCGCCACGGCTTCGAGTACTATCGCCATGGCACGCTCTCGCTCTACGCCGCGCTCAACACCAAAAACGGAAAGGTCCTGGGTCAGACCGCTGCCCGCCATACCACCGAGGAGTTTGTGGCCTTCTTGGGCCAGATCGTTGCGCTGCAACCCAGGGGTCGCGAGATCCACATCATCGCCGACAACCTCTCGGCCCATAAGACCAAGCGGGTCGCGCAGTTCCTCGCCGACCATCCCAAGCTGCACCTGCATTTTACTCCGACCTATTCCTCCTGGCTCAATCAGGTCGAACTCTGGTTCGGCCGCATCGAACGCGACGTGGTCGCCCGCGGGGTCTTCACCTCGGTCCACGACCTGGCGCGCAAGCTCATGCGTTACATCCGTCATCACAACCAACACGCCGCGCCCATCAAATGGGCCTATCGCGACTTCTCGCACAGAATCATCCCTACTTCCGATTCAGCTGTTACAGGCCACTAGT
>JAUSDQ010000337.1 GCA_030650525.1 Sulfuricaulis sp.
GAAAGCCGGAATCCAGCATATTACGGATTTATTTGCTTTTAATATTCTGGACCCCGGCTTCCGCCGGGGTGACGATGCGTTTTTTTAGCAATCTCCTTAATGAGCCAGGGTAATCGTCTGATCAGCCGCGAGACGCGCCGAAACCGCGTCGTCCGGGCACAGATACAGGGAAACCCGGCCGGCCTTTCTGCTGTGATACTCACCGGTCAATTTCATCAATTGCTGCGCGACGTCGCGCTCCAGGCCGGCGAAGGTGAAATCATATATCAGGATGTCCGGTTCCATCAGCATCGCCCGCGCCAGGGCCACGACACGCCGTTCGTACAAGCTCAGCCGGTCGGGCAACTCGCCCATCCGTTGCTTCAATCCGGCCTCGCCCGGTCCGAGTTGATCGAATATCTCCGCCACCGGTCGTTCGGCCTGCTCCGCCGTCAAACCGTGGTGATACCACGCCGGCAGCAATAGATTCTCCCAGGCCTTGAGATTGCTGATCAGGCCGCCATCCGCCGGCACCACGCCGATGCGCTGGAACAGTGCGACACGCTCGTCCTCTTCGCGCGCAAACAGATCCTCGCCGAAGAATAAAATATTGCCGGTCTCCGGACGCCGCCTGCCGGCAAGCAGTCGGAAGAGCTGATTTTTCCGGTCTTCCGAATCGAACAGGATTTTGGCCGTGCCGCCCCGGTCGAGTTCGAACGACAAATTGCGGATCGGTCCTCGCGTCACATGATCGAAACGAATCATGTGCCACCGGCGCGAGACGCCGCCTCACACGAAAAAAACACAGGCAATGAAATCGTTAATAGCTGGATTCCGGCTTTCGCCGGAATGACGACTTCAGATATTTTTCTGACCTGCTTCAACAAACTATTACTCTTAGACGAAGAAGGCATAGGTAATGATTCCGTCGAGCAGGAAAATCGTCAGCAGGTTGCGCATGACGGCGCCCGTGGCCGCGCGCGGGATGGCGGTCACCGTGCCGATCGCGCGCAGGCCGTAATAACAGGACGTGATGGAGATCACCAGCCCGAAGACAAACGCCTTGAGCAGCGATACCAGCACCTCGGTCATGCTCAATGTCGAAATGACACCGCTAATACTTTTGACGAACGGCATGAATCCCATGATGGCGGCGAACGCGTAGCCCATCACGATCGCGGTCATCTGGAAATAGAAGGTGACGGCCACGACCGAGAGCGTGATGCCGGCGATGCGTGGCACCGCCAGGTAGTCACCGGGAGCAATGCCCATGAGCCGCAGGCTGTCGATCTCGCCGCGGATCTTCATGCTCGCCAACTCCGAGGCGGTGGCCGAACTGCTGCGCGCGATGATCACGATGGCGGACAGCAAGGGGCCGAGTTCGCGCACCACGGTCCAGAGCATGATCTTCGCCGTGAGCGCGATGTTCTGGCCCACGAGGCTGGTGATCTGGGTGGTGATCACGATGCCGGTCAGCGTGGCGATGACCGTCACCGCACCCAGCGCCTCGATGCCGGTGAAGTAGATCTGCTTGAAGAAAACGAGACGCACCGGCGGTTTGCCCAGCGCTCCGAGGCGCCGAAGGGCGTAAAGCAACAACTCGTAAAAGCCCTTCCAGTAATCGCCGGCACCGAGCACCGCCCTGCCGATCCGTCCCGGATTGATGAGCGCCGTGCTCATGCGCGCCGGAGTCTCAGACGCTGCCGGGAATCACGGGCGTGGGACTTCTAACATCGAGGTTCTGCGCGCGATGGCGCAAGGCGTGGTCCATCAGCACGATGGCGAGCATCGCTTCGGCGATGGGCGTGGCACGAATTCCCACGCACGGATCGTGACGACCGGTAGTGGCGATCTCGACGGCCTCGCCCTTTACGTTCACCGTGCGCCCGGGCAGTCGGATGCTGGACGTGGGCTTGAGCGCGATGCTCACGACGATATCCTGTCCGGTGGAGATGCCGCCGAGCGTGCCCCCGGCATGGTTGGAAAGAAAACCCTTGGGCGTGATTTCATCGCGGTGCGCGGTGCCCTTCTGCACGACCGATTCGAAGCCGGCACCGATCTCGACCCCCTTCACCGCGTTGATGCC
>JAUSDQ010000338.1 GCA_030650525.1 Sulfuricaulis sp.
GTCCGGGAGGATTCCTTCGTAATGTACCGGCAACTTCTTATTGAGGTCGGTGACGATAAAATCGACTTTCAAACCATCGGTTGACCGGCGCACACTCCCGCTCTCCACGAGACCGCCGATGCGGAAGGCTTTATTGACGGCAATTTTTCCATCGAGCACTTCCGTGGGCGAATAGAAATAGACCAGGTTGCTGCGGAAGGCGTTCGCTACGAAGAGGACGGCTATTGTCAGCCCCACCACACCGGTGATGATAATGGCCAGTCGTTTGTGTCGAGTCTTCATCGAGTTTGTTCCTTAAGCCGTAGAAATTCGCGCAGCAGACGCCGGACTGTTTTCCGGCGGCGCAGCGGCAGGTAAAGGTTCAGGATCAGAATAAGCGCGGCGATCCCATAGGAGCCCCATACATAAAGCCCGTAACCGCCCATGGCGAAGAATTCCGCCCAGTTCATCGCTCAGACTCCAGCACTTCCGCCACCCACGCGGTGTGGCGTTCACGCTCCAGAATTTCGTTGCGAATACGCATCAGCACCGCGACCGCGAAATAGAAGGTGAAGGCCAAGGCCATGAGCAGCAGCGGGATCAGCATGCTCGGGTGGATGGCGGGGGTGCCGACCTTGCTCACGGAAGCCGGCTGGTGCAGGGTGTTCCACCACTCCACGGAAAAGTGGATGACCGGGATGTTGACCACACCCACCAGCGCCAGGATCGCGGAGGCGCGCGCCGCGCGCCGCGGGTCGTCAATGCTGGCCTGTAGCGCCATGTAACCTATGTACAGAAAAAACAGAATAAGTTCCGAGGTCAGCCGGGCATCCCAGGCCCACCACGTGCCCCACATCGGTTTGCCCCACAGCGAGCCCGTGACCAGGGCAAGAAAAGTGAACGAGGCGCCGATCGGCGCGCAGCTGCGGGCGAACATCTCCGCCAGCTTGATATGCCAGACCAGCGCCATGGCGCCGGCGCCGGCCATGAGCACGTAGATGAACATCGACATCCACGCCGCCGGGACGTGAATGAACATGATGCGATAGCTCTCGCCCTGCTGGTAATCGGCCGGCGCGACGAACAGCCCGAAATACAGGCCCGCGACCAGCAGTAACGCCGTCAGACCCGCGACCCAGGGAGTCAGTTTCCCCGCAAAGGTGTAGAAAAATTTCGGTGAGGCGTATTTATGTACGTCGAATATTTGCATGCGTCAATCCAAGGAAACGCGCAGTGCCGCGGCCGCCGCCCATGGCGCGAAGGTCAGGGCCAGTGCGAGGAACGCGGCCAGCAGGGAAAAGTGCGCTTCAATATCGATGCCGGCAATAATACCCGCGACCGCGCCGGCGCCGAAAATAAGCACCGGAGTATACAACGGCAACACCAGCAGCGAAACCAGCACGCCACCGCCGCGCAACCCAAGTGTCAATGCCGCACCCACCGCTCCCAGCAGGCTCAGCACCGGCGTGCCGAGCAGCAGCGACAGCACGAGCGTACCGATGGCGGATTCCGGCATATGCATCTGCAGTGCCAGCAGGGGCGAAACAATCACCAGCGGCAGGCCGGTCAGCGCCCAATGGGCCGCGACCTTGGTCAGGACCAGGACGGTGAGCGGATGGGGCGAAAGCATCATTTGCTCCAGGGTGCCGTCGGCGAAGTCGTTGGCGAACAGCCGATTGAGCGACAGCATGGTGGCGAGCAGCGCCGCCACCCAGATAACGCCCGGCCCGATGACACGCAGCACCGCGGGCTCCGGTCCCAGGCCGAGTGGAAACAGACTCACGACGATGCTGAAAAAAACCAACGGCGTGAGCACGTCGGTGCTGCGCCGCAAGGCGACGGTCAGATCGCGTCGGAGCAGGCAGGCGACGGCTTTGAGTAAATGGGGCACGTTAATCGATCTGGATATGCAATGTGGTTTTAGTCTCGACTGCGATATCCTGGTGGGAAGTCATGACGATCAAACCATCCCGGGCGAGATGTTCCATCAGGATTTCCGTCGTCAGTGCCACGGAGTTTACATCGAGCGCGCTTAACGGCTCATCCAGGATCCACAGTGGTTTCTGTTGAATGACGAGTCGTGCGAGCGCCAGGCGGCGTTTCTGACCCTGGGACAGGATTTTGGCCGGAAAGTAATCGTGCGCGGCCAGCCCCAGTCGCGCGAGTGTGTTGCTGATGAGCTTTGAATCCGCGTTGCCACACAGCCCAGCGGCAGTACGCAGGTTTTCATTCGGCGTCAGCTCGCCCTGTATGCCGTTGCTGTGACCGACATAGGCCAGTTGGTTGCGATAATCGTCGCCGAGTTCCTGGATGGCGGAGCCATGCCAGCGCACTTCGCCGTTGGCGGCGCGCGTCAATCCGCAGAGCGTGCGCAGCAGCGTGGTCTTGCCGCTGCCATTGACGCCGGTGACGTGCAGCAACTCACCCGGCTTTAAACGGAACGAGAGATGGCTGAACAGCAGCCGGTCGCCACGCACGCATTCTAGGTCAACCACTTCCAGCAAACTGGCCTCCCGGTAAAATGCTAATACGACTTGTTAAAATAAATACTCTCTCCTTGCGGGAGAGACCGCACGGCCAAATGGCATTGCCGCGAATTGACGCCGTGAACCGTGCGCTCTCTTCCCTCTCCCTCATTCCCTCTCCCGCGAGCGGGAGAGGGAGGCGAGCCGATGCGGCCTTCGGCCGCAGGTTCATGGGTAGGGTAGGATGAGGGGGCTATATAAGGGAAACGCCAGATCATTCAAATTGTGGAAGCCTCTAAACACTAGTCATCCCTTCTCCCTTCCAGGGAGAAGGATAGGATGAGGGTGAAGGAAATGCGTTTCGAGCTGCGATGAAGAACAACTTCGTCCTCGATGTGCTTGTCGGCGCCAATTACGCGGCTTTACGCTTTTTAAGCGCCAGCGCCAGATCCCACGTTGCCTGCAAATTCATCCAAAACTTCGGTGTCGTGCCCGTGGCCTCGGCCAAGTCCAGCGCGCTATCGGCCGTGACCCCGTGTTTACCCTTAATGAAGGCGTTAAGCTTGGGGCGCGTCCAGCCGATCTTCTTCGCAAACGCGGTTTGCGTCGTATCGCCCGGCTTCAAAAACTCTTCCGACAGAATCTCACCAGGATGGAATGGGTTCTTCATCATGACTGTTCACCTCTATGCATGACCAGACGAACGAAGTAGGGCGACATTAATGGTAGTCTTCAATCATTACATTCAGAGCGTGGCTGTCCTGCCACTGAAACACCAGCCGCCACTGATCGTTGATCCGAATCGAGTAACGGTCCTTGCGATCACCCTTGAGTTTCTCAAACCGATTGCCGGGCAGCGCCGCCAAGACTTTCAATGTTTCCGCGTCATCGAGCATCTGCAACTTACGGCGGGCATTGGCCCTCAGCTCCGGCGGGAATTGGCGGACGACGCGCGATACCCGGTCATGGAATAAGTCCTCCGCCAGCGCGTTGCCGAATATTCGGATCACCTGTATTAAGTTATAGGAACCCTATAATTTTGTCAAACCTCGGCCCTCCCCCAAGGGAGAGCATACAAGGGCATGATCTGTTTGGTGCCCCGAACACGAATCGAACGTGCGACCTGCCGCTTAGGAGGCGGCTGCTCTATCCACTGAGCTACCGGGGCTCGCCGCTATTTTAGCAGCATGCGGCGAGACTCCATTACTAT
>JAUSDQ010000340.1 GCA_030650525.1 Sulfuricaulis sp.
ACCCCGAGCATCAACACCACCGTGTGGCGCAGCAGCTCGCCGAGCACCGTACTAACCAGATGCCGCCAGATGTCGCCGGCCGGTGTCAACCAGGCCAATGCCACCACCAGAATCGGCGCCGCCACGATTGCCGCGACGACAAAGCTGGCCATCCGCCACAGCCGAACATTGACGTTAAGCCAGGCGGAAATTCCGGTTTCGACCGGCGGGGCCTGGCGGAGGTTGTCGGTGGTGGCGCTCATGGATCGGTTGGGGCTGCTGTTGCTGCTGTTAATGTTAGCCCTAACTCCCGCCACCCGGGATTCTTATTTATATCCCGCCCGATCCATCAGCATCACGGCCTTGACCTGGAGACTACCGGCCTTCGAGACATTGATGGTGTCCTGCTTGAACTGGCCCCAGGTCGCGACCATGGCAGCTGGCTTGACCTGCGGATTGGCCGGGTACTCGAGATTCTCATCGGCAAACATATTCTGCGCCTGCTTCGATGACAGCCATTCGAGGAATTTCACCGCCGCTTGACGGTGCTTGGCGTGGGCCGTGACGCCCGCGCCGGACACATTGACATGCACGCCCCGGTCTTTCTGGTTGGGCCAGAACAGCGCGAGTGGCGCCTCTGGTTGTTTCTTCATGAGCCGGCCAAAATAATAGGTATTCACGATGCCCACGTCGCATTGACCGGCGGCCATCGCCTCCATCAACTTGGTGTCGTCCGGAAAAACGTCCGTGGCCAGATTGGCGACCCAGGACTTCACGACCTGCTCAGTCTTGGCCTCGCCCAAACGCGCGATCATCATCGCCACCAGCGACTGGTTATAGACCTTTTTCGACGTGCGCAGGCACAGACGTCCGTGCCACTTTTTATCGCCCAGCGACTCGTAAGTGGAAAGCTCCGCGGGCTTCACGCGCGCCGTGCTGTATACAATCGTGCGCGCCCGTACCGACAACCCGAACCAGCGATTGCCCGGATCGCGCAGGTGCGCCGGAATATTGGCCGTGAGCATTTTCGAATCGACCTTGGCGAGCACCCCTTGTTTCGCCGCCAGCCAAAGATTACCGGCGTCCACCGTGATCAGCATGTCCGCCGGGCTATCCTTGCCTTCGGCCTTGAGCTTTTCCAGGAGCGGTCCTTCCTTGTCGGTGATGAACTTGATCTGGGTGCCGGTCGCGGCGGTGTAGGCGTCGAACAGCGGCTTGATCAGTTGTTCGTTGCGCGCGGAATAAACCACGATTTCGTCCGCCGCCATGGCCAGCGACGCAAGCATCGTGAACAACAGCGCCGTTACATATTTCAAAAAATGCATAGCTCTCTCCTTTAAATAATGATCAACAAAACATATCACTGTCTGTCTTTTAGTGCGTCACCATACAAAGAACTGAATGAACCACATGCCGGCGGGCAGCGCCATGCCGGCGAGCACGGTTCCGAACGCCAACAGGCGCCGCCGATAGGTTGTTCCGGTTTTCGCCAGCATGCGCCACACGAGCCACGCACTCCAGCTCACCGCCGCGACCAGCAACACCGCGCGGGCCATGGGAACCCAGGCAAGCGCCAGACCTTCGGCCCGCAGCAACGTCACCGTGAGCATGCTCAGACCCAGGAAGGCGCCGGTCCCGGCGAGTGGAATGAGCGCATAGGCCAGACGCCAGCGTTCCCCCGTCCGCCCGAGAAATTTTTCCGCCGCCCACAACGAGGCCAGCAGCCAGCCGCCGGTAACAAGCGCCACCGTGCCGATATAAAAGAGCACCATCAATCCGTCGAGCCAGGTAAAGACGTCGTTCGCCTCGGGGTAATGCGTGAGCAACCACCACGGGGCGTTATCGGCCAGTAATGCATAGGAGTCATGCGCCACCAGCCAGGTGGCGATGGCCTGCTTCAGTGTCACAAACCACGGACTCGCGCTCCACTGAAATGCCCCGAGCGCCACGCCGAGCACGCCGAACAGCAGCAGGATCACCTCCCAGCGCGAAACCGCGCCGGGTGAAAGCCTCAGCACCTCGGCGCTGGGCGAGCGTGCCGCCAGTTGCACCGCATCGCGATGCCCGCTGCACCGGCCGCAGGCGTGGCAGGCGGAAGCGCCGATCATGCGCGGAATGTCGATGAGCGTGGCACACGCGACCGCGGGCGTGCCGGCGGGTTTCGATTTCCATGCCGCGCGGTTCACATGGAAATGCACCGGCGCCAGACGCGCCAGCAACCCGAACACGCCGTTGGCGGGACAGAGATAACGACACCACACTCGCGCACCGCGCCCGTACACATAACCCACCGCGAGCGCCATGAGCGACGAGCCGCCGAGGATCAGCAGGGTAGCCTTGGGATACTCGTACACGCTCAGCAGCTGGCCGAACACGGTGGTCATGACGAAGGCCACAAACGGCCAGCCGCCCCAGCGAATCCAGCGCGGGATCGGGTATTGCAGGCCGCGGCGACTGACGAGTTCCGTGAGTGAGCCTTCCGGACAGAACACGCCGCACCACACGCGCCCCATGAGCATCATCGACACCATCACGAACGGCCACCACACACCCCAGAACGCGAATTGCGCCAGACGCGTGAGATTGTCATATATGTGCGCCGAGTCCGGCGGCAGCGGCAGAAACGCCGGAATAATCACCAGCGCAAAATAAACCACGACCACCGACCACTGGATAGCCTGAATGACGGAACGGTGCCGCTGCATGGCATCGCCCAGCGCCTGTAGCCAACCGGCTTTACGGCGGATGAACGTGACCGGACTTACGACGACGCTGTCAACCTGCGTATTCATGTTCGAATATCTGCCGCGCCTTTCAGATCACTTGACGACGATCCGGCCCTTCGCCGTCTCGGGATGAAACTCCCCGAAGAAGGGATAAACCCCCGGCTTGAGCGCGGGAAATACCAGAAAGGAAGTCGCCCCCGCCGCCAGTACTTTTTCCCGGCGCGGATTCTCGGTTTCGAATTCCTCCGGCCCGGGGCCCTCGTTACTGATAACGATTTTGAAACGCGCGCCGGCGGAAACCTCGATGGTCTCCGGATGGAAATGGCCGTTCTTGGCCGTGAGCCGAAATGTCGGCAATTCCTCGGCCACCACGAACCCGGGACCGGCCGCGAGCCACAGTGCGGTGGCGATAACGAACTGAGTGTGACGGACGATCATGAGACGTCTCCTTTGCCGAGGCTGTCGTGAATCAGAACGTGAGCTGAGCGCGCAGACCAATCAGGTTGAGGTCTTTGGCGGCGCCGTTGCCGGCGGGGCGGCTGACGTGCTGCAAGTCGGGCGACACCTCGAACTGCGCGTGAATGCGCCAGCGGTAATACAGTTCGATGAGTTGTTCCGCGCCGCTTGCCGCGTAGCCGAAATCAGCGTTACCGTCGGCGTCGGCGTCGAGGGTGGGTGCATCGTTGCGGAAGTCCACGCTGGTGTGCAGCTGCCCGAAGGCCACGCCCACGGCGTCGGCGCCGCGGTCCCAATAGCTGCCGCCGAAC
>JAUSDQ010000341.1 GCA_030650525.1 Sulfuricaulis sp.
CCCCGTGAGCCCGAGGCCCACCACCAGCGCGCGTTTTGTCTTCGTCTTTGCCATCGCCAATGCCATATTCAATCAGTCACAGAGGGCGCAGACAGAGAGAACCACGAGATCTTGAAATCCTCTGTGCACTCTGTGTTCTCCGTGGCCAAAATTCATATCTTTACCGTATCTTTAGTGTCGCCAGTCCGATCAGCACCAGGATCAGCGAGATGATCCAGAAACGCACGATCACCCGCGGCTCGGGCCAGCCTTTCAGTTCAAAATGGTGATGCAACGGCGCCATGCGAAAAATCCGTTTGCCCGTGAGCTTGAACGAGGCCACCTGCAACATCACCGACACCGTTTCCATGACAAATACCCCGCCCATGATGAACAGCACGATTTCCTGACGTATCGAGACGGCGATCGTCCCCAGCGCCGCGCCGAGCGCCAAGGCGCCGATATCGCCCATGAATACCATGGCCGGATAGGTGTTGAACCAGAGAAACCCCAGGCCCGCACCGACGATGGCGCCGCAGAAGATCAGCACCTCGCCGGCTCCGGCGATGTAGGGAAATCCGAGATAGGAAGAAAATTTGAGGTGGCCCATGACGTAGGCAAAGACACCGAGCGCGCCCGCGACCATGACGGTCGGCATGATCGCCAAACCGTCCAGACCGTCGGTGAGATTCACGGCGTTACTCGAACCCACGATCACAAGGTAGGCAAGCAGGATGAACGCCGGACCCAGTGGAATAACAATGTTCTTGAACACCGGAACGATGAGCGTGGTCTCGGCCGGGCTCTTCGCGGTGTAATAAAGGAACAGCGCGATCGCCAGACCCGCAACCGTCTGCCAGAAAAACTTGGCCTTGGCGCCGATGCCGCGCGGGTCTTTGTTGATGATCTTCTTATAGTCATCCACCCAGCCGATCGCGCCGAACGACGCGGTGGCAAACAGCACCGCCAGCACGAAGCGATTGGTCAGATCCGCCCACAACAGGGTGGAAATGGCGATCGCCACGATTATCAGCGCCCCGCCCATGGTCGGCGTGCCGGCCTTGGCAAGATGGCTCTGGGGCCCGTCCGTACGCACGGTCTGCCGGAGCTGACGGACGCCCAGGCGCCGGATCATGGTGGGCCCGATCCAGAAACTGATCGCGAGCGCGGTCAGCACGCCCAGAATTCCGCGCAACGTCAGGTAACGGAAGACGTTGAAAAACGAGAAATCCCGCGCCAAGGTATCGAAAAGGTAATAGAGCACTTAACGGCTCCTCCCGGTTTCGGTTTTGGCTGGAGATTTTTTCGTAATGCCGGCGACAATCCGCTCCATGCGCATGAGGCGCGAGCCCTTGACGAGCACCGTCATCTCCGCGTGCAAGCAATCCTGCAGTGCTTCGATCAGCGCCACATGACTCTCGAAATGCCGCGCGCCTTTGCCGAAAGCGCCCACGGCGATGCGGCTCAGCTCGCCGATGGCGAACAGGCGCTGGACGCCGATGCGGCTGGCCAGCTGGCCGACGCGAAAATGTATGTCGGCGGCGGCGGCTCCGAGTTCGCCCATGTCGCCCAGGACCAGGACACGCTCACCGGAAAATTCCTTGAGCACCTGTAGTCCGGCGGCCACCGAGGCCGGGTTGGCGTTATAGGTATCGTCGATAATCCGTGCGCCGCTGATGCCCTGTTTAACTTCCATACGACCCGATACGGTTTTCAGTTTTTCGAGCCCGATTTTCACATTCTCGAGTGAGGCACCCGCGGCGAGGGCGGCGGCGGTGGCGGCCAGAGCGTTCATGACATTGTGTCGGCCCAGAAGCGGTATGCGCATGTCGATGTCTCCATAAGTGATGGTTTTGAGTTGGATGACGCTGCCGGTATCGGTGAGCTCGTACGCTCCGCTCACATCAGCCTTGTGATCGAGCCCGAAGCTAAGACACTTCTTGAGGCCGGTAAAAGTCTTCCACAACAAAAAATGCGGGTCGTCGGCGTTGAGCACGGCGGTGCCGTCTTCGGACAGGCCCATGAATATCTCCCCCTTGGCGCGTGCCACATCCTCAACCGTGCCAACACCCGCCAGGTGCGCCTCACCGGCATTCGTGATGAGCGCGATGGTTGGACTAGTGAGACGCGACAGATATTCGATCTCACCGAGATGATTCATGCCCATTTCGATCACCGCATATTTGTCACCGGCGCGCAGCCGCGAAAGTGTCAATGGCACGCCAATGTCATTATTAAGGTTGCCGCGCGTGACACAGCCGGGACCGGTCTCGCCCAAAATCGCGCCTATCATTTCCTTGACCGTCGTCTTGCCGTTGCTGCCGGTGACGGCGATGACGGGAATTTTGAATTGACCGCGCCAAAACGCGCCAAGATTTCCCAGTCCCAGGCGGGTATTGGGAACGCGCACGTAAGGCAGCGAGGTCTCCATGTCGCGCGCCAGCAGCGCGCCGACGGCGCCCGCGGTAATCGCCTCGGCGAGAAAACTGTGACCGTCGAAATGTTCGCCCTTGATCGCCACGTACAAATCACCGGGTTGCAAGGTGCGTGTGTCGTGACACACGCCCGTGAAAACGGCGTCCTTCCCGATGTGCGAGGCCTTCAAGGCCTCGGCGAGTATCGCCAGTGACATCATGCCTCCGCCTCCGTAAGGCCGAACCAGACCCATGCGCCATGCCGTCGGCGTCCGGCGGCATTCGCCACGGTTGCATCCCCGCGCTGCGCGTGGGGCCCCTGCTCCCTGCTCATGCCGCCACCTCCGTAAGGCCAAACCAGACCCATGCGCCATGCCGTCGGCGTCCGGCGGCATTCGCGGCCGGTCGCCTCCCCACTGCGTGGGGCCCCTGCTCCCTGCTCATGCCGCCACCCCCAGTATTTCGCGCACGGTTGCGTGGTCGCTGTACGGCAGGCGTTCATCGCCTACCTGCTGATATTCCTCATGCCCCTTGCCGGCGATTAGAACTACGTCGTTCTCGCCGGCAGCATTGATGGCCTCCTCGATCGCGGCCCGGCGATCCCGATTAACCCGGGGCGATGTGCGCATGCCGCCGATGATGTCTGAGACGATCGCCTCACCCGACTCATGGCGCGGGTTGTCGTCGGTCAGCACCACCACGTCCGCCAGTCGCTCGGCGATCTCGCCCATGACCGGGCGTTTGCCGCGATCGCGATCACCGCCGCAGCCGAAGACGCACCAGAGTTTTCCACGAACGTGTTCGCGCAACGCCAGGAGAATTTTTTCGAGCGCATCCGGCGTATGCGCATAATCCACCACCACCAGCGGCAAACCTTTCAAGCCGCCGAAACGTTCCACCCGTCCGGAGGGCGCCTGTGCCCGGGAGAGCCGCTCGGCGGCGTCCTCCAGTTTCACGCCGAGCGCCAACAGGGTGGTCAGCACGGCCAGCAGGTTGTAAGCATTGAAGCGGCCGATCAGCGGGCTGCGCAATTCGATTTCACCGTCGGGTGTCGCGATGCGCAAAGCCAGCCCGTCGGGCAAAGCTTGCACAGCGAGCGCGCGTACGTCGCCGCCTTCGATGCCATAACTCAGCGCTTTGACCTGCGTGTCGATACCGGCCAAGAGACTTCTGCCGAAGGCGTCGTCGTGATTGATCACGGCGTACTTCAATCCCTCGACCGCAAACAGCCCGGCCTTGGCGGCGCCATAGGCCTGCATATCGCCGTGATAATCGAGATGATCGCGCGTGAGGTTGGTAAACACCGCGACATCGAAGGCGACCCCGGCTACGCGTCCCTGCTCCAGCGCGTGCGAGGAAACTTCCATGGCCACGTGGGTCACACCTTGGCGAAGAAAATCCGCCAACAAGCGATGCACCGTCACGGCATCGGGCGTGGTGTGCCGCGACGGATTGAGCGCTCCCGGGAAACCGTAGCCCAGCGTGCCGATAATGGCGCAACGGCGCGCGCTTGCACGCGGCGCCCCGTTATCCAACGCCTGCGCCAGCAACTGCGTGCAGGTTGTTTTTCCATTCGTGCCGGTGACACCGGTCACAACGAGCCGACGCGAAGGCGCGCCATAAAAACGGTCGGCAATGACGCCAATTTTGTGGCGCAGGTTGGAGATCCCAAATGCCGGGAGCGGTGCACCGCGCAACACAAAACCATCGTCGGTTTCATAGACCACGGCGCTGGCACCGGAAGCCACGGCGTCGCCGATATAATCACGGCCATCCGCTATCATCCCCGGCGCCGCGATAAACAGGTCGCCTGGCTCGATGCGCCGGCTGTCCACCTGCAGACCACGCACTTCGCGATCGGCCACGCCTGGCACGCGCACGATTCCTTCGAGCAGTCCGCGCAAATGCTGAATTTCCCGTGTCATTCAGCCACCTGCTCGCTTTTCACGGTCATGAGGCGCTGGGACTGGCGCGGCGCATCGGGAGCAACATCGAGCAATCGCAACGCACCGGTCATCACGCGCCCAAACACGGGAGCGGCAACCTCGCCGCCGAAGTAACCGCCTCGGGTCGGCTCATCCACCGCCACGACCATCACCAGGCGCGGTGACGAAGCCGGCGCAAATCCGGCAAACCACGCGACGTATTTTTCCTCGGAATAGCCGCTCGCGGTGAGCTTGCGCACGGTACCGGTCTTGCCGGCAACGCGGTAATCCGCCACTTGCGCCGCCTTGCCGGTGCCCACATCGCTGACGGCTAGCTCAAGCATCGACTGAAGCTGACGCGCGGTCTTCGCGGAAATGACGCGATCGCCCGGCGCCACGGTTTCTGCGAGCCGTAATGTCACCGGCAGCGCCTTGCCATCGTTGGCCAGCGCGAGATAGGCGTGCGCCAGTTGTATGGGCGTGACGGAAATTCCGTAACCGAAGGAAATGCTCGCCTGCTCGATGGGAATCCAGCTCGACGGCGGATTGAGCAGCCCCGGCACTTCACCCGGCAACTGCAGACCGGTTGACTGGCCGAAGCCCACATTGCGCAACATTTCCCAGATACTTTTCTTGTTGAGCGCCAGCGCGATCTTGGAGGCGCCTACGTTACTCGACTTCTCGATGACACCCGCTACCGTGAGCACGCCGTAGTTATGCACATCGCGAATCGTGCGATCGCCGACCTGCAACACCCCCGGCGTGGTATCAATCACGCTACCTGAAGCAAACTTTCCGCTATCCAGCGCACAAGCAATGGTAAAAGGCTTAAGCGTGGAACCGGGCTCGAACAGGTCGGTCACCGCGCGATTACGGAATGTGCTGCTGTCCAATCCGGCACGGTTGTTGGGATTGAAATCCGGTTCGTTGACCAGCGCCAGGACTTCGCCGGTGCGCGCATCCAGCACGATGGCACTGCCGGCGCTCGCCTGGTGTTCCATCACCGCCGCCTTCAGTTCGCGATAGGCCAGGTATTGAATACGCCGATCGATGGAAAGCACCAGGTCGGTACCGGGCTTGGGCAACA
The DNA here is from genome assembly GCA_030650525.1 of Sulfuricaulis sp. Lineage (GTDB taxonomy): Bacteria > Pseudomonadota > Gammaproteobacteria > Acidiferrobacterales > Sulfurifustaceae > Sulfuricaulis. Next base: position 5,406 of record JAUSDQ010000341.1, read on the forward strand.
CCACGCTCTCGGTCACTTCCACGGCGGTACCCTGGCGATCGCGCAACAGGCGCTTGGCACCGGGAATGGCACGCAGCCATGAATCGTAGGCCAATTCAACGCCTTCCTGGCCCTGATCGTCCACGTTGGTAAAACCGACGACGTGGCCGGCGACCGCGCCGAGCGGATAGTAGCGACGGTATTCGCGCGTGAGGTCCACTCCCGGAATCTTGAGCGCCATCACGCGCTCGGCGAGCGCGGGCGTCACGTGCCGCTTGAGATACATGAACTCGCGTGCGTCATGCTTTCTGAGGAGCCGGGACAGATCGCGCGTGCTCATTCCCAGCAAAGCCGCCAGGCGCGGCCATTTTCCGCGTTCTTCCGCCAGCGTCGGTGGATGCGCCCAAACCGAATCCACCGGCGTGCTGACCGCCAACGGCGAACCGTTGCGGTCGAGAATCATGCCGCGATGCGAGTTGTCCTTGACGAGACGCAAATGCCGAGCATTGCCCTGGCTCTGCAGGAAATCGGAGCTGAGCACCTGCAGGTACACCGCCCGCGCCGCGAGTAAAACGAGCCCGCCCATGAAGCACAGCAACACGATGGCGTTGCGCACCGGATGGCGGGATTTAACGCGGCGGCTCATGGCGTGGCGTCCCGGGTGATCCTGACGACACGCACGTGCGCGCTATCGGGCGTGTTCATATTGAGTCGCTGGCGCGCCATCTCCTCAACACGCCGGTGCTGCGACCAGGCGCCTTCCTCGAGCATCAATTTCCCCCACTCGACATTGAGCGCATCGCGTTCCGCCTGATGCGCCTGCAATTTCGCGAACAGCAGACGGCTCTCCTGTCGCGTGTAGACCACGGCTATCGAGACAGCCGTGACCGCCGCCAGCAACACCATTAATCCTCTAGGCATCGGTCGGCTCCTCCGTGCGCTCGGCAACACGCAACATGGCGCTGCGGGCGCGTGGGTTGCGACTTGCTTCCGATTCGCTGGCGCGGATGGCCTTGCCAATGGTTTTCAGGCGCGGACGATGGTGATCGCGAAGCACTGGCAGCTCCGGCGGTAGTTCCTTGCCTTTTTCCTCGGCGCGCAAAAAATGTTTCACCATTCTGTCTTCCAGCGAATGAAAACTTATCACCACGAGTCTGCCACCCGCGGCAAGCAAACCCACCGCCTGCGGAAGTGCTTCGCGGAGTTCATCGAGTTCACGATTGATATGAATGCGAATGGCCTGAAACGAGCGCGTGGCCGGATCCTTGTTCTTTTCGCGCATGGGCACTGCCCGCGAAATAATTTCGGCGAGGCGGCGTGTCGTGGCGATCGGTTCGACAGATCGTTCACGTACAATGGCGCGTGCGATACGTTTGGCAAAACGCTCTTCACCGTAGTCACGGATCACGCGTGCGATTTCATGTTCCTCCGCGCGTTGTATCCATTCGGCGGCGGATTCGCCGGCGTTTGGATCCATGCGCATGTCGAGCGGGCCGTCGGTGCGAAAACTGAAACCGCGCCGGGAATCGTCCAACTGAGGTGAGGAAACGCCGAGATCGAAGAGAATGCCGTTGATGCCTCCAGCGAGCCCCAGGCTTCCTATGGTGTGACGCAGCATCGAGAACGTTCCTTGGGTAATTGTCACGCGCTTGTCCATGCCCAATTTACGGCGGGCGTCCTCGCAGGCTTGCGGATCGCGATCAAACACCAGCAACTTCCCTCGTGCGCCCAGGCTTTTCAGAATTTCCTGCGCATGCCCACCGCGCCCGTAGGTGGCATCGACATACACACCGTCTTCCTTCACCTGTAGTTCTTGCAACGCCTCCTCCAGCAGTACCGGGACATGGCGATGTTCATTCACGCTTTCGTTCTAGAGCGAGAGCGATTCGAGATCCGGAGGCAACTTGTCATCGTCCTTGCCTTCGAGCCATTCACCGCGACGCGTGACCCACATGCCTTGGTCCCAGATCTCGAATTTGTTACCCTGGCCGATCAGCACAATGTCTTTGTTGAGCCCGGAAAATTCACGCAGCGGTGGTGCCAGGAGAATGCGACCGTTACCATCCATATCGCATTCCGTGGCATGGCCGACCAGCATGCGCTGCAACTTGCGCGTCTGCTTGTTGAAGCTCGAAAGCTTCATGATCTTGCGTTCGATCTCTTCCCACTCCGGCTGCGGATACAACAGCAGGCAATGGTCGCTATCGAGCGCGTTGATGGTGAGCACCATCTGGCCGCTGCACGCGCGCACCAGCTGGTCGCGATAGCGCGTGGGGATGGCCATGCGACCCTTGCTGTCGAGCGCTAGCTCGTTGACACCGCGAAACATTTTTATCCTCTTTTCCCCGCTCTATTCCACAAAAATCCACAATTCACCACTTAATGACACTATAGATAGCGGCCGGGAGGGGTGTCAAGCAAAAACTGCTGTTCCTGCAAAATTTCTTCTTTGCAGGTCAGCAGCTTAGGAGCGGAAGATGAAACAATACGAGGTGAATCAACTACGGGGTGCGTTTCCAGTCGAAAGCAATACCATTTGTATGCGAAATCAAGACTAAAAACTGTAGAAGAAACATAAAATTAAACAATTAAGTTAAAGTAAAAAAGGAGTCAGCCGTTAAGCCGGGTTCTGTCGTGGACAGCCATTCATCTGGGACGCCTGTCGCCAGACGCCTCGTGCGGCCTACCCGGGAACAGTGCGAGCCGCACTATCGTTCCCCTATTTGGCCTTACTCCGGGTGGGGCTTGCCCTGCCACGGATGTTGCCACCCGCGCGGTGCGCTCTTACCGCACCATTTCACCCTTACCAGTCCCCTGAAATAAATCAGGCGACTTCGGCGGTGTATTTTCTGTGGCGCTTTCCATCGGCTCACGCCGCCCAGGCGTTACCTGGCACCCTGCTCTATGGAGCCCGGACTTTCCTCCACCCGGCCACGCGAACGTGGTCGAGCAGCGGCTGTCTGGCCGACTCCAGGAGTCATTATAACCAGTCGGCGCTGCCAGCGCGCGTTTTTTCATGC
>JAUSDQ010000345.1 GCA_030650525.1 Sulfuricaulis sp.
TTGCGTGAAAACACGCAATTGATGGGCGCTGTCGGCGACAAGCTCAAACAGATCGATAATATCGCGCCGGCATTGATCGGGGTTGCCAACCGGATGAATGCCATCGAGGGACAGTTGCGTCGTATTGCCGACCACCTGGAAGGTTTCTCCAGGACTTCCATCACTCCACAGATTAAATCGGGCAAGCGATAACTACCGGTTCCGCTCGTCGACGGGATTTTCGTGCCGCACGAAGCGTATTGGCGTCGCGGTTTCCCGCCTACCAATAGTTCGAGACGTAGCCGTCTTTTTTTTCAGCTCCTTCAAGGTGGCGCAGCCCGATCCGCGCATGACCACTCATCAGCATTGAACCCCCGAAAGTCAGCTAAATGTTTGGATATTGCATTTGATTGTGTAGTCTTTTCCCTAAGAGTAGCGGTCTTTCGCCATGATGACTGCCGGAATTCTCGGTTGGTGCCAGAGACGAATTGACACCGATGCTGGGTCTGTCGGTTTGGACAATACGCAGGTGCGGGAAGGAATTTCAGGAGAAGTATGTCTATGAAACAATTTATCGAGGCCACGCTTCGGCCCCGGATTGCGAGTTCGGTATCACTCAGCGTTTTATTGATTGCATCGTTGGTATCCGGTTGTGGCGGTGGGGCCGGAGAGACCGCTAGTGGCGGTGCCGCAAACTTTGCGTCGGCAAGCTCGCCGAACCCGGCTGCTGCTACCCCCACATCAACTCCTCCCAGCAACACACCGACGAAGACGCCCTTGACCAGCAAAGCGCCGACTCCGACATCGACATCGACTCCGACATCGACACCGCCTGGCGTAACGCCTTCGCCGACGCCTGTAGTACCAACGGTATCGCTTTCGGCTAACCCCTTGACGGTCAATGCCGACGCCAACTCGACGCTTACTTGGTCATCGTCGAGCGCTACCTCGTGTACCGGATCGGGCGCATGGTCGGGCACGAAACCGCTTTCGGGTACCCAGTCAGTGGGTCCGCTCACAGCAAATGTTACTTACACGCTTACCTGCACCGGAGCCGGCGGCAGCAAAAGTAGTTCCGTTAGCATAACTGTGGCAAGCGCCAAGGTGTATACACTGGATGCCGATTGGACGCCCAATTCCGATAATCCCGACGGCTATATAGTCTATCTCGGCGCGACATCCAGTACCGCCACAAACTTGGTGAAGACTTTGGTAAAGGGCGGAACGGATTGGAGCCCCCAAGCGCCGGCAGTGCAGCTTTCCTCGGTGACGGTACAGTCCATCGTGGGATCCGGCACACAGGCATGCTTGCAAATCAAGGCGTATAACGTGGGTGGATTATCCGCGGCGTCACAGGCCACTTGCGTTAATCTGCCGTAGCCCGCTTGTGTTCCCGGCCGCCATTCTTTGCGGCGGTTTCGCCAGGGAAAGGCCTGGACGCGATGCGTTGATTGACGCGAATTGAGCTTTCCTTGTGCCACGCGTCATGTGCGATTGTTTTCGTCCACCGGTCAGCCATTACACCCCAAAAGTCTGATCTTTCTCCACCTCTGTGACGGAGATATCTAGAATACGTGGCGCATGGCGAAGTTATCTAACAGCGGTGAATCGCGCGCTTCCCCACGTTAGCGGTCTGACGAGATCTCTTTTCTGGAGGTCCTATTTCTCAGGGATGAATGATGGTGATAAAGAATCCGATAGCAATTACCATGCGCCGTGCCGACGGCTATTCTGGCGCGTTAATGGCCGCGATGCTGTTTCTGTGCACTGCCTGTGGCGGTGGCTCCGACTCTTCGGGCGCATCCAATACCAGTCCTCTGGGACAGCCGTCGCCAACGTCCGCGTCGACGATAACTCCGATATTTACCTCAACACCCACCGCTACATTTACCCCCAAGGCGACGCCAACTTCAGCAGTAACGTCTACGCCGACGTCTACGCCGAGGACAACACCATCACCCACGCCGACGCCCAGCGATAATACCGCTCCCAGCGTCACCATCACGAGCCCGACATCGGCCACGACCTACGCAACGACGAATGGCACGATAAATATCGCGGGTATCGCCAGCGATAACGTCGGGGTGACCAGCGTCTCGTGGAGCAATAACCGCGGCGGTAGTGGCAAGGCCAATGGCACCACGGCCTGGACGGTCAGCGGCATCGTGCTTCAGGATGGAAGCAATATCCTCACGGTCAGCGCGAGCGATGCCGCGGGGCATTTACGCAGCGCGGCGTTGACGGTTGTTCAGAGCGGGCAATTAAGCGTAGCGGGGCAAGTCGACAGCTCGCTTATCGATCGTAACGCCGGCAATGCTGTTTATATCTATGCCGGGGCGGTTGTGCCGGATGATTCGGGGGGTACGGGGGCTAATCCCTACGCGATCGTGTCGGTGCTTCAGGACAATGGCGGTTGCAGCTGGAATTACCGTCTCGGATCCTTGCCGGCCGGACAATATACCATGGCGTTTACCAATCAAGCCGCCAGTGATGCGCCGAACACAGACGACGCGATCGTTTTTAAGGGTACGACAACGATACAGGTTCAGGCGGGAACTTCCGCTACCCAGAATTTCTCCGCGGCCCGGCTGCTGCGCGTGGGTCCGGGTCGCAGTTATGCGAGTCCTTCGGCCGCGGCCGCGGCTGCCCAGGATGGCGATGTGATTGAGATCGATGCCGGTGAGTACCGCGACGATATTACGATGTGGCGCCGAAATAACCTGACGCTGCGTGGAGTCGGCGGAGCGCGAGCCCACATGCGCGCGACCCGCGTCATTCCCTACACGCCAGGGAACGATCGGGAAAACGGGATGGCCATTTGGGTGACGCAGGGGCGCGGCATCGCAATGGAAAATATTGAATTTTCGGGCGCCTCGGTGCCGGATGAGAACGGTGCTGGGATACGCGCGAACGGCCCCGACTTGACCGTATGCAATGGATATTTTCACGACAATGAAAACGGTATCCTGGGCGGGAGCGGAAATTTGCTTGTCGAATACTCCGAATTTTCCTACAACGGTTTTGGCACCGGCTATACACACAACATGTATATTTCCGGTGACACCAACCGGTTCACGTTGCGCTACAGTTACTCGCATCACGCGAAGATAGGTCACAACGTAAAGAGTCGCGCGCGGGAGAACTACATACTTTATAACCGCATCATGGATGAGGTGACCGGCAGCTCGAGCTATGACATCGATATCCCGGATTCAGGCCTGGCATATATAATTGGTAATCTGATCCAGCACGGTCCGGCCGCCGATAATTCAACTATCGTCGCTTATGGCGCGGAAAGCGCGAGCAACCCGATACACGAGTTGTATGTAGTAAATAACACGATCGTCAATGATCGCGGTTCCGGCACCTTTGTTTCCGTGCGCGGAGGGACAACAGCGAAGATTGTCAACAATATATTCAGCGGTAATGGCACGGTTCTGGCTGGACCCGGGACGCTGGTTTCGAATCTGGTGTCGAATACGCCCGGTCTGGTGAATATATCCGGATTTGATTATCGCTTGACGGCGGCATCCGCGGCGAGAGACGCGGGCACCGACCCAGGTACCGTCAATGGTTTTGATCTCACGCCTGTTCTCGAATACGTGCATCCCACGGGTCAGAGGGCACGGCCACTCGCCGGTAACGTCGATATCGGTGCTTACGAGTACAGTCCGTAGGAAATTTCAGTATTGCCGGCAGGAAGCACGAAATGAAACTTTCTCGGTAAAGCTTGCCCGATTAGATCAACACTTCGGCGGGTCGCGGGTGACTCAGAAAGGCGGTCGGGCTGGCGGTGAGACCGTATGCACCGGACTGCATCACGACGATCAGATCACCGATATCAGCCTTGGCCATCTCCATTTTGTCCGCCAGAAGATCCAGCGGCGTGCATAACGGGCCCACGACCGAGACGGTTTCGCGCGCGCGGCCAACGACCTTGTTGCCGACCAATACCGGATAGTTCTTGCGTATCACCTGACCGAAGTTCCCGGAGGCGGCCAGGTGGTGGTGCAGCCCGCCATCGGTGATCAGGAAGACATGGCCGCGCGAAATTTTCCGATCCAAGACCCGGCAAACATAAATACCGGCCTCACCCACTAAGTAACGGCCCAGTTCGAGAGCGAATTCGGCCTCGGGCAGCCGTTTCCTGGCCTTAGGTAAAAGATCTTTCAAATTGGCGCAGATGGGCGCGAGATCGAGCGGTTTTTCACCGGGGAAATAGGGGATACCAAATCCACCGCCGAGGTTGAGCAGTTTAACCGGCGCCGGGGCAGCTTCGGCGAGGGTATAAGCGAGCTCGATCGTTTTGGTTTGCGCCTCCTGGATCGCCTCGACGGAAAGGTTCTGCGATCCGCTGAAAATGTGAAACCCCTGAAAGTCGAGTTTCAGCACCTTCAGGCGCGCCAGCATTTCCGGTACGCGCTCGGCGTCGACGCCGAATTGTTTTGGCCCCCCCGCCATCTTCATGCCGGACGATTTAAGTTCGAAATCAGGGTTAACCCGCACCGCGACCCTGGCCCGGACGCCCAGCTGATGCGCGAGTCTGGCGATGGTCTCCATCTCATTTTCGGATTCCATGTTGATGACAATGCCCGCCGCCAGCGCCATGGAGAGTTCCGCGGGCGTTTTGCCGGGCCCGGCGATGCTGATTTTCTCAGGCGACATGCCGGCATCGAGGGCCACCTGCATTTCACCCGCCGAGGCCACGTCCAGTCCATCCACCTGTGTCACGAGATGCTGCACGACTGCCGGCATCGGATTGGCCTTCATGGCATAGTGCAGATGAATATCGGCCGGCAGATGCCGGCGCAGTAATTCGACTTTGTGGGAGATCGACCGGCGATCATAGGCATAGAAGGGAGTACGGCCGATTCGCTGCGCCAGGCGCGTGAGTGGAATGCCGCCGATCTGCAGGCAATCGTCCGCCACCGGGAACTGAGCCATCGGCGAATGTTCGGGTCGAGGCTTGTTCATGGCAAAGTATCCTGGATGAAAGGGTTGGCGAATTCGCCGGCGAGTTTCTTCCGGTCGATCTTGCCGTTGGGGTTGCGCGGCAGACTGTCCATGGTTTTGATGACGGCGGGTACCATAAACGCCGGCAGTCTGCGTTTGCATTCCGCCAGCAGAAATTCTTCATCCAGAGTCTGGTTCGCGCACGGGGTTGCCAGCAGTACGATGGCCTGCCCGAGAGTGGGATGGGGGATACCCAGTGCCACGGCTTCGCCGACCACGCCGGTGGAATAGATAACTTCCTCGATTTCCGTGGGGCTGACTCGATAGCCGGATGTTTTGATCATGTCGTCTTTACGGGCGATGAAATACAGGAATCCTTCATCGTCCATGCGTACCGTATCTCCCGACCACACCGCGATCTCCGGTAGCGGAATGCCTGGCAGCAGACAAGGCGCCGGCCGGAAGCGTTCCGCGGTTTTTTCCGGATCGTTCCAGTAGCCCATCGCGACCAATGCCCCGCGATGAACCAGTTCCCCGGCCTCGCCGGGCGCGGCCGGCGAGCCGTCGGCGCGCACCACCATGACTTCGGCATTGGGGATGGCCTTGCCGATGGAGTCGGGACGCCGGTCCAATTCCTCCGGCGGTAGATAGGTCGAGCGAAACGCCTCGGTGAGCCCGTACATCAGGAAAATTTTCGTTTTGGGCAGCTTGGCGCGCAGTGACATGACGACGGCGCCGGGCATCGCGCCACCGGAATTGGTGATGTAACGCAGCTGCGACGTGATTCGCTCCGGCCAATCGAGTTGCGCCAGTTGTATCCAGAGCGGAGGTACCGCCGCCAATCCCGAAATGCGCTCACGCTCGGCCGCCACCAGCACGTCGCGCGGCATCAGGTAGTTCAACAGCACCGCGCAGGCGCCCCGGCAGAACGCCGTGGTCAGCTGGCTCAAACCATAATCAAAACTGAACGGCAACACCGTAAGAATTCGGTCGCTGGCGCGGTTCTCCAGATACGAGGCGACGCTTTTAGCGCCGGCCACCATGTTGCGATGCGACAGCACGACTCCCTTGGGTTTGCCCGTGCTTCCGGAGGTATAAAGTATCGCCGCCATGTCGCTGTCAATCGTGCGCGGCGGCGCGGCGTCGGGGCCGGACAGCAGTTCATCCCAGCCGATGCATGGGCACGCAGTCCGGGGAAGCGGCTGGGAGCTTGCGGTAATCACGATGGCGCGCAAATCGTGGCAAGTCGGCAGCTCCTCCCGCAGCAGCTGTAAACGTTCCGGTGAGGTGACCAGAATACGCGCGTTGCAATCGCGCAGGATATGCCCCACTTGCTCCGGCTTGAGCAGCGGATTAACCGGCACAAAAGCGCCGCCCGCCGCCGTGGCGGCGAACATGCTCACGACAGTTTCCGGACGTTTATCGAGGTAGACCGCGACGCGGTCCTGACGCCCGAGGCCCAGACGCAGAAAACCACCGGCCGCCCGATCCAGCAGTTGCGCCAAGCTCGAATAGGGCAAGGCCTGCTTCTGATAAACCAGGGCTTCGGCGTTAGGGGTGGATTCCGCGGATTGAGAAATTAATTCGTGTAATAATGCGCTCATGGAAGGGGTGCATGCACAGCTATGTTATTTTGTGCCGGACGAAAGCCGGGTATTTTACATATAAATTGCGATAAATCACAAAATCAGGGGCCATGTTAAGGCATACTTAGAAAAGCTCTGAAGAATATCCCTGACCGCCCAGGCGCAAAGAGCGCAAAGATTTTTTGCGGCAGACAATCATATAAATCAGAACCTCCTTGGAATTATGCGCTACTCATGCTCCATGATGGACACTAACCGGCCGGCCATATCCCGCGTCGTTCGTTGTGCCGTCTTGGGCTTTATCCTTTCCGCCCATCTGGTCCATGCCGCAGTATATCAAGTCGGGCCGGACAAGCCGTATAAGCGTCCCAGCGCTGTCGCGGCGATTGCGCGTAATGGAGATGTCGTCGAAATTGACGCCGGCACCTATGCGGGCGATGCGGCGGTATGGAGACAGGATAATCTGACACTTCGGGGAATTGGCGGGTATGCGCATCTTCGCGCCGATCGTCAAGCCGCGGAGGAAAAGGCGATTTGGGTTATCAAGGGGAAAAATGTAACCGTCGAGCGGATCGAATTCTCCGGCGCCACCGTGTCCGATCGCAACGGCGCCGGGATACGTATGGAAGGGTCAGGCATTACCATTCGTAATTGCTATTTTCACGATAATGAGAATGGCGTCCTCGGTGGTCGGGGAGAAGTATTAATCGAATCTTCCGAGTTCGCGCATAACGGGTTTGGCGATGGCCAAAGCCACAACATGTACATATCCGATGCGACCCGGCGTTTCACTCTGCGATACAGTTATTCACATCACGCCAGGGTCGGTCACAACCTGAAGAGCCGCGCCCGGGAAAACCGGATATTTTATAATCGGATCATGGACGAAAAGGATGGCGACTCGAGCTACGCGATCGATTTGTCCAATGGCGGCCTTGCCTATGTCGTCGGTAATCTGATTCAGCAAGGACCTAATGCGGAGAACAAGACGATCCTTACTTTCGCCCCCGAGGGTTTTAGTCACTCCCAAAACGAGCTGTATGTGGTTAACAATACTTTTGTGAATGATAACGATAGCGGTAGATTTATCGCCGTGGCCAAAGGCGAGGCACTGGTACGGGTCGTGAATAATATTTTTGTCGGCCCCGGAGAACAGGTGACCCGCCCGGTGGAGATGCGGACAAATCTCGTCGCGAAGGACACGGACCTGGTTGACCGTGACGGCTTCGATTATCGCCTGCGTCCCAACTCACTCGCGATCGGCGCCGGTAGCGATCCTGGGACGGCCCATGGCATTAATCTCAACCCGGTTTCGCATTATCTGCACCCGCGCGGGCATCAAGCCCGGCCGGTCGATGGCGGCATCGACATAGGGGCGTACGAATATGACAAGGCGGAGCGCCGCAAAACGTCACCATGATGTTTTTACGCTGGTAACAAAGCTTTCAACCGGTCGCAATTGCCTGTTCAATCAGCCCATATATAATATGTATTCAGTATCGAGTATCGCCTGCCTGGGGAACAAACCTGTCTTTCAGTTCGCCGCCATAGGATTGTCGGGTCTTAATCTGAACGGGTCTGAGCAGTTAACCATAATCGGCTGGGTGTCGTGCGGATGCCCGGTGGCCGCAAGAGGGGAGAAAATTTGGTAATCACATCCGGTCATTCGCCCATCCTTTGCGTTGTGGGCGCGCGGCCTAACTTCATGAAAATCGCACCGCTGATGGCGGCGCTACGCGCTGAGCCGAATTCGATACCCGTGCGTTTGTTGCACACCGGCCAGCATTACGATGTCCAGATGAAGGACGCGTTTTTCACGCAACTGGGAATCCCCGAACCGGATGTGGATCTGGGCGTCGGCTCCGCCAGTCATGCCGTGCAGACGGCGGAGATCATGCGGCGGTTTGAGCCGGCGCTCGATCAAGAAAAACCAGCGGCGGTATTGGTCGTGGGCGATGTCAATTCAACCATCGCCTGTGCCCTGGTGGCGGCCAAGAAGGATGTACCGGTTATCCATGTCGAGGCCGGTCTGCGCAGTTATGATCGCGGCATGCCGGAGGAAATCAATCGTGTCCTGACCGACCAGATCTCCGATCTGCTCTTTATCACCGAGCGCAGCGCGCGCGACAACCTGCTGCGCGAGGGTATCGATGAACGGCGTATACATTTTGTCGGCAACGTGATGATCGACACCCTCCTGGGCCAGCTCCCGCGTGCGCTACCGCCCGAACAGACGCTGGCGCGTGCCCCGGACCCAAAGATATTTCTCGGCAGCGCGTCCGGTTATGCGCTGCTGACGCTGCATCGCCCATCGAACGTGGATGAGCCCCAAGTGCTGAGGCGAATGCTGGAAACATTGCGGCAAGTCAGCGACGATTTGCCCATCGTTTTTCCCATTCATCCGCGCACCTCCGCGCGGATTGAGCAGGCCGGACTGGGCGCGCTGCTGGATACTCCGCGTATCTGGCGCTTGTCACCGCTGTCTTACCTGGAGATGCTGGGGCTGATGGCGAAGGCGCGCATAGTTTTGACGGATTCCGGTGGGATTCAGGAGGAGACAACCGCCCTGGGCGTGCCGTGCATTACCTTGCGCGAAAACACCGAGCGGCCTATCACCGTGGATCAAGGAACCAACACGGTGGTGGGTTCGAATCCCGCGCATATTAAAGCGGCGGTCGCGGATGTGCTCGCGAGCGGCGGCAAGGCCGGAAGAATTCCGGAACTGTGGGACGGCAAGGCGTCGCAACGTATCAAGGCGGTGCTGCTGGATTGGCTGGCTCGCGGTCAGCCGCGCCAGCGTAGCGCCAAGGTAATCTGACATGAGCGTGTCGACCACAGCTGAGAGCAGCACACCCGGCCGTCTGATAAACGCCATGACCGTGGACGTCGAGGATTATTTCCAGGTCTCGGCGTTCGAGCGGCATATACGGCGCGCGGATTGGGACCGGCTCGAATGCCGCGTCGAACGCAATACCGATCGCATACTCGCTCTTTTCGATGCGCATAAGGTGCACGCCACCTTCTTTATGCTCGGTTGGCTGGCCGAACGCTATCCGCAATTGGTGCGGCGCATCGTGGCCGGCGGTCACGAAATCGCCAGCCATGGATATTCCCACGTGCGCGTCACCCAGCAACAGCCTGATGAATTCCGCAGCGATGTCGCGCGCACAAAAAAATTGCTGGAAGATATCAGCGGCGGTCCGGTGCGCGGCTACCGCGCCGCCAGTTATTCGATTGGCGAAAAAAATCTATGGGCATTGGATGTTCTGCGCGAGGCGGGTCATGACTACAGTTCGAGCATTTATCCCATTCATCACGATCTTTACGGGTGGCCGGCGGCGCCGCGATTTGCCTTTCACCACCGTGACACGGGTTTGTTGGAGATACCGGTGACGACCGTGGCGCTTTTCAATCGCAAGTTGCCGTGCGGCGGCGGCGGTTACTTTCGTCTATTTCCCTATGCGCTCTCGCGCTGGGCATTGCGCCGAGTGAACCGGCTTGATCGCGAGCCTTGCGTGTTTTATTTCCATCCATGGGAAATCGACGCCGCACAGCCGCGTCAGGCGAATCTGAGCTTCAAGACCCGCTTCCGTCACTACCTAAACCTGGGTCGAATGGAGCAGCGCCTGGGCCAGCTGCTGGGGGATTTCCGCTGGGGCAGGATGGATCGCATATTCCTTGAATCGCGCCAGGCCAAACCATGAGCACGCCCTTGTCCGATACTTCATCGCCCGGCGCGCCGACCGCGCCTCAGGTCCACCGGTTACAACCGGCTGACGCGGCTCGCTGGGACGAATTTGTCATGGGCTGTCCGGAGGCGACGTTTTTCCACCGCGCCGGCTGGCAGCAAGTGCTCGAGCGCGCCTTCGGACATGATACTTATTATCTCTACGCCGAGATTAACGGGCGTATTGAGGGAATTTTGCCGTTGGGACATATGCGCAGCCGGTTATTCGGAAACGCCTTGGTATCGTTGCCTTTCTGCGTATACGGTGGAGTCGCGGCCATGACTGAGGCCGCGCGCACGGCGCTGGATCGCGCCGCGTGTGAGTTGGCCGAGCAGCTCCAAGTCGATTATCTCGAGTTCCGGAATCGCGCACCCAGGCACGGCGACTGGAAGACAAAAGATCTGTACGTCACGTTCCGTAAATCCCTGGACCCCGATCCGGAGAAGAACCTGCTCGCGATTCCGCGCAAGCAGCGCGCCATGGTGCGCAAGGGTATCGATGCCGGGCTGCATGGCGCATTGGATGACGACATCGGCCGTTTTTACGATACCTATGCCGATAGCGTGCGCCGCCTGGGTACGCCGGTATTCTCGAAAAAATATTTCCACGTGCTCAAGGAAGTTTTCGGCGCTGACTGCGAGGTGCTCACCATTACGCAAAACGATCATACGATCAGCAGTGTCATGAGCTTCTATTTCAAGGACGAAGTGTTGCCGTACTACGGCGGTGGGACCAGTGCGGCGCGCGCGGTGGCGGGCAATGATTTCATGTATTGGGAGCTGATGCGCCGCGCGTGCGCACGCGGATTGCGCGTGTTCGATTACGGCCGCAGTAAGCAGGGCACGGGCCCGTACAACTTCAAGAAAAACTGGGGTTTCGTGCCAGAGCCGCTGCATTACGAGTATTATCTGGTCAAGGCCAAGGCCGTCCCGGATATCAATCCGCTGAACCCCAAGTACCGTTTTTTCATCGAGACCTGGAAGCGCCTGCCGCTGCCGTTGACCAAGGTTCTCGGGCCCCTGATTTCGAAAAATCTGGGCTAGCCGATGAACGAGCTGTTGTTTCTTACTCATCGCATCCCGTATCCGCCTAATAAAGGTGACAAGATACGTTCGTTCAATCTGCTCAAGCATCTGGCGCAGCATTATCGCGTGCACCTCGGAACATTCATCGACGATCCGCAAGATTGGCGCCACGTGCCGGCGGTCAAGGAGTTGTGCGGTGACACTTGTTTTGTCGGCCTGCATCCGGCGTGGGCGAAAATACGCAGTGTCAGCGCGCTCTGGCATGGTGAGCCGATGACTTTGCCGTATTATCGTAACACCCGACTCCAATCGTGGGTCGATGGCATTCTCAACACCGGATCGGTGCGGCGCATCCTCGTGTTCTCATCGGCCATGGGACAGTATGTCAGCGGCGATATTCGCGATACCCGCCGGGTCATTGACTTTGTCGACATGGATTCGGACAAGTGGCATCAGTACAGCGGTAAACACCCTTGGCCGATCAGCTGGCTATATCGGCGCGAGGGCGCGGCGCTGTTGGGTGTGGAGCGCAGGTTGGCCGCGAACTTCGACCGGAGCATTTTCGTCAGCGAGGCCGAGGCCGAATTGTTCAAGCGCCACGCCCCGGAATCCGCCCAGCGTGTGACCTACGTCGAGAACGGTGTCGATACCGATTACTTTTCGCCCGACCGGGAATATCCCGATCCTTATCCGCCGGGAGAACAGGTTTTGGTTTTTACCGGCGCCATGGATTACATCGCCAACGTCGATGCCGTTGACTGGTTTGCGCGCGAGGTTTTTCCAGCTATATATGCCCGTCATGCCGCGGCGCGTTTCTATATCGTTGGCTCCCGCCCGGTAAAAAACGTGCAAAATCTTGCCGGCTTGCCGGGCGTGCGCGTGACCGGGGCGGTGACCGATATTCGTCCTTACCTGGCCCATGCGCGCGCCGCGGTGGCGCCGTTGCGAATCGCGCGCGGGGTACAGAATAAGGTCCTGGAGGCGATGGCGATGGCACGTCCGGTGCTGGCCACCCGGATGGCCATGGAGGGTATACAGCCATGTCCCGGTCTCGAATCATTGGTGGCTGAAACGCCTGAGGCGATGGCGCAGCAGGCGCTGGCGGTGCTTTCCGGCGACGCGGCCGCCCACGCAGGCCAACGCGGACGCGAGTGTGTGTTGCGCAATTACAATTGGGGCGCGAATCTCGGCCGCATCGAGTTGCTGCTTGAAGGAAACTCTGCCGGAACATCGACAGCGAGCGGGCGCCTTGGCGATATTTCTGTACAGCGTGGTTAGATATGGAAGCTGCCTCAAAAATACTTTGGCATATATTTCGTAGGGTGGGCATTGCCCGCCAATACAGTTTCGCCGACTGTCCGACGGTGGGCGATGCCCACCCTGCATAATTTTGATATAGGTTCATGATCAAAAGCAAAAAACAGCGAATGACGACGGCGGCCTCGACCAACATCGGCGCGCTGCGTTCCGCGACACCCGTGGCCGCGCGCGGGCGCGCGCCGTTGGTGGCGCATATCCTCTATCGTCTTGACATCGGCGGCCTGGAGAATGGACTGGTCAATCTGATTAACGCGATCCCGACGGAACGCTATCGGCATGCCATCATCAGTCTCACCGAGTACACCGATTTTCGTTTTCGCATACGCCGTCAGGACGTGGAGTATTACGCGCTGCACAAACGTCCGGGGAAGGATCCCGGCACCTATGTCCAGCTGTGGCGCTTGCTGCGGCGATTGCAACCACAGATCGTTCACACCCGGAACCTTCCCGCCCTCGATTGCCTGATTCCGGCGGCGCTGGCTGGAGTACGCTGCCGCGTTCATGGCGAACATGGCCGCGACATGCTGGAGCTCGATGGAAAAAACTGGAAGTACAACCTGCTGCGCCGCGCGATACGGCCCTTGGTGCAGCGCTACATTCCGCTGTCGCACGATCTGGAAAACTGGCTGCAACATCGAATCGGCGTTACGCCGGATAAGATCACCCGCATCTACAATGGCGTCGATATGCAATTGTTTCATCCGGCCGCCGTGCGCGAGCCATTGCCGCATGCCGCCTTTGCTCCCCCCGGAACCGTGGTGCTGGGCACGGTGGGACGCATGCAGGAAGTCAAAGATCAATTGACTTTGGTGCGGGCTTTTCTGCGCCTGCTGAAGTCTGAACCGAATGCCCGGAATATTTTGCGCCTGGTGCTGGTCGGTGACGGCCCGTTACGCGCCCAAGCCGCGGCCATGCTGGCGGCCGCGGACGCCAATGAGTTAGCTTGGCTGGCCGGTTCGCGTGACGATGTTCCGCGGCTTTTACGCGGGCTCGACGTGTTTGTGCTGCCTTCCCTGGCGGAAGGGATTTCCAACACCATACTCGAGGCCATGGCCTGCGGCTTACCCGTGGTGGCCACGCGCGTGGGTGGAAACCCGGAGCTGGTGACCGAAGGCCAGACCGGAATGCTGGTGCCGGCGGCGGACCCCGTGGCGCTGGCCGACGCGCTGGCCAATTATTTGCGCAATCCAGGGTTGGCGCAACAGCACGGCGCCGCCGGCCGCGAGCGGGTCGAGCGCGAGTTCAGCCTGAACGCCATGGTGCAGCGTTATATATCGGTCTACGACGAAGTCCTGGCCCATGAACAACGCTCAAAAAATATAAATCAATAACTTTATGTGTGGCATCGTAGGAATTTTCGAGACGCGCGAACGCCGCGAGGTGGACGAGGTACTACTCACGCGCATGAATAATGCGCAGTGGCATCGCGGACCGGATGAGGGCGGATTGCACCGCGAACCGGGACTGGGCTTGGGCCACCGGCGTTTGTCCATCATCGATCTCTCCAGTGGCCAGCAGCCCCTGTTCAACGAGGACCACTCGGTGGTGGTCGTGTTCAACGGCGAGATTTATAACTTTCAGGGATTGGCCAAAGAGCTGATGAGTCACGGCCACGTGTTTCGCACCCACAGCGACACCGAGGTGATTGTGCATGCCTGGGAACAGTGGGGCGAACGTTGCGTGGATCGTTTTCGCGGGATGTTCGCGTTTGCTTTATGGGATCGTAACAGCGAGACCTTGTTTCTGGCGCGTGATCGTCTGGGCAAGAAGCCGCTTTATTACGCGTTGTTGCCGAACGGTCAATTTATCTTCAGCTCTGAGCTGAAAGCGCTGATGTGTCATCCCGGATTGCCGCGCGAGGTTATGCCGCGCGCGGTGGAGGATTATTTCGCCTACGGCTATATTCCCGAGCCAGACACCATATTTCGTCATGCCTTCAAGCTGCCGCCGGCGCATGTCCTGACGCTGCGCCGCGGTCAGACCGTTGGCGAACCGCGCGCCTACTGGGATGTGCCGTTCAAACCGATAGGGCCGATCAGCGAGGCCGATGCGTCCAGGGAGCTCATCGATCGCCTGTGTGAGGCGGTCAAGATACGCCTGATTTCCGAGGTGCCGCTGGGGGCGTTTCTCTCGGGCGGCGTCGATTCGAGCGCCGTGGTGGCGATGATGGCCGGACTGTCCAAGGAACCGGTGAATACTTGCTCCATCTCGTTTGGCGATCCGGCGTTTAATGAAGCGCAATTCGCCGCGCAGGTGGCCAAGCGCTATCACACGCGTCACCGCGTGGAGCAGGTCGAGCCGGGCGATTTCGATCTCATTGACCGGCTGGCCCAGTTATACGATGAGCCCTATGCCGACAGTTCCGCCATGCCGACCTACCGCGTGTGTCAGTTGGCGCGGCGCCAGGTGACGGTGGCTTTGTCCGGGGACGGGGGCGACGAAAACTTCGCCGGTTATCGGCGTTATCGCTGGCATCTTTACGAAGAACGGGTGCGGTCGTTGTTGCCCCAATCCATCCGCGGGCCGTTGTTCGGCCTGCTGGGCGCAATTTATCCCAAGGCCGACTGGGCACCCAAGATGTTTCGCGCCAAGACCACTTTTCAGGCCTTGGCCCGCGACACAATCGAAGGATATTTCGATAGCGTGTCGGTATTGGCCGACCCGCTGCGGGCGCGGCTCTTCAGCCCCGGCTTTAAAAGCGAGCTGCAGGGATACCAAGCCGTGGAAGTATTGCACCGGCACGCGGGCAATTCGCCGACCGACCATCCCTTGTCACGCGCCCAGTATCTGGACATGAAAACCTATCTGCCCGGCGATATCCTGACCAAGGTCGATCGTGCCAGCATGGCCCATTCCCTCGAAGTGCGCGTGCCGCTGCTCGATCATGAACTGGTGGAATGGATTTCGGGTTTGCCGACGGATTTCAAGTATAAGGATGGCCAGGGAAAATATATTTTCAAGAAGGCCCTGCAACCCTACCTCTCGGACGATATTCTTTACCGCCCGAAGATGGGTTTTTCCATTCCCTTATCCAGCTGGTTCCGCGGCCCCTTGCGCCAGCGGTTGCGCGACGCCGTGCTCGGTCCGGTGTTGGCGGATAGCGGGATCTTCGACCAGGCGTTTTTGCGCAAGCTGGTCGAGCAGCACCAATCGGGCGTGCGCGACCACAGCTCGGCCTTGTGGTCGCTGCTGATGTTTGAGGCCTTCTACCGGAAGCTGGCCAGTTGATAAGAACCTATCTCAAATTAATATGTAGGGTGGGCACCGCCCACCGCTGGACAACCGGCGAAGTCGTGTTGGTGGGCGATGCCCACCCTACAAATATGTGCCAGAGTATTTTGAGATGGGTTCTAGTTTGTCCCGTGCGATGAAGATACTGACCTTTACCACCCTGTATCCCAACAGCGTCAAACCGCATCACGGGGTGTTCGTCGAGACACGGCTGCGCCATTTGGTGGCGAGCGGTGCGGTGCAATCCCTGGTGGTGGCGCCGGTTCCCTGGTTTCCCACGGCGCATGCCGTTTTTGGACGCTACGGCGTCAATGCGCGGCTCGCGCGGCGCGAGCAGCGCCACGGCTTGACCGTGCTGCACCCGCGTTATCCGGTTATCCCAAAAGTCGGCATGATCCTGGCGCCGTTTCTCCTCGCCGCCGCCATGCTCCCAGTGGTACGGCGGATTCTGGCCGAAGGTTATGATTTCGATCTGATCGATGCGCATTATTTCTATCCTGATGGCGTTGCCGCTGTCATGTTGGCCAGGCATTTCGGTAAACCGGTGGTGGTCACCGCGCGCGGGACGGATATTAATCTCATTCCACAATACCGCTGGCCGCGCAAGCTGATCTTGTGGGCCGCCAGCCGCGCCACCGGCATCATTGCGGTGTCGCGTGCGCTGAAACAGGCGTTGGTTCAAATGGCGGTCACAGAAGAAAAGATCACGGTCTTACGCAATGGTGTCGACTTGCAGCTATTCCAACCCATGGACCGTGCGGCGGAGCGGCACCGCTTGGGTTTGTCCCGCACCACCTTATTGTCCGTGGGCAATCTGATCCGGAGCAAGGGCCATGATGTCGCCATTGAGGCGCTGGTAGACTTGCCCGATGTCGAACTCCTTATCATCGGGGATGGCGAGGACGGTCCCGCTCTCGGGTCTTTGGCTCAGGCGTTGGGAGTGGCGAACAGGGTACGTTTCATCGGCCGTGTCCGCCAGGAAGACCTCAAGGCATACTACACCGCGGCGGATGCGTTGGTGCTGCCCTCGGTGCGTGAGGGTTGGACCAATGTGCTGCTGGAGTCGATGGCCTGCGGCACGCCGGTGATCGCGAATCGCGTGGGTGGCACGCCCGAGATAGTGCGCCGGCCCGAGGCCGGCTTGCTGGTCGAGGAAAGAACTCCCGTGGCTTTTTCCCGGGCGGTGCGTCAACTGATGGAAAATTATCCCGATCGCCGAGCAACGCGTGCTTACGCCGAACAGTTCGACTGGGATGAGACCACGCAAGGGCAAGTGACGTTGTTCCAGAGATTATGCCGGCATAACCCATGAAGATTCTTTACCATCATCGCATCCGCTCCAAGGATGGCCAGTACGTCCATATCGAGGAGATGACGGGCGCCCTGCGTAAATTGGGGCACGAAATCGTCATGGCGGGGCCGGCGGCGGTGGAAAAGGAGGAATTTGGCGCCGAAGCCGGGATCGTGGCCATACTCAAACGCTATCTTCCACAATTTATTTACGAGTTGCTCGAGTTGGCCTATGCGCTCATGGACTACCGGCGGTTGGTGCGCCTGGTAAAGCAGCATAAGCCCGACTGTATGTACGAACGATACAATCTGTTTCTGCCGTCGGGCGTATGGTTGCGGCGCCGATTTAAGTTACCCATGCTGCTTGAGGTGAATGCCCCCTTGTACGACGAGCGCAAGAAATACGATGGCATTGCATTAGATCGCCTGGCGCGCTGGACGGAACATTATGCATGGCGCGGGGCCGACTATGTACTGCCAGTGACCCAGGTGCTTGCCGGTTATATTTTTCGCGCGAAGGTGCCAGAGTCTAAGGTTGTTGTAATACCCAACGGGATCAATCCCGAAAAATTCAGTCGCGTGCTGGATACGGAAAAGGCCAAGGTGGCGCTAGGCCTGGAAGGCCGTTTGGTGCTGGGTTTTGTCGGGTTCATGCGCGAGTGGCATGGCCTTGAGCGCGTCATTGACCTGCTGGCGCAAGAGGATGATATGAAGCGTCATTTGTTGCTGGTGGGTGACGGTCCGGTGCGAGACAAACTCGTGACGCTTGCGCGATCCCTTGGAATATCAGACCGTGTAACCATTACCGGTGTGATTGCACGCGACCAAGTCATGAATTACATCGCCGCGTTCGACGTGGCGCTCCAGCCCGAAGTGGTGGAATACGCCTCACCGCTCAAATTATTCGAGTATCTTGCGCTGGGCTGCGCAATCGTGGCTCCCGACACGCCGAATATTCTGGAAATCCTCAACGATGGCGACAATGCCCTTTTGTTTCGCCGAGGAGATGTGGCCGCCTTCGCTGCGGCGGTCGAGCGTGTCTGCCGCGATCCAGGCCTGCGCACACATCTGTCCGAGGGCGCGGCTAAGACGATTGCCCAACGCGGCCTCACCTGGGATACCAACGCCCGGCGCGTTATCAAGTTATTTGAACAACTGGGCGTGAAAAACGCGCATAAATCAGATCGAGATATGCCAGCATGAGAGATTATATCCTCGTCGCCATCGTTCTCGGCAGCTTGCCGTTTATACTCCGACGCCCGTTTATCGGTATCCTGTTGTGGTGCATCTTCAGTTACATGAACCCGCATCGCTTTACTTACGGGTTTGCCTACGAATTTCCCTTCGCGGCCATTATCGCTGGAGCCACAATCGCCGGCCTGCTTTTCTCCAAGGAGTCCAAGCGTATTCCGTGGAATTCTCTCACCATCGTGTGGGTCCTGTTCATTCTCTGGATGTGTCTAACGACTTTGTTTGCGCTCATTCCGCAGGATGCCTATACGGAATGGGAACGTTCCATGAAAATTCAGCTGATGACTTTTATCACCATTATTCTGATGACGACGCGTGCTCGGCTGAATGCCCTGGTGTGGGCGATAGTTGTGTCGCTTGGTTTTTTCGGCATCAAAGGCGGGGTTTTCACCCTTCATACCGGAGGTCAAGACATGGTATGGGGGCCACCCGGAAGTTTTATCGAGGGCAACAATTCCCTGGGCTTGGCACTGGTCATGGCACTGCCGCTGATGCGCTATCTGCAATTAAACACAGCAAGTTTCCTGGTTCGTTATGGAATCAGCGCGGTAATGGTGCTGACCGTGTTATCCATTTTTGCTTCTTACTCACGTGGTGCGATTTTGGCCGTGGCAGCGATGGGCCTGTTTCTGTTGTTCAAGAGTCGTAAGAAGGGACCCATTATCCTGATGGCACTGGTGGCTGTACCGCTCATGCTGTCGTTCATGCCGGAAGAGTGGTTCGAGCGACTGCACACGATAAAAACATATGAGCAGGATGCCTCGGCCTTGGGCCGAATTAATGCCTGGTGGTTTGCGTTCAATGTCGCCGTCGAAAGACCGCTTGTCGGTGGCGGTTTCGAGGTATTTGATCCGGAATTGTTCCAACGTTACGCGCCAGTGCCGGATGATTTTCATGACGCCCACAGTATTTATTTTCAGGTTTTGGGTGAACATGGATTTGTCGGACTTATTTTGTTTATGTTGCTCGGGTGGTTGTCGTTCCGATCCGCTGCCTGGGTTATCCGTCATACCAAAGAGATTGCCGAGCTGACGTGGGCAAGAGACCTGGCTTCCATGATTCAGGTCAGCCTCATCGGTTATGCCGTCGGTGGGGCGTTCCTGGGCCTGGCGTATTTCGATCTTTATTACCACTTGGTGGCGATCGCGTTGCTCATACGGGCCTATGTGTCCCGAGAAATTCTAGCTGGTGAGGCCTCGTTTCGTCCTCCAGGGGAAAAACGGGCGCTCCATGAAATAGAAAGAGAGGGTGGTTGACGCCACCTTGGGTTTATAAATGACGACATCCTTGTGGCGATTAATGGGAAACCTGCTCGCGCCGGGAGCACAGCGCGGGCGCCTTTCCATTCTGATTTACCACCGGGTATTGCCGCAACCCGACCCGATGTTCCCGGAGGACATCGACGCCAAGGGGTTTGAGCAACAGCTAAGCGCGCTATCCCGCTTTTTCAATGTGTTGCCCTTGGAGGATGCCGTTAAGCGCCTGCAAAGCGGTTCGTTGCCACCGCGCGCGGTGTGCATTACCTTCGATGACGGTTATGCCGATAACGCGGAGATCGCGCTGCCGATTCTGCGCCGTTCAGGATTGCACGCGACTTTTTTCATTGCCACGGGATTTCTTGACGGTGGACGTATGTGGAATGATTCCATCATTGAGTCGGTGCGTCAGGCGCGTGGCCACGAACTCGATCTGTCCGAATTGGGCTTGGGTAAATATCCGATTGCCACGGTGGCCCAACGGGGCGCCACGGCGGTTGCTTTGGTTGCCCAGCTAAAGTATTTGCCGCTGGCGCAGCGCCTGGAGCAAGTTGCGAAAGTGGTGCAACATATAGCGGTACCGTTGCCCAACGACCTCATGCTGCGCGCCGGCCAGGTCCGCGCGTTGCATAATGCCGGCATGGCCATTGGCGGCCACACAGTAAATCACCCCATACTGGCGGCGACCGATCCAACCGAGGCGCGTGCTGAAATAGCCGCCGGTAAAGAATCGCTGGAAGGGATCATCGGCGGACGTGTCGCGCTTTTCGCGTACCCCAATGGCAGGCCTGAGCACGACTACCACGGCGTGCATGTCCAGATGGTCAAGGATATCGGTTTTACCGCCGCCGTCTCGACCGCCGCCGGCGCCGCGCGGGCGGAGAGCGATCGCTTTCAGTTGCCGCGGTATTCGCCGTGGGACAGGACGTTGCCGCGCTTTACCCTCAGGTTACTCAAGAATTTCCATGCACCTGCGGAGGTCGTGGCCTGAGGGCGCATCGGCAACCATGACAGGCTATGCGCATTAGCGTGGCAGCGACACCGGAGCGTGTTCCTGCAACCACAGCTCCAGCAGGAGGATTGTCCAAATCATGCTGCCGTAAAATCCGGCGTGGTCCGTTTGATGCGATTTGATCAATTGGTCGATGTAATCGGGACGGAAATAACCACGGGCGGCGTGCTGGCGCAGGTTGTCGTAAACTAATTCCTGCAGCCGGGGCGAGTTCCTGAGCCATTCGCCGAAGGGAAGACCGAATCCGTGCTTGCTTTTGGCGATGATCGATGCCGGCAGAAAGTTCTTGAGTGCCCGTTTGAAGAAATAGCGCAGTTGGTATCTCTTGATCTTGAGATGGGACGGGACCTGAGTCGAAAAATCGATCAGCTCATCGTCAAGCATGGGGTAGCGTACCTCGATGCCGGCGAGCGCGCACATGCGGTTCACCTTGCGTAAATCATTGTCGGCGAGCGTGAATTTCCAATCCAGGTACAGCATGGAATTCAGCGAAGAACAGGCGCCAGCCCGGGAATAGGCATCGCGCATCATGGCCACCGGTTGTTCGGCATCGATCGATTTCAGAAAATCGCGCTCGAAAATATCGGTGAGCGGGACCATGTGCAGCATGTTGTACGTTTCGAGCCGTTCCGGGAGCGGGACGCGGGCTTGTTTGATATAACTGCCGAGCTTGCGCAGCGGCGGGATGGACTGGCCGCCGGGAAAGGAAAATGCCAGGAGGTCGAGGATGTATTTGCGCAAAGCTTTTGGCACCTGTGAGTAATGCTCGAAAATCTGTTGCTTGACGTAACGCTCGTTTCCGCCAAAAAGTTCATCGCCACCGTCACCGGCCAGCATGGTGTCAATCCCATCGCGCTTCGCCGCCAAGGCGCAGTAATAAACCGGCAGGGCGGATGAGTTTCCGAATGGTTCGTCGTAAGCCTGGGCGATCAGCGGGATGGCGTCCTCGACGTCTTGCGGCGTTACGTAGTATTCGTGCGCGTTCAGTCCGAAGTGCCGTGCGGCAATGCGCGCGTATTCCATTTCATCGTAGCCCTTTACATCGAAACCGATGGTGTATGTGTTGACGGGTGACTGGCAAATTCCCGAAAAAACGCCGGATACGGTCGTGCTATCGATTCCCCCGCTCAAAAACGCTCCGGCATGACAATCGGGGGCGCTACGCGTCACGGCATTTTTCAACGTTTTTCCCAGCACATCGCTGAGTTCATGAAAACTGGCTGCCGTGGTTTCCTGAAAAGTCGGAAGCCAATGATAGCCGGTGGTGACTTGCCCGCGCTTAAAGTGGAGAAACTGAGCAGGTTCGAGTTTTTTCTGTTCAGCGTAGATCGTGCGCGGGCTGGGCACCATGTTGTAGTAGATATAATCAAAAATGGCTTGCGGATCTAAAGTTGATCCGACTGCGGGATGAGCCCGGACGCAATCGGTGCTGGATCCAAACGCCAGCAGGCCGGCGGTAACGGCATAGGACATGGGGTGTGTGCCCATCCTATCGACCGCGAGCAAGACCTCATTCTGGTTCTCGCGCAAGACGGCGATGGCATATGAGCCCCTGAGAAATTTGAGTACATCGACGCCCTTCCGCTCAAAGCCGTCGGCGAGGGTTTTCGCCTGACCATGCTGCCGTGCCAGCCGCTCCCATTCCTGATCTGACCAGTAGGGCGTGCCCGCCACCACTGCCAGCAGATCTCCATTTTGGTATATGTCCGCGGAATCGTCGCTTGACGTGGCTGCGAGCGCACCATGCCGGCCCCCCCGCGAATGAATATGTTTCCCGGTGCAGCGGGTGAGCGGAGCGGCCATGGCCTCGAGCCAATGATGTTGTTCGGCTTGAATGGGCTGCGAACCCAGCCAGCCACAGAGTCCACTCATGTGGTTATTTTTCATTAGTGGTCTCACCCATCACATCCTTGGTGGCCCGATGCCATGCTAGGAAGGCTGCACGCGACCAGAGCATGACATAACCGGTGGGCCGGTATTTTCCGGCCTTATACAGCTCAGTTCGCCGCCGCGATAGCCATAAGGCGTCCTGTACCGTCGAGCCCTCCTCACCGACAGTGAGCAAGATGGCGCCGTGTGCAATCGGGATTTTGCCGATGAAATCGAGTTCGGGGCTAATCGTCGAGAGGGCTGGATCAAACCACCAGCCACTTGCCATATAACCCTTCACTTCTGGATTCGATTGCAGCAGCTCAGCCACATTAAGATAAAATCGGCGGTAGCCTTCGGCGTTGAAGTCGGTAATCAGGCGTCGATCCCAATGCGACTCGTAAAGCGGTTTAAATCCGTGCATCTTCTGACCGATGTAGCGGGCGCTACGGATGAACTGTCGCAGCCCCCGTTTTAGAAGGAGACGCCTGGGGAGCCCGGCCTGCCAGTCCACGAGTTCGGCGCCGCAAGGAATGAGTTTGCCGCGGCATATGGCCAAGTCCTTGGCGAACAAGTCATTCGTATGATCGAAATAGCCTGGCCGGCCTTTCTCGGCGATTCCCAGGATACGCTGTAACGTTTGCGCACAGCAGTCTCTGACCCGCACAGGTAAGGTCTGAAACGCAGCGCGGTCGGAAAATCCCGCCACAAGTTGCGCGATGACCAATCTGTGGTAAAGCTCGATCCCGTCTCGGCCCCAGCGTTGCTCTATTGAGCTGCATATCTCTCTCGCCGTCGGCGGTATCGAGCGGTACCTGGAGTAGGGGGGTGCATGCTCCCACGCGTCGATATAAGCACCGACGGAATGAACAGCCAGCATGTGCGCATGATCGTGTTTGATGGTCGTAATAAGATCGCCACGTAAGATCTCGGCCCGTGTCCGTAAATTGTCCGGCCAGGTTGTATCCGGCACGGGATTATCGCTTTTCGAGCGAACGCTGACGGAAACAGATCGGTGGATTGTACTGTTCAATTCGCGGACGTGGTGCAGTTGAGCACACTCGTGGAAGGGTTGTGTGGAAGCGTTTATTCACGGATATGTAGAATTATTTCGAAATGGGATAACTGTGGTATCAATGGTTTTTCGGAATGACCCGAACAAGGATTTCTACAGTTGGGAGATGCCCGACAGCTTGTCCGGTATGCCCTGATCCGAAATTATTTATTTTTCCATGCGTTGGCTTTCGTTAGTTTGTCCCGCAACTCGGGTAATTGCTGTCCAAGTCTGTATGCTATTTCGGCGTGGTACATGGCTTTCACGTTATTTTTCATGTCGAAATACAGCAAACCCAGGTAATAATGCAGGTCGGCCGATTTGGGATCTAGTTTTTCCGCTTCAGTGTACGTCTTGAGCGCCTCGTTTAGTCTGCCTTCCTTGTGTTGATATCTGCCGTAAAGAACCCGAGTGGCGGCATGCTGAGGACGGAACTCAATCGCTGTTTCGAAATAATAATCGGCGGTTTTTTCCTGCCAAGCGCCTTTTTCCAGTTCAACGGCTAGATCCGTCACGTTTCTTTTTACCGCCTTTTTCGCGCATGGACTAGTACTGCCGCCTGCTTCCAAATACTCGACCATGGCCATGAGGGCGCCAGGGTGGTTTGGAAAAGCCCTGAGGGTATAATCCAGATCCCCCCAGTATGAACAGATTTCTCCCCGCCTTAACCGATTTTTAGTAACAGCGCCGAAATGTGCCCGTTCGACAAGCGGTAACGCGTTATGTGGGGTATTCTTTAAGTCATAATAATCGAACGGCCCAAATTGGCCATAATCTGCGGCAGAAACCGGAGACGACAGAGATAGGAGATAGGTTACGAACAGGAAAGCTTGGAATGATCTATTCATATTGGATTGCCGATAGTGCCCGAAAGATGATGTTTCTCCGCCCATACGCTTAAGTACTTCGAGTTAGATGCCGTGAAATAGTAAACCTAATTTCACCGCTAAGGACGAGTTACGCGTCCTGTAAAGATATCTGCCCTGGGGCGCAGTTATGCAGGCGCTTAGCATAACAGAGCGCCGGATAGAGCTGTAGACGTATCTGTGATTTCCCCCTGATGCAGGCCTTTATTCGAAGTAAATGTGTCGAATCCCCGCCTTTCATCAGCCTTTATTCCGCATCGGTCAGTTTTTTTATTTATCGCGAAAATTATCGTGTAATCTTATTTCACAAAGACGCAGACGAGAAAATTGGTATCCCTAACTCGCCAAACACGGTTTTCGTATAGCCATGTATAGGCTTTTGGGCCGATTGATCAAGGAAATGAACATCACACAAATGATAGAAACTGCATTCAGTTCACGAGTTTACCGCCTTTTTCTTATTCTGACCTTACCCTTCTGGATCGCCGCCTGCGGAGGCGGGAGCGACGGAGCCGGCGGCACCGCTAACAATAGCTCTGCTTCCGCGTCGGTTTCGCCGACACCGACCGCGACACCGACTTCGACGCGGATCGCCACGTCAACCTCGACGACGACCGCGACACCGACTTCGACCCGTACGGCAACACCAACCGCAACACCGACTGCGACGCGTACGGCAACACCAACCTCGACACCGACTTCGACGCGTACGGCTACGCCAATCTCGACACCACCCGTCCCCCCCACTGGCGGATTGCCCATGCCTTCGTTGGAGGACGAGCGCAACGCCTATCGCTCCTGGGGATGGACCTGGAGTGCGAGCGCGGAAGTCGTGACCGAGCGAGTATCTAACTATTACGTCACGAATATCGACGTTCATGGTGATGCTGAGGGTGATGACCTCTGGACATATCTTATGATGTACCGTCGCACGGGCAATGCGGTGTATCTCAACCGCACTCAGGCTTGGTTGCGCTATTTCAAGTATGAATACCGCACCTCACCGGAATTCGAATACGATCGCGGGTTCCTTCTGGATCATCTTTATGGATGGGGCCTCGTGGCCTGGTACGAATACTCCTGCGCCACTTCGACATGCGATACCGCCGCGCTCACCGAAGCGGAGAACATTGCCGCGGAGGTGGAGGCCTATTGGAATGAGAAGAACTCCAATGGCTCCCCGAGATATATTGCGGGCCAGACCGACATGGCGCAATACAGCCTGCGTCAGGGCGCGCGCCACCTGCTGCTGGCTACGCGCGTGGCGGAGGTCACCAACAAGCAGCGCTGGATAAGTTTGCGCGACAAGTTGATCGACATGTGGCTTAAAGCACCGGATTGGGATGCGCGTGGCATGTATTTCATGGGGTCGTACTACACCAATGAGGATTTGAGCTCAGACCCTAACTGCAAATACTCGGGCGCGTCTTCTTGTCCCTATGAGCAGGGTGCGCGTATCGTCCCTTCGTTCCACATTGGAATCCTGACCGAAGCCTTCGATCACGCCTACCGCACGACCGGCAATACCCAGCTCCGGGACCGCATCGTGGCGATGGCGCGGTTTGTCGATCAGTACGGCCTGGATGCCAGGTATCAATACACCGGTAAAACCTTCGGGATTGTGAACGGCTCCCCCTGGCACAGCTATTCGGCCAATTGCGGCACCAGCTGTAGCTTTTGGGATCCGGTTTATACTACCTCTGTGGTCAACACGCTGGTGCGCGGCTACAAGTACACGGGTGAACGCAAATTCTATGACCAGGCGAAGTATTACTTCAATCGTGGGACCAAGGGCATATATGGTTCACCGACGGCGCGGGAAGCCGCCGATAACGTTGTCGGTCACTTCGTGGACACCCAGTTTGCTTCATCTACCGGGTTCTTGTATTTGGATTACAACAAGGGCGAGTTACAGTATACCTACTTGATGTTTGAGGCACCCTAAATCGCTCATATCGGGTATTGACCACGGAAAAGTCTTAATGATGGGTGATCACTATGTTGAAAATTAATGGCAAAACGGTTCTGAATATACTGGTACTGAGCTGGGCGTCCTTAAGCGCCGCCTACGCCGCTTGTCCTGCCGACATCAATGATCTCGCTGCCGGGACGTGGTGTGAGGTAGCCAATTCACATCTCAAGAGTGTCGCTTACCCATGGCCTGCCGGAGTGAAGTACACCGATAACGGTGTGGGCGTTGACGGTGTAATCGACGTATGGAGCGGTGGCGCCTTTGACACCAAGCGCGGTCGCTTGCTTGTCTGGGGCGGTGGTCATTTCGCCTATGGCGGAAACGAGATTTATGCATTCGATGTTAACACGCTCAAATGGCTGCGGGTCAAAGATCCCAGCGTGCCCCCGGCGGAAAATACGACCTATGCATCCGATGGAGGTCCCGTCTCCAGGCATACCTACGATGTTATCGAATATGTTCCCGGCTTGGACAGCTTGTGTTCGTTTGGCGTCCCTTCGCTGTACAGCCAATCGGGTATTCAAAATAATACCGATTGCTTCAATTTTGGAACCATGAGATGGGAAAGAAAGGCCGATGTCCTTACGATGGGATACGGATCGTATTCCGCGGTCGATCCCGTGACGGGGCGCGCCTGGATGTTCGGTTCTGAAACCGGCTGCTATCTTTCCGAATGGAATCCGACTACGAATGTTTGGACTCAAAGGAGCAACAAAGTCAGTTGTTACGATAATACTAAAACGGCGGCTATCGATGCCAAGAAACGCAAGTTTATTGCCATCGGAGGCGGTGAAATTTATTCATGGAATATTGATAGTTCCGGAATGATCCCCTGGCAATCCCTGTCGACCACGGGGGCGAATGGGATTGAAAGTGCAAAAAATCCGGGTGTTGACTACGATTCCGTCAGCGATCGAATAATTGCATGGAATGGTGGAGCGAATGTTTATTCACTGAATTTGGATACGCTGTCGTGGACCCTTATTACGCCAGCCTCGGCAAACACGGTCGTGCCCACGGCTCCAAACGATACAGGAACCTACGGGCGTTTCCGTTACATCCCGTCGAAGAATGCATTTGTCGTGGTTAATAGCGTCAACGAAAATGTATTTATTTATAAACTCTCATCCAGTCCGGGTGTGACGCCTCCCCAGACCCCGGCCAAGCCGAACGTAGCGATCAGGTAGGGAAGTACATCGTCTTACCGATGATCAGCGTTTGGGCGCAGGCTACCGAGGTCGGGAAGATTGATTGCATCGAGCCGGAGCCGGCAGATGAATCGTGGGAATAGTTTCGGCTTTTGTCGATAGATGTACGTAAGGTGCCAGCGTTGCGAACATTAATTGGTATTCACCCGCCCTCAGATACAGAGCAGAGCCGATTTTTGCCGCCCCCAATTTTTGATGCGATCGAATAGAAGTCAAGTTAAAGGCAGAAATCCTGCTCATCGTCCATATCACGCCGCGCTGACGCAAGTACGTATTGGCTTCATCCCATAGCCGTCCGAAAGCAAATCCTGTGCGATTGATCGGATCCAGGTAGACATCGAAATCCCAGGCGGCCTGGCCTTCAGGCTGGGGCAGAAAACGGCATCGCACTTCATCCTCGATGTAGGGTCCTATCACGAACCACAGAAAACCGATTAGGCGATTCGCTTTGAATGCACCCAGGCATATCGCACCTTGCCGGTAGCGCTCATCAATGACCTGTTTGGGTCGGTTGACTTCAGTTATTACCGGATCACCCGGCGGTATTGAAATAATCTCGATGCTTCTGCCGCGTGCCGGTGGAAGCAGCGTTGAGGCTGGTACGGGCTGCGCGAATAAATAATATTTCCAGACACACTGACGTTTTGTGAGACGGTACAGCAGGGTATCGAGCACATAAATGAAGGCGTCGCACCATCCCAAATCCGCTACCAAAGCCTTGGCACGGCTCAGCAATGAAGTGCTGCTATTTTTCGTCATGATTGTGCTTACACTATAATTTCTTCGGAAGGTTTAAGATCCGGCTGACAGCTATCGGGAATCCGCATTTGTTTGCTCGGCGCACTGATGATGGGGCGATGCCATGTCGTAACATAAACCTTGCAGCCGATCCCAAGTATGCCTTGAGTATTAAGCCATTATGGCCCGCTGTTTACAATCTGACTGAACATTGAGCGGCATGAAAGGGGCTGTGGTTTGCAGAAACGCGGATTCAAATATAGAATTCACCGCCGTTTTATGACAAGTATCTTGATAGCTTTGGCTCGGAGACTGGCGCTATAGTAACTTAGGGCTGAGGCAGTGCGATGTCCGTTCATCTATCATTTTGGGTTTAGTGCTCGATGGATGCCCGCATTGGCAAGGTAGCGGCTACTTTCATCCATCCTCGGCTGACGTGATCAATAACATAACCGGTACAGGTGCAGACGATGTCAAATATCGAAGAGGTCAAGAAAGTCCTGCGTGACTCGCTTCAGTTGGGAGAGCGGGTCGAAGCGTTTACGGCATCGACCCATCTGCTGGGCGACTTGCCGGAGCTGGATTCTATGGCTGTGGTTACCGTCATAACCGCTCTCGAGGAGCATTATGGCTTCACGGTTAATGACGATGAAATCAGTGCCGACACATTCGAAACCTTGGGCAGCTTAAGCACGTTTGTCGATCAAAAATTAAAGTCGTGATCTCCGTTCCGGCCGGCATTCCCGCGCAATCGTTTTTTATTCAGGGGACCGCGGGTAAGCTCTTCGCCATGTATTATCCCACCCAGAGGAAGGTAACCAAGCGCCGGGATATTATTTTTCTACCGCCGTTTGCTGAGGAGATGAACAAATCGCGCCGGATGTTGGCCCAGCAGGCACGCCGGCTGGCAGGGGCGGGATTCGGCGTGCTCGTGCTGGATTTGTATGGCACCGGCGAAAGCCAAGGGGATTTTGGACAGGCACGCTGGTCAATCTGGAAGGACGACGTCGTTGCCGCGCGGGCGTGGTTGCAACACCAGGGGGCAACGCTGGTTAGCGCGTTGGGCCTGCGCCTGGGGGCTTTGCTGGCAATGGATCTTGCGCAACAACAAAATAATTTTTTTGAAAGACTCGTGTTGTGGCAGCCGGTAATAAATGGCGCGAGCATGATCAATCAATTTTTGCGGTTACGGCTGGCGGCCGACATGATCTCGGGGGCGGAGGAGCGGGAATCGACACAGAGCCTCCGGCGAACCATGGCCAGCGGCCGGTCTATTGAAGTGGGAGGTTATGAGCTAGCGTCCGAGCTGGTTACCGCCATCGATGAATTGCGCATCGAACAGATGTTGCGCAAGGATTCTCCGCCTGTTTCCTGGCTGGAACTGACATCGGAGGAGGGGCGTTCGTTCGCGCCCGCGAGCCAAAGAGTGATCGAACAGTGGCGTGAAAAAGGGACTCATGTCGATGCGAAACAGGTATCAGGCCCGCCCTTCTGGTCGTCAGCGGAGATCGCCGAGGCGCCCCTGCTGTTGCAAGTCACCACGCAAATATTTCAGGAAGCGACGGTCTGATGACGCAAGAAGTGCCGATTAGTTTTTCATGCGGCGGCGACTGGTTGTATGGAATGTTGCATCTTCCAGAGAAACCGGCAGGGAGGGGCGTGCTTATTGTCGTGGGCGGTCCGCAATATCGCGTCGGCAGTCACCGCCAGTTTGTACTCCTGGCGCGCGCACTGGCGGATGCCGCCATACCCGTTATGCGATTCGATTATCGTGGCATGGGCGACAGCGATGGTGAATCCAGAACTTTCGAATTAGTTAATGCGGATATTCGCGCTGCCATCGATCAACTCTTTAATCGGTTACCCGATCTCCGCGAGCTTGTCTTGTGGGGCTTGTGCGATGCCGCCTCAGCGGCACTTTTCTATGCCCATACCGACCCCCGGGTTACCGGTTTAGTATTGGTGAATCCATGGGTGCGCACGGAAACCGGTGTGGCCAAGGCTTACCTCAAACATTATTATCTCTTGCGCCTGTTCGATCCTGGTCTGTGGCGCAAGATAGCCCGCGGAGAGTTTAATATTTTCACTGCCACGGGTTCTTTTATGCGCATGATTTTGGCGAGCGTGGGCCTGGCCCCGTCAGCCAACAGCCGGGAAACCCATGACCATTCCTCGGTACCGGACATCGCTGGTGTAATAGCCGCGGGAACGGAAATGACCCCGCTACCGGCACGGATGTTATTTGGATTGAATGCCTTCAAGGGGCGTTTGTTGTTTATATTGAGCGGCGACGATCTGACTGCCGGTGAATTCAAGGACACCCTGTCAGGGTCGCGGTCGTGGCGAAAATTGTTGCAGGCGGCGCGTGTCACACGCCGGGATTTGCCCGGGGCCAATCACACCTTTTCCCGTCGTGAGTGGCGCGATCAGGTGGCGCGCTGGACGCAGGAGTGGGTTAGATCGTGGTAAAGCGTGTATTGATGATCGCTTTTCATTATCCGCCGGTGCACGGTAGCAGCGGTGTGCAGCGCACGCTCACGTTCTCGCGTTATCTTCCCCAATATGGATGGCAGCCGATTATCCTTACCGCGCACCCCCGTGCCTATCAGGCGGTTAACGACGGACAGTTACGCGACATACCTGAGAGTGTGGTGGTCAAACGCGCATTTGCTTTGGATACGGCGCGGCACCTGGCATTTCGTGGCGCTTATCCCGGATTCCTGGCCGTGCCGGATCGCTGGATAAGCTGGTGGCTGGGCGCCGTGCCGGCCGGGATGGCGCTGATTCGCCGTTACCGGCCCCATGTAATCTGGTCGACATTTCCGACTGCCAGCGCGCATTTGATCGGTCTTACGCTCCAGCGTCTGAGCGGTCTTCCGTGGATTGCTGATTTCAGAGATTCCATGACCGATGAAGAATACCCGGCCGATCCACTCAGGCGCCGGGTTTTTCGCTGGATCGAGCGCCGGACGATCGCGCGCTGCCGGCACGCCGTGTTTACCACCCCGGGAGCGGCGCGTATGTATGCCGAGCGCTACCCCGAGGTGCCGGCCACGCGCTGGGCGAAAATCGAGAACGGCTATGACGAAGACAACTTCCGCGCGCTGGAGCGAAGCGCGCCCGCCAGGCCGCGCACCCAGGGCAAGATCGTCTTGCTGCATAGCGGACTGCTGTATCCCTCGGAGCGCGATCCGCGGGCCTTTTTTGCGGCGCTGGAGGAGCTCAACCGCACCGGCGAGATATCGGAGACCGGCCTGAAAATCGTGTTGCGTGCCAGCGGCAATGAGGACTATTTTCGCGAACTGGTCCGCGCCCACGGTCTGCAGGGCATCGTTTTCCTTGAACCGGCGATCTCCTATCGAGAGGCGTTAGCGGAAATGATGAATGCCGACGGGCTGCTGATCTTTCAGGCCGCGAACTGCAATCATCAGATTCCGGCCAAGCTTTATGAATATCTGCGTACGCGGCGCCCTATTTTTGCCCTGACCGACCCCGTCGGGGACACGGCCCAGTTGCTCGCGAACGCTGGCATTGACACCCTCAGTCCGCTCGATTCGAAGTCCGCCATCATGCGGGGATTGCGCGATTTTCTGGAACGTCTGCGTCACGGGCGCGCGCCGCTCGCGAACGATGCCATCATTGCGAGTTATACTCGCGAATCGCGCACGAAAGAACTTGCTAAGCTGCTCGATCCGCTAGCATGATGCCACGTCGAAGCGCCATGCGACCGCATTTAATCCTGCCTTAGCCGGGATCGAAACACTTCTGTCGAATTAACGGACCAAGAAAAATATTATGCCAAACGTGCTCTACATTACCTCCTCCTCGTTTTCGGGCTCGACTTTACTGTCATTCCTGCTCAATACCCATCCTGACATCACCACGGTCGGCGAGATGGAGGGTTGGAAAGACGCCGACGTGAATACCTTTCAGTGTTCCTGCGGCGCGGTGCTGAAGACATGTCCGTATTTTGTAAAGACCGCCGGAGTCTTCGAGCAACATAACCTGCCCTTTTCGCCCAACGATTTTGGCACCGGTTATCGTTTGGTAGACAACGCCCGTTTCAATCAATATCTCACTGAATCGTTGCCTCGTATACGCCACACCCGCATTGAAAAGCTGCGCGATGGGATGTTGCGGCACATGCCCGGGTTTTCAAAGCAGATAGAGCAAAACAACCGCGCCAACGTCCTGTTTATGCAAACCGCGCTCGCGCTTACCGGTGCGAAGGTGTTCGTGGACGCCGACAAGAGCCCCTACCGCCTGCGTTATCTGCAACGCCTGCCCGAAATTAATCTACTGCCCATGTACCTCGTCCGCGACCCACGCGGTGTCGTGACGACATTTATGGAGAATCGCGGCTGGGACGCCGCGCTGGCGATGAAGGTATGGATCAAGGAACAACTCGACATACTGCGAATCTTGCAAGAGTTTCCGCATAGCATCCGGATTTATTATGAAGACTTGTGTGAGGACGTGAACGGCGTTCTCGCCCAGATCCACCGCTTTGCGGGGGTGACGCCGCAGCCTTTTTCCGGCGACTTTCAGGCCGTGGAACATCACATCCTCGGCAATTCCATGCGTCTGGACCGGGTCGGTAAGATTGTCAAAAGCGAGCGTTGGAAGACCAAGCTTAGTGCCGGCGATCAGGAGACCATTGCGCGAATCGCGCGCGACTTCATCGAGCGCCATCGCGGCCATCCGCTGTCGGATATTCTGGCCCGTATCGAGCCAATAAAATAATTACCATGACGAAACATGACTGCGTCGATACATAGCGGATAGACAGGATCCAAATGCGGGAGAACGCCAAACACCTCTTTCTTAGAATCAGCAAGTGGCTGGGTTTGTTTCACCTGGCGCGGCTGTTCACCGGGAAGGCGTTGCGCATCCTCTGCTACCACGGTTTTGCCTTTCGCGATGAGGCGGATTTCCGGCCGATGTTGTTCATGACGCCGACCACTTTCGACAAGCGGCTGCGATTTCTCGCACGGCACAAGTTTCCAGTTCTGCGGCTGGAGGATGCCCTGGAGCGCTTGAAGAAAAATAATCTTCCACGCGGCGCGACCGTGATCACCATCGATGACGGTTTCTACGGTGTCTACAGCGAGGCTTGCCCACGCTTGCAGGCTTTTGGACTTCCCGCCACAACCTATGTCACCACGTATTACGTCCAGAAGCAGGCGCCGATATTCCGGCTGGCCGTACAATATTTATTCTGGCGTACCGCGCTGCCGTCAATAAGATTTCACGGCCAGACCTGGGTAAGGGATCAGGAAGTGAATTTATCGAATTCCGTGGAAAATAAACGCGCCACCTGGGAGGTGATCGATCATGGTGAAAAGCACTGTAGCGAAGATCAGTGCCAGCAGATAGCCCAGGAACTTGCCGGAATTCTGCAAGTGGACTACGGCTGGATCAAGACCAGCCGCAGCCTGTCGTTGATGAACAGCGTGGAGTTGGGCGAGCTCGCGGCACGCGGCGTGGATGTGCAGTTACACACGCATCGCCATAGTCTGGCTGTCGACGATGAACAGAAGGTGCGCGATGAAATACTCACCAATAGGTCGGTTCTGGAAAAAATAATCGGTAAGCCTCTGCGGCATCTGTGCTACCCGAGCGGTATTTGGACGCGGGAGCAATGGCCGTGGCTAGAAAAACTGGATATCGACAGCGCGACCACCTGTCTTCCAGGGCTGAATTATCCGCATACCCCACCGCTGGGATTGCGGCGATTCCTGGATGCGGAGAATATTCATTCGATTGTCTTCGAGGCCGAACAGTTTGGCTACCTGGAGGTGCTGCGCAGGCTGCGTCATTGGATCGGGAGCGTGTCCGGTCGATTACCTGCCCCTGACCGGAGCCGGTGATCGGCGGTGGTGTCTGGCCCCTTGGGCGCGAGCGTATGGGCCTGAAGCAGACTCTCCACGCTGCGGTAACAGCTATCTCCGGGGAATGCGCTTAAAATCCCGGCAAGTCTGGGTTAATATTCGCCTCTTGGGTGACTTGTAAGATGATGTGGGCCATTATAAGCAGGTAAATAACACTGAACGGCCGGTATAGGGGAGTTCATTGTTCAAGGGCCCTGGTTTGTTCCATGTTGACGATGGGCAAGTAAAGTTGGAAAGCCGGGTACACGCGTAGTTTCTGGTCTTAAGGGATTATTTGCCGCCGTCTCCGCCGATTTCATGCACCGCGTGAAGTGTGGCCAGCTTGGACCGTAAAACAATAACGAGGTAATCCGTGAATCAAAAAACACTGTCTATTGGGCCGGGGGTTGTCGCGGGTCAAAAACGTTGCCCGTGCCGTTTCTGCAGCGCCCCCTTGTCCCGGACCTTCGTTGACCTGGGCATGTCGCCCTTGTGCCAGACGCACATCGAAACGCATCAGCTGAATCACATGGAACCGTTCTATCCGCTGCATGCGTACGTGTGCGAGAAATGTTTTCTGGTACAGCTCGAGGAATTTGTGGCGCCCGGGGATATTTTCAGCGAGTACGCCTATTTCTCCTCTTATTCCGATAGCTGGGTACAGCACGCCAAACGTTACGCCGATATGATGATCGAGCGTTTCCACATCGGCCCCAAGAGCCTGGTGATGGAGATCGCCAGCAATGACGGGTACCTGCTGCAGCATTTCGTGAAGCAACAGGTGCCGGTGTTGGGTATCGAGCCCGCCGCGAACGTCGCCCAGGCCGCGTTGGCCAAGAACGTCCGTTCGGTCGTGCGGTTTTTTGGAACGCAAAGCGCCGGCGAAATATCGGCCGAGTACGGTCAGGCCGATGTGTTGCTGGGCAACAACGTGCTGGCCCACGTGCCCGACCTTAACGACTTTGTCGCCGGCATGAAGCTGGCGCTTAAACCCAAGGGCGTGATCACGATGGAATTCCCCCACCTGCTGCGGCTGGTGGAGTCGAATCAATTCGACACGATCTATCACGAGCATTTCTCGTATTTCTCGTTTATCACTGTGGAGCAGGTCTTCGCCGCGCATGGCCTGACGCTGTTCGACGTGGACGAATTACCCACCCACGGCGGTTCTTTAAGGATATACGGTCGACATAAGGAAGACAGCGACAAGCCGGTGACCTCGCGCGTGACCGAGCTGCGCGCGCGCGAGCAAGTGGCCGGTGTCAACCGTCTCGATTACTACTCATCGTTCTCGGAGAAGGTCAAGGAAACCAAGCGCAAGGTTCTGGACTTCCTCATCCACGCCAAACGCGAAGGCAAGACCGTCGTTGGCTACGGTGCGCCCGGCAAGGGCAATACGCTCTTGAATTACTGCGGCATCCGTACCGACTTTATCGATTACACCGTCGATCGCAATCCTTATAAGCAGGGCAAGTACACGCCCGGCACGCACATTCCCATTCTTCATCCCGACAGGATCCGGGAGACGCGGCCGGATTATCTGTTCCTGCTGCCGTGGAACCTCAAGGATGAGATCATGCAGCAGATGTCGTTCATCCGTGAGTGGGGCGGCCGGTTTGTGGTTCCAATTCCTGAGATACGCGTGTATTGATGCTTGACAACGGTATGCGCCACATATCATTGGGGGCATGCAATGAGAAGCCAAGAAGATTGGAATAAGTGGTACGCGCAGCCGAATCCGTGGGGCACGGAAGGGTCGGACAAGGATTGGGTTCGTACCGAAATACTGCTGGACCGTTTGGGGCAAGCCTACTTTGACTATACGCTGGATATCGGTTGCGGCGAGGGGGCCATGACGAATGTGGTGTCGGCGCTGTCGCGGCGGACCATGGCCTTCGACATCTCGTCGCTCGCTATCGAGCGTGCCCGATCGCGATTCCCGGGAATCGATTTCTCGCAGGGGGAGCTTCTGGAGGTGATTACACGCCCCGACATTCGCGCGATACCTTTCAGTCTGATCTTGGTTTCGGAGGTCTTGTACTATTTGCAAACGGATGAAGAGCGCCGTGCTGCCATTGCCGGGATCGCCCAGCTGGGCGCGCCTGCCTGCATCTACTACTTTTCGGTGATCGTGACCGGGGCGTCCAAGTATCGTCGATACTTCACGCACGATGAGTTTATGGGTCTCTTGTCCGTGCACTTCAACGTTATCGATGGGTTCGCGTCTGTCGCGGAGGTTCCGACCGCACTCGACCTCTTCTTGCGGCTCGTTCCATCGCGCAGGACGAGGCGGCGATTTCTCAGGGCGTGGACCACGAGCCGGGAAACCGCGGGTTCCCGCCACATGGGTTATTTGGCGGTGAAACGCTGCACTGATTCGCTTCCGAACCACTGACGAGCATGCCGCCGTGGGTATTTCGGTCATCGCCCTGTCAGATGAAAGATATCCGGTATGGGATGACGCGGCGGTAGGTCTGGTAAACGGCGTGAAATACATGCATCATCCGCTTGAGTTTGTGTTCCCCGTCACAGAAGAATCGTAAACACACCTCTAAACTTAGTAGTTTCCAGGTTAAATGGCGTGAATTCTCGGCAGTGATATTTCCATTTCCCGCCTATACATTATAACTTCAATGTCTTTATGACCCGATCCGTCCAATCGAAGATGGCGCGCGGCGCCGTATGGATGATGCTGTTCAAGCTGGTCGAGCGATCGCTGGGTTTGGTCAGCACGCTCATCCTGGTGCGTCTGTTGGCGCCGGCCGACTTCGGGATCATGGCCATGGCGTTCTCGTTTATTCTGGTGGCTGAGCTGCTTACTGCGTTCGGTTTCGACATTGCCTTGATCCAGCGCCAGGACGCCACCGAGGAGCACTATCACTCGGCGTGGACGTGCAACGTATTGCTGGGGCTGACCATCACCGTGCTGATGTTGGTCACGGCGTGGCCTATCTCGCTTTTCTACAGTCAGCCGGACGTGTTCTGGGTAGTGTGTGCCCTCGCGGTCGGGCCGCTGATTGGCGGCGCCGAGAACATCGGGGTGGTGGCCTTTCGCAAGGATCTCGACTTCCGCAAGGAATTCGCGTTTCAGCTCAGCCGCAAGGTCGTTGGCTTCGTGGTCGCGGTGCCGCTGGCGTTCTGGCTGCACAGCTATTGGGCGCTGGTGGGGGGAACGCTGGCCTTCAAGCTCGCCGGCACGGTGAACAGTTATTGGGCCCATCCTTTTCGTCCGCACTTTTCGCTCAGCAAGGCGCGGGCGCTCATCGGCTTTTCAAAATGGCTGTTGTTGAACAATGTTGTGGGTTTTCTGAAAGAGCGCTCATCCGACTTCTTCATCGGCCGCTTGCACGGCCCCGCGGCATTGGGTTTGTACAACGTGAGTTACGAGTTCGCGAATCTGCCGAGCACCGAGATGTCCGCCCCGATCAACCGCGCGCTGCTCCCGGGTTTCGCACGATTGACATCGGACCCGGTCGCGCTCGCCGGCGCCTATCTCAATGCGATGCGCATGCTGGCCCTGTTCGCCATCCCGGCGGCCGCGGGTGTTTTCGCGGTGGCGGACTATTTCGTGCCGGTGGTCCTCGGCACGAAGTGGCTGGAGTCGACGCCGTTGCTCAAGTTGCTGACGATAAACGGGGCGCTGCTTTTCTTCCACTCATCCATATGCGCTGTCTTGATTGGAACCGGTCACCCCGATCGCGCGGTGAAGACGAACAGCATTTATGTTGTCATCATGCTCACGGGACTGATCCTGCTGGCGGGTGCCGGGACCATGGGCGTGGCGTACGCTGTGCTGACGGCCTCTGTTCTGAGCACGCCGATCTACCTGCATCAGGTGCGCCGTTGTATCGGCGTCAGCGCGGGATCGTTCCTGGGCGCGGCGTTGCGGCCGATGATTGCGTCGCTTATTATGATCCTTGCGGTCCATGCATTTTTGCCGGGCTACTCGGGCACGCAATCCACGCTGGAGGCGGCATTGTGGCTGGGTGGCGGGGTGGCGGTCGGGGTAACGGCCTATATCGCCGCCATCCTAATAATGTGGGTTTCAGTTGCACGACCCGATGGGGCCGAGCGAATGCTGTTCGATAAAATCCGCGGACGGATCAGAGATCGTTGGTTATCGGGTTCGTCAGGCGCCTGACAATATTAAATAGACAGGATTATTCAGGATTTACAGGATTAAGGATTTTAGAGGCAAGATATCCTGTTAATCTTTTTTTAATCCTGTAAATCCTGTCTGATTTATTCTTTGCTGTTATGGGTTCTTAGTTACCGTTGGGGTAAATGTTATGGAGCAAGCAGCTTTAGAAA
The DNA here is from genome assembly GCA_030650525.1 of Sulfuricaulis sp. Lineage (GTDB taxonomy): Bacteria > Pseudomonadota > Gammaproteobacteria > Acidiferrobacterales > Sulfurifustaceae > Sulfuricaulis. The sequence continues at coordinate 38,520 of JAUSDQ010000345.1, forward strand.
TTCCAGAGCGACTCGGTTTGCACGCCGGCGATTGGGTGATCGTTCGATCCAAGGAAGAAATCTTGGCGACTCTGGACGAACGGGCGCGTTTGAAAAATCTACCCTTTCAGCCGGAGATGCTTGCTTTCTGCGGCCGCCGCATGCGGGTTTCCAAGGTGGCGCATAAGACTTGCGACACGGTTAACAAGACCGGCGGGCGGCGCATGCACAACGCGGTCCATCTCGACGGCGGGCGATGCGACGGTGCCTTGCACGGTGGCTGTCAGGCGGATTGTGTTTTTTTCTGGAAGGAGGCGTGGCTGAAGCGTCCGGATCAAGGCGCGTCGGAACAGGTGGCGGGGTTGCCAGGCGGCTGCACCGAGGCAAGGGTGCTGAGTGCGGCACGCCAGCCTGGCGATGAAACCAGCGTGGATCCTGCGTGGGTGTGTCAAACGACGGCGCTGTTCGACGCCACGGAACCTTTGCCGTGGTGGCATCCCTGGCAGTACGTGCGGGATGCCACGACCGGGAACCACACGGTCTGGCATATGATCAAAGTGCTGACCGCGGCGGGTTACCGCAATCTTGCCGGACTCGGCTTTGGGTACCGGTTATTGGTCGGCCTTTATAATAAGTTCCAGATGCTGACCGGAGGCAAGCCCTTTCCGGAGGGAACCGGGCTTATTTCCGCTGGCCAGCAGACACCGACCGAAATACTCGATCTGCGCCCCGGTGAGTGGGTCGAGGTCAAATCAGGCGCTGAAATTTATGCCACCCTGACCAAAAAAGGATTCAACCGCGGCATGCGTTACGATATGGAGATGCTGAAGTACAGCGGCAATCGTTACCGGGTGCAGATGCGGGTTGACCGGCTGATCAACGAACAGACCGGGAAGATGATGCAAATGAAGAATCCTTGCATCCAGTTGGAAAACGTCTTCTGCCGGGCCGAATGCACGCCCATGCGCCTCGGTTGCCCGCGCGCCTCGAACACCTACTGGCGCGAGATCTGGCTCAAGCGGGTCGATGGGCCGGATCGGCCGAGGTAACTTGCATTGCGCTGCTTTTGGCGATTCATAAACAGGTAATCATTGAATTCATCATGGCCACCCCTGCTACGGTCAGTATCGGAATGCCGGTGTACAACGGCGCGGCACATCTGCGCGCGGGAATCGAATCGCTGTTGGGTCAATCGTACTCCGACATCGAGCTGATCATTTCCGACAACGCCTCGACTGACGCCACCCAGGACATCTGCCGCGACTATGCCAGGCGCGACACGCGCGTGCGTTATTATCGCAACGACGTCAACATCGGTGCTTCCGGTAACTATAATGCGGTTTTTCACCACGCGCGCGGCGCATACTTTAAATGGGCGTCGTCCAACGACATCTGTGGGTGCGAGTTCATCGAAAAATGCGTCGCGGTGTTCGAGCGGCACCCGGATGTGGCGCTGGTATATCCCCGGACCCGGCTGATGTATGGCGATGAGAAGCCGCCGGAAGACTATGTCGACGCGGTCAGCCTGCCGCAGGAAAGCGCCTGTGTCCGCTTTAACGAGTTTCTGGACCGGGTTCGGCTCAACAACGTCATGAATGGCGTGGTCAGGACGGCGGTGCTCGGACGAACGCCATTGATCAAGATCTTTTTTTCTTCGGACATCTGTCTCATGGCGGAGGTGGCGCTGTACGGAAAGTTCGTCGAGCTGCCGGAGTTTCTGTTTTATCGCCGGATGGACCCGGAGTCGGCGACCGCCAAAAAAAGCGAACAGGAAGTCCTGCGCCATTACGACCCGACGTTGCGGCGGCGCATGCTGTTTCAGACCTGGAAGCTGAATCATGCCTACCTGGCCAGTGTCTGGCGCGCGCCCCTGCCATTGACCGAGAAGCTGTGTCTGTATCGGCATCTGGCAAAACGTATCGTCTGGGATCGGGAGAAATTAGCGCGCGAGCTGTGGTACGCGACCAGCGCCCTGTTCCAAAGCAGGGCCTGATACCGCACCCTGAAGTGGGCGGTGTGGGATATGCTATGGTACGAACAAATCGCCAAGGCAACAGTGCCTTGGCCGCGGGGTATTTTTTATGAGAATCGCACGGGCCGATGCCCGGTGAAACATTAGTGAAGGGGGTTTACCGAATATGCGAGTATTTGTAACGGGTGTGGAAGGTTATATCGGCGTATTGCTGGTGCCGATGCTGATTGAGCGCGGCCATGAGGTGGTCGGCACGGATACCGGCTACTACCGCGATGGCTGGCTCTACAGCGATCGGGGGTTTAAATCGTTTCCGGCATTCATCAATAAGGATCTGCGTCGCATCACCGAGGATGATCTGAAGGGCTTCGATGCCGTGGTACATCTGGCGGAGTTGTCGAACGATCCGCTCGGCCAGAACAAGCCGGAGGTCACTTTCAAGATCAACCATCTGGGCTCGGTCGATCTGGCGAAGAAGGCCAAGGCGGTCGGGGTGAAGCGTTTCGTCTACACCTCGTCGTGCAGCGTCTACGGCGTCGGCAGCGACGATATCCTGACCGAGCAAAACCCGACCAATCCCCAAACGGCGTATGCGCAATGCAAGGTGCGGGTGGAACGCGACGTGAGCCAGCTTGCGGACCGGGATTTTTCGCCTACTTTTCTGCGCAATGCCACGGCCTACGGCGCCTCGCCGCGCATGCGGTTCGATATTGTATTGAATAATTTATCGGGGCTGGCCTGGACGATCAAGAAGATCGCCATGACCAGCGACGGCAGCCCCTGGCGGCCGCTGGTGCACGTGCTCGATATCTGCAAGGCGATTGCCTGCGCGGTGGATGCGCCGCGGGAAGCGATCCACAACCAGATCTTCAACGTCGGCGATAATCGCGACAACTACCGGGTGCGCGAGATCGCCGAGATTGTCGCGCAGGAGTTCCCGGGCTGCGAGGTGAGCTTCGGTCCGAGCGGCGGCGACAACCGCAGTTATCGGGTGTCGTTCGACAAGATTTCCAGCCAGCTTCCCGGTTTCAGCTGCGAACGCAACGCCCAGAGCGGTGCGCGTGAATTGCGCGAAGTGTTCGAGCACATCGACATGCCACGCGAAATCTTCGAGTTCCGTGCGTTTACGCGGCTGAAACAGTTGCAGTACCTCATCCGCACCCGCCAGATCGACGATGAATTTTTCTGGCGCTATTGAGTGAAGTGAAACGTCCGTGACGCCGGCGAAATTACCCAAACCCCTCGATTCCGTGAAATCCGGCGCCGAGATGTATGGTTTGATCCAGGAGCTTTATCCGCTATGCCGCAGTATTACCGGTGACGGCTTGCGTGCGACGTTGCGGCGTATCGGCGCGTGTATCCCGCTCACCTTGCACGAAGTACCGACCGGCACGCGCGTTTTCGACTGGGCGGTGCCCAAGGAATGGAACATACGCGACGCCTGGATCAAGAACGACCGGGGCGAGAAAGTCGTCGACTTCCGGCGTTCCAACTTGCACGTGCTGAACTACAGCGTGCCGGTACGCGCAACGATGACTCTCGCCGAACTCAGGCCGCGGTTGTTCACATTGCCCGCACAGCCGGACTGGATTCCGTACCGGACTTCATACTACGAAGAGACCTGGGGTTTCTGCCTGAGCCAGCGGCAGCTGGATGCCCTGCCGGATGGAAATTACGAGGTCGTGATCGATTCCACGCTCGCCGATGGCCATCTTACCTACGGTGAATGCCTGTTGCGCGGTACCACCCGGGACGAGGTGCTGATATTTACCCACGTGTGCCATCCATCGCTGTGTAATGACAATCTATCCGGCGTGGCGTTGGCCGTGGCGCTCGTGCAATCGCTCGCCCTGCGGCCGCGGCGGTATTCCTACCGGTTCGTGTTTGCGCCCGCGACCATCGGCTCGATCACCTGGTTAAGCCGCAACGAGAATCGCTTGGCGCACATCAAGCACGGTCTCGTGCTCGCCTGCCTGGGTGACCCGGGCAAGCTCACGTATAAGAAGAGCCGGCATGACGATGCCGAGATTGACCGCGCGGCACAGCACGTGCTGCGTCACGCCGGCGAGCACGCGATCCTCGAATTCTCGCCGTGGGGCTATGACGAGCGCCAGTTCGGCTCACCGGGGATCAACCTGCCGATGGGCCGTCTCACGCGTAGCCCGAACGGCGGCTTCCCCGAGTATCACACCTCGGCGGACAATCTGGATCTGGTCAGGCCCGAGGCGCTGGCAGACTCGCTGGCGCGCTGTTTGCAAATCTTCGACATCCTCGAGGGTAACGTCTGTTATCGCAACACTTCGCCGAAGGGCGAGCCTCAGCTCGGCCGCCGTGGGCTCTATCGCAAGATGGGCGGATTTCAGGACATCCCCGAACGCCAGTGGGCGATACTATGGCTGCTCAATCTCGCCACGGGAGAACATAAGCTGCTCGATATTGCCGAGCGCGCGGGCCTGGAGTTTTCGCTGGTGCGCGCGGCCGCGGACGATCTCTTGCGCTGTGGTCTGCTTGCGCTGCGGCCCGAACCGCCGCTCCGCGGCCGGCGATCGAAACCGGCGGAATCTGCTAAAGTAGGCACAAAGGGGCGCGCACGGGCGCCGCAGCATCGAAGAAAAACCCGCACCCGGTAACCATTACGACAAGAACGCGAGGCTATATGAAGGTTGTGCTGTTTTGTGGCGGACAGGGGATGCGGTTGCGGGAGTTTTCCGACGCCATCCCCAAGCCCATGGTCAATATCGGCTACCGGCCGATCCTGTGGCACGTGATGAAGTACTACGCGTATTACGGACACAAGGATTTTATTCTCTGTCTCGGCCACCGTGGCGATGTCATCAAGAATTACTTTCTCAACTATGACGAATGCCTGTCGAACGATTTCGTCCTCACCAACGGCGCCAAGCAAGTGCAACTCCTGCAAAGCGATATCCACGACTGGAAGATTTCGTTCGTGGATACCGGGTTACATTCGAATATCGGGCAGCGGTTGATGGCGGTGCGCAGCCACCTGGAGGGTGAAGAGATGTTCCTCGCCAATTACAGCGACGGCCTGACAGCCATGCCACTCACCCCCTACCTGGACCAATTCCACAATCAACGAAAGATCGCCTCGTTTCTGTGCGTGAAACCGGCGCAGTCATTTCACGCGGTTACCGTCGGCCAGGACGGCCTGGTGTCTGAAATTCAGGCGGTGCGCGACATGGATCTGTGGGTGAACGGCGGCTATTTCGCGTTCCGCAAGGAAATCTTCGACTACATGCATCCGGGCGAGGAGCTGGTGGTCGAGCCGTTCCAGCGACTGGTCGCGAAGCAGCAACTCCTGGCCTATCGCTACGATGGTTTTTTTGGCTGCATGGACACCTTCAAGGAAAAGCAGCAGCTCGACGACATGTACGCACGCGGCGACACGCCGTGGGAAGTGTGGAAGTCGGCGACCAAGGCCTGACCCGGACACGGCCACCATGTTCCGATTCACGCTGAATCAAGGCAAGCAGCCGCTGCGCACTGTTTTGTGCCTGGGCGCGCATTGCGACGATATCGAGATCGGCTGCGGTGGAACCGTGCTCAAGCTGATTCAGCAGTGTCCGGACTTGCAGTTTCACTGGGTGATCTTTAGCTCCGATCCGCAACGCGCCCGGGAAGCGCAGGAGAGCGCGGCGCTTTTCCTGGCGGGCGCGGGTTCACACCAGGTTATCGTCAAGGACTTCAAGAACAGTTTTTTCCCGTATGTCGGCGAGCAGATCAAGAATTATTTCGAGGAATTGCGGCGTACGGTACAGCCTGACCTGATCCTCACCCACTATCGCCACGATCTGCATCAGGACCATCGGGTCATCGCGGAGCTCACGTGGAACAGCTTTCGCGATCACCTTATTCTGGAATACGAAATTCCCAAATACGACGGTGATCTGGGAACGCCGAACTGTTACGTCGAGTTGGACGAGGTCACTTGTAGCCGCAAGGTCGAGGTCATCATGCGTAGCTTCGCGAGCCAACGCGATAAACAGTGGTTCACCGAGGACACTTTTTTAGCGATCTTGCGTTTACGGGGCATCGAAGCGAATTCGGCTGGGCGTTACGCCGAGGCGTTTTACTGTCGCAAGCTGGTGATCTGAGTGGCGCGCGTTTAGCGCGCATCGTTACGTCATTGGTGGACGAAGAGCCCGCCGCGGTGTTCGCCGGTCACGACGTCCGGCCAACCGTCGCCGTTGACGTCGGTCAACAGCATTGCATCGACAACCAAACCGAGGTCGGTGCGGACCCAAGTGCCAATGATCGAACGAGGATGCAAACCATTGACGAGGCCGAAAAACACTTCCGTTACCCCACGCGCCGAACCCTCCGAGGGAGACGCGGGGGAAAAACAGGGTGAATCTCAATAAACTCTTAACACAAGCCTGTACCCCTCCCCCTCACGGCCCCCACCACAACCCCGGCCGCTACGACCCCACCCACGCCGGAT